>BPDA01000009.1 GCA_019654055.1 Methanobacteriota archaeon | reverse complement strand
GTTCCTTCGCAAGCGTTCAGGGCTCGTTGGCGATGTACCCGATATGGGACTTCGGAAGCGAGGAGCAGAAGAACCACTATCTCCCGAGGATGACGACTGGAGAGTGGATAGGATGCTTCGGCCTGACCGAACCCGACTACGGCTCGAATCCCGGTGACATGATTACCCGCGCCGAGGACAAGGGCGACCACTACCTGCTCAACGGTGCCAAGATGTGGATAACCAACGGCACCATCGCCGACCTTGCGGTTGTCTGGGCCAAGCTAGACGGCGTGATTCGCGGCTTCATCGTCGAGAAGGGCGACCCCGGATTCACGGCTCCAGAAATGACGGGGAAGCACTCCCTCAAGGCCAGCGTGACCAGCGAGCTGGTGTTTCAGGACTGCAGGATACCCAAGGACAGGATACTGCCTAACGTAAAGGGCCTGAAGGGGCCATTCAGCTGCCTCAACAACGCCCGCTACGGGATATCTTGGGGGGCTGTCGGGGCCGCTCAGTCATGCTTCAACTCTGCTAGGGAGTACGCTCTGAGCAGGATACAGTTCGACCACCCGATAGCCTCCTTCCAACTAGTGCAGAACAAGTTGGCCTGGATGCTGAGGGAGATTACGAAGGCACAGCTGCTGGCGTACCACCTCGGCCAGAAGAAGGACGAGGGAAACCCTGGATCCCGGAGCACATCTCGCTGGCCAAGATGAACAACGTCGACATCGCGCTGGAAATCGCTCGTATGGCTCGTGACATCCACGGTGCCAACGGAATCCTCGACGAGTATCCTGTGATGCGTCACATGGCCAACCTCGAATCGGTCAAGACATACGAGGGCACGCACGACATTCACAACCTCATCCTCGGCCGGCACATCACCGGGATACAGGCATTCACAAGGGAGTCCACGGAGTAAGGTCTCGTGTTTCCCACCTACGGTGGGAATGCCGAAAATTCATAGAGGGGGCTTTAGTCGCCGAAGCACTGGTGACGAGATGACGATAGCCGTTCTGCTCAAGCAGGTCCCCGATACCACAGCCAAGATAAGTGTCTCAGGTGGCAGGGTCGACGAGTCGGCGGTGAGCAAGTGGTCGATGAGCCCCTACGATGAGTACGCGCTGGAGTCCGCGCTCCAACTGAAGGAGAGTGGCGGGGGGGATATTGTCGCAATCACATGCGGGCCGGTCAGGGCTGCGAAGATGCTGACTGATGCCGCGGCCGTAGGGGGTGACTCCTTGCTCCACGTCCTCGTGGAGGACCTAAACGCACTAGACAGTACCCAGATTCAGGCGATACTAGCTGCCGCGGCCTCCCATTGCGGTGCCCAAGTCGTGTTCTGCGGCAAGCAGGCCGCGGACACCAATGCCGGCTCGACCGGGCCGGGGGTGGCACACCTGATGGGCGCCTCATGCGTCACCATGGTCTCCGAGGTGGCTTCCGAAGGCGGTTCCTTCATGGCCCTGCGAGCCAGCTCCGGAGGCGACCAGCGGGTCGCTGTCTCGGCTCCGTGCGTCTTCGCCTTTGACAAGGGTACTACCGAGTTGCGCAGGCCTAACGTCCGGGGCATCATGATGGCAAAGAAGAAGGTCGCTGAGACTCTGGAGGCGAGTGACTTGGGAGTCGATACGTCGACTTCGTCTGTCTCTGTCGACAGTCACTCTCCGCCCCCCGAGAACCCCCCCGGACAGAGGTTCGAGGGCGCTGATTCGGTGGCAGTCGTAGTCAGCAAGTTGCGTGACGAGGCGAATGTGATTTGAGGTGAGTAGATGGACGTCACGGTGATAGCAGAGTCTTCTGGAGACAGATTGCATCCCGTCACAGCCCAGCTCGTCGGGGCCGCCGTGACCATAGGTGGCACCCCCACAGTGCTGTGCGCCGGGGGGTTCGGTGCCGAGGATGCGGCTTCGATATCAGGGGTCGCCAAGGTAATCTCAGTCGTCGGGGACTGTTTCGGCAGCTTCGACGGCGGTGCTTGGGCCGAGGCCCTGAACTCAGTTTCCGGAGGCGATGTAATCATCGCCGCAGCGACACCGGCAGGGAGGGAGATAGCGGCCACTATGGCAGCATGCGGGGCATCCCCATCATCCAAGATGCGACTGGACTGGCCCCCGGGATATCGGTGACACGTCCGATTTACTCGGGCAAGGCGATAGAGCCTCGACTTGAATGCGCCATGTGCCATCACCGTACGAGCCAATGCATTCGATGCCGCAGGCGAGGGCGGTTCGGCTGAGATTAGCACGGTGAACCAGAGCGCTGACGTGGCCGTCGCCGTCAGAGAGGCCATCGCGAAGGCCAGCGAGAGGCTGGACGTCGCAGAAGCCGACATCATAATCTCCGGCGGCAGGGGAATGGGTGACCCCGCGAACTTCTCCCATCTCGAGGAGGTCGCGGACATCATAGGAGCCGCGGTCGGCGCCAGTAGGGCCGCAGTCGACACCTGGGACGAGATACCTCATGGGATGCAGGTTGGGCAGACCGGGAAGACGGTCACTCCGAGCCTATACATCGCCGTCGGCATAAGTGGGGCCATACAGCATCTGGCAGGCATGAGGACGAGTAAGTACATCGTCGCCATAAACAAGGATCCAGATGCCCCCATATTCGGAGTGGCCGACTACGGGATCGTCGCCACTTGGGAGGATGCTTTGCCTGCCCTCAAGGCGGAGTTAGGAAATCTCTGATTACTTGACCTGTACTGTGATCGTCGACCTGCTCGAGGCCGCCCTTCATCAGTTACGGTGAGGTGAAAAACGTGGACTCCTGCGGACAGCCTAACACGCACCTGCGGGGTGTCTCCGATGACCATTCCGTCACCGTCCTCCCAAGCCCATCCCACAATGCTGCCATCAGGGTCGTAGGAGCGCGTACCGTCGAGTAGGGCCGTGGCCTTGCCCTCCTCGTCGGCACCCAGCGTCACGTCCTCGCCCGCATCCGCCACCGGAGGCAGGTTGATCGCACGCGCCGATGCCGATAGGTCATCTAGCAGGTCGGCTTCGACGACAGGGTCGCCGATTTCGGCCTCGGCCTCCTCGTGCAGCGTGTCGAGGATGTCTTCGGCCTCATGGTGCGTGGAGGGCCTCTGCTCGACCTGTCTGAGCTCGTCCTCCGACAGGGCACCCGAGTGCCCCTCCGAGTCCGCGGTAACCTCCTCCTCGATCGGGAGGTCATCGTGTCTAGGTGGGGAGTCAGGGTCGATGATGACTAGAGGAGCGGGCCTACCTCCCTTCCTATCGTCACCCATGATGGCTGCCCTCTCGCCAAGGTCAAGGATGTGCTCCACGACCCCGATGTGCTCGAAGTGCCAGACCAACTCCCCCTCGGAGGTAATTCGGAAAACGTCGAACCAAGAAGCCACGAGAATGTCCTGACCCCAGTGGATTATTCTTGACACCTGGTAGTCCAATTCGGCAATCAGACGGTGGTCTTTCTCACCGACCTCGAATGACAGGATGCTGCCGTCGAAGCAGCCTATGATGGCACCCGACTCGGTCGGCAGTAGTGCTGTGGCCTTGGATGGTAGTTCCGAGGCGTTCAACAGCCCTGCCTCTGGATGCCAGCACTCAATTCTGTTCTCGGGCCTGTCGTCGACGGTCATCCCGAGGGAGTTGCGGGCTGCTAAGAGGGTCCCGTCGGGACGGAAGGTCAGGCCCGATACGGTCTCCACGTCGTCTTCGGCTGCTGGCGAGTCATGCAGCACCGCGAGATCCGGCCCCAGCAGCAGCAATCTGCCATCCTCCAGCGCTGCCGCACACACTCCCTCGGGAGAGTACGCGAGGTGCGTGACGTGCCCGAACTCCGCTTGCGCGGCCTCGCTTCCGTCTTCGGATATGGCGACCAGTCGCCCCGAGCCGTCTGCGGCCACTACGCCGAACGACGACGAGGCCAACGCCTCGCACCCTGATGTGAGCGGGAGCTCCCACAGAGGCTGGTCGTGGAATGCGCGTACGCCTTCGATGCTGCTGCCGGTAATCAGTGAGCCGCTCAGACTAGCGACGCCAACGGCTCGGCTGCCCAGAGAGACCGAGGCAGTGACCACTCCATCGCATCCGTATACTCGAACCTCGCCAGAGTCAAAGCCTGCGGCGAAGTTGCCATCATCGAGCATACAGGCGCATCCGGCAACCTCGTCAAGTTCGATGGACACCAGTTCGTCAATGACTCCTACCATGGTCTCCTGAGAGTTCTTCGCGACTTCATTCTGCCGCGTCCGCGTGCTCGGAGAGAGCTTCGCTCTTGGCCACATCACTGCGTGACCCTTCGACTTTCGCTAGGTACTCCTCGGTTATCCCGCCTGTCACGTACACGCCGTTGAAGCAGGAGCAGTCGAAGCTCGCCAAGCCGTCGTTACCCGCTCCGAGGCAGGCATCTACGAGGTCGGGCAGCTCCTGATAGACCAGCCAATCTGCACCGATTGCTTTCCTTATCTCGTCGATCGTCCTGCCGTGGGCGACGTATTCCTCGCGCGCCGGCATGTCAATGCCGTACACGTTAGGGTGCACTATGGGTGGTGCCGAGGAGGCGAAGTACACACTCTTGGCCCCGGCCTGCTTCGCCATCTCGACGATTCTCCTCGAGGTGTTGCCTCTGACTATGCTGTCGTCGACAATCATCACCGTCTTGCCTGCGAACTCTCCCTCTATCGTGTTGAGCTTCTTCTTCACCGAATCCTTCCTGATGGACTGGCCCGGCATGATGAACGTCCTGCCGATGTAGCGGTTCTTGACGAAGCCCTCGCGGAACGGCACCCTCATCTCGTTGGCCATCTCCATGGCGGCTATCCTGCCGCTGTCGGGAACGGGAATCACCGCGTCTATGTCATGATCGGGGCGCTCCTTGAGGGCCCTTCTAGCTAGGGCAGCTCCCATCCTCAGCCTTGCCTCGTGCACCGATATCCCGTCGAGGGTGGAGTCGGGGCGGGCGAAGTAGACGTGCTCGAAGATGCAGGGAGTGTGAATCGGCTCGGAGTGGCAGATTCTAGAGGAGAAGGAGCCGTCCATCCTCGCAATCACCGCCTCGCCGGGAGCGACGTCGCGATCCGTCTCGAACCCCAGGGCTGCGCAGGCCACGCTCTCGGATGCGAACAGGCGCTCGGTGAATCCGTCGACGTCGTTCCTACCCATGAAAAGCGGCCTGATTCCATTCGGGTCGCGGAAGGCCACCAGCCCCCACCCGGTGATCATGGTGACTACGCTGTAACTGCCCTCTGACCTCAGGTGCGTGCGCTCAACGGCGCGGAAGACATCTTCCTCGGTGAGGGCTTCCATGCCTCCCGGGCGGCCGTTCACCGAGCGCTGGATCTCGGCGGCGAACAGATTCAGCAGAGCCTCGGAGTCGGAACTGGTGTTAATCCTCCTGTGGTCGTACTCCAGCAGGCTGTTGATGATGTCAGAGGTGTTGTTCAGATTGCCGTTGTGAGCCAGACTGCCCTCCGAACGGTGTGTTGGTGTAGAACGGCTGGGCCTCGGCCGCTGAGTTGGAGCCGGCAGTGGGATAGCGCACGTGTCCAAGCCCCATCGACCCGGTGAGCTTGGACATGTGCTTGGCCCTGAAGACGTCCCTGACGAGCCCATTGGCCCTCCGGTGCGAGATGTTGTCGGAATCACTGGTCACTATCCCAGCGGCGTCCTGCCCTCGGTGCTGCAGAACGAGCATGCCGTCGTAGATGCAGCCTGCGACCTGGGAGTTCGGGTTCCCCAAGATCCCGATGATGCCGCACATCGGATACCATTCGGCCCTAGCAGTGAGGGACTTAGCCCTTTCCGGCTCACTTGCGGGCGCCCATCGACCTAGAGCGCTTGTTCCACCGATACTTGCGAATTCTGGCAGTCGCCCCGTAGCCGCAGTGGGCGCAGACGCTCTTGGTCTTGTGATACGAGTGCCTGCCACAGCGCCTACAGCGGATGTGGGTGGACTTCTGCCGCTTGCCCATGCTCGGAGTTCCCTTTGACATCGCCACCACCTAGGACAGCGCGGCGACCGAAGGGGGTGTTATGAGAGTTGCCCAAGGGAAACGACTCACTCGGAGCCTGACTCGGACTCCAGCAGGGCCAACAAAGGGTCTTCCGGGCGTTTTCGCAGGGATGCCTCGAGAAGCAGGGCCGTGAGTATCAGGAAGACAAAAGGAAGTAGTTTGAGCATGGCAAATACGCCCTCGGACATGGTCATCCTGAGAGTGAGGGTGTCGACGGCGGTGCCATCGGCCCATGCTAGAAGGTAGGTGCAGGACAGCATAACCATCAGGGCGCCCAGTACCGGGATGATGGGGCGATGGTAGTGGTTCAGGGTGCCGATCATGGCAAGGACTACGAACATGGAAGTCAGCGCGGCTGAGCCCACGAAGGCCGTCGCTACAGAGTCGAGTTCAGGGCTCATCGTCCACCTCCAGATGCCTCCTGAGGACGCTTGCCACATACTTCCTCTCCTTCTCGTCCAACCCCTCAGTCTCGGGCTCCTGTGGAGTCATCCTCTCCGCCGTGCGAACACACAGGACGAAGACCGTAATGGACAGGAGGATTCCGATTAGTGAACCTCCCGCGTCGAGCGCGTCTGCGAGGCTCGGGCTCGAGGTCGAGTAGTACTGGAGCCATCCCGCGGCTATCAGGGCCCAGCCGGCCAGCAGCGGAAGCGGGCGCGACCTCCAGTACAACGGGGCCCCCGACAGCACCAGGCTCAATCCGAGCAGCGCCGGAATCGCCCAGAAGGCTGTGTCCACCGCTGCAGACACCACCTCCGACTCGGGAGAGGGGGGCTCTTCGACGCGAATCAGCATTACAGCCAATCCCAGCAGCGCGACCGGGGTGCCGAAGGGATGCCTTCTGAATGCGGGGCCGGTCCTGTGCATGCTGATGCCGATGACGGCGATGCTCAGGCCGAGCCATACTTGAGTGGCCCACAGGGACATGGCCCGGTGCGTGTTGGGCCATTACATCGTATTTGCGCAATCGGCCCGTACCGGGCCTTCCTGCTACGCAGGAGTCTCGATAGAGTTCATAAACGGGTCATCGGTGGCCGCGCTGTCGCAAGGCGTGAGGTAGGGACATGGTCAAGATGCCGAGGACAGTGAAGCGCTACAGCCCCGCGGCTGGCAAGCACACCGAGCACACAGTCGAGCGTGTCAGGAAGCGACGTGCCAGCGAGCTGAAGTGGGGGCAGCGCCGCTTCCGTCGAGTTACCTCTGGATACCGCGGTTTCCCACGACCGAAGCCGTCGGGGGAGAAGCCGACCAAGCGCGTCAACCTAATCTACCGGTGCCAGGAGACCGGGAAGGCGCACTCTCCTTCCGGGAAGCGCGCTAGGAAGTTCGAGCTAGTCGACAAGTGATTGAGGTAGGATGATGGCTGGTAGGTTCCTTCGTGTTAACTGCCGGGACTGCGGTAACGAGGCCATCATCTTCGAGAGGGCGTCAACCTCAATCTCCTGCTCAATCTGCGGAGCCACGCTGGCTCGACCCGCAGGTGGCAGGGCGGACCTGACAGGCAGCGACATCATAGACGCCCTCGAGTGAAGGGGGCGTTCCAGATAAGTTCCAACGAATGGCCGGAAGAAGGCGAACTGCTGATCTGCACGGTCAGGAGCGTCAAGGAGAACGGTGCCTACCTCAACCTCGAGGGATACGAGGGCAGGACCGGTTTCGTATTCATCGGCGAGGTCGCCTCAGGCTGGGTCAAGAACATCGGGACCCACCTCAGAGAGGGTCAGCGCGTGGTCGCCAAGGCCATTCAGGTTAAGCGCGACAAGGAGCGCATCGAGCTCTCAATCAAATCCGTCTCCGAAGAGCGCAGGAGGGACACCTTGCAGTCTTGGAAGAACCGCAAGCGTGCCAGACAGATTATGCGTGTCGTGGCCGAGAGAGTCGGCTGGGACGAGGACAGGACTAACGTGGTCTGTGACGAGATGCGCGAGGTCTTCGGGACGCTATACGGGGCCCTCGAGGAGTGTGCCCTGAGCGAGACCGTCCTGAGCGAGTCCGGATTCACGGGTGATTGGATGACAGTGGTCACCGAACTGGCCGTCGAGAACATCGTTCCTCCCTACGTGGAGATTCGCGGTGAGTTCGACCTGCAGGTCTGGGGCCCTGAGGGAGTTGCTGCGATTAAGGAGGCGCTTCTGGCCGCGGAGGCCTGCGCAGAGGGACTCGAGGAGGTCACTCTGACTTGCCATTACGACGGGGCGCCTCACTACCGCGTAGACATCCGCGCCCCGGACTATCAGGCTGCCGAGTCTGTGTGGGAAGCCGCGCAGGAGGCGGCCTCGCAGCGCATGGCCTCGGTCGAGGGCTCAATCTCCGCCGAACGCCTCTGACGGTACCTATCGAGCCGTAGGCTTCATTGACCCTTCCTAGCGGAAGCAGGCCGGGGATGAGATGGTACGCACCAGATTGCAGCGCTGCAGTTCTTGCGGCGAGTACGGCTTGGCTACCAGATGCAAGGAGTGCGGAGGAGCGATGGTTGCCGTGTCCCCGATGAAATACTCGCCAGAGGACGCTCAAGGAGCGAGGCGTAGGAAGAGGCTCGATGTGGGCAGCGAGGAATGGCTCGCATCCCTTCCGACGCCCAGAGACGACGGGGGCGAGGAGGAATGAACCGAACTAGGGTTCATTGGCTCGTAGGCGAGGGGTTGCCTGAGCACGCGGCGATACTGGAAGCTGTGCCCGGAGTGGGAAATGTCGGCAAGATAGTCGTGGACTCGCTGATCGAGAAGCACCCCTCGCGAACCATAGGATGGATCCTGCACCCAGACTTTCCCCCGCATTCGACCCTCGATGGCGACGGGCTGGTATCCCCCCTCGCATCAACATCGACTCGGTGCTCATCCCGGATGGCAGGACCGTGATCACCATAGGTGGGCCGTTGCAGCCGATGACGGCTGCAGGTCAGCACGAGGTCTCCGAAGCAATCCTCGAGATGGCCTCGGAATCTGGCACCTCCCAACTGCTGGTGCTGGCCGGCCTAGCAGCAGGCAGCGACGACAGGGGCATCCACGTAATCTGCGCCGACCCCGAGGTCAGGAAGAACCTCGAGGCCAACGACATCCCGGTCAGCAGGGAGCATCCCGAGGCTGGCATGATAGGCATAGCCGGGCTGCTGATTTCCCTCTCCCCGCTGTACGGCGTTCCCGCAGTTGGGCTTGTGGCAGAGACCATCGGAGCCAGTGCCGACGTGCTGGCAGCAGACCGACTGGCTTCTTGGATAGGAGCGGGGCTTGACCTCTCACTAGAACTGGATCTCGATTCGACCGAGGAGACGGCTAGGAAACTGATGGAGACGATGGAGGTCAGCGGCAGCATAGAGGAGGTTCTCAGCGCAGGCGAGTCAGAGGGTTCCAGTGACTTCTACGTCTAACCCTCAACCGCCCGACGAGACGACTATCAGCTCGAGACTAATGTCAGACTCAATCCGCGACGTATGAGGCACTATCGTTTCGCCATGAACGGCGAGGACGGTGGATGACGGGATGCCCAGCCTCTCGAGTAGTTCCAATATTGTGATTGGCCCCTCGGATTCGACTGAGAGTGTTTCTCCGTCATGATTGATCTCGATCCTCACGGTCCTTGCGTGTCGGGTCATGCTTATCTCTAATCCGCAGGTGGCGGAACCGCTGCCGAGATCGCATAGCCCGGTATTGCGGTGGATTCGAAATCCACTGTCCATTGGACGCGGGGGTTCAAATCCCTCTCTCGGCGCCACTAGAATTCAGGCACCTCAGAGGAGTCACGCAGTATCACGAGGCGCCCCCCTGGTCCGATCCGAACCTGCGGCTGGCCGTTGAACTCGCCGATCTCCCCGTTGAGAATCGCTATCTCATCACCCCTAGTCACCCCCGCTGCAGCCAGCGGGATGAACTGTCTGAATGCAACCACTCCTGCAGACCCCGTCTGGTCCACCATCGTCACCGACCACCGGGTCACCCCCTCGCCATCTGGGAATGCGTTCACCGACCACACCCTGCCGATGGCATTGACCTTGGTCTCTATGTCGACTATGGGGGCGGAGTCGGACTCATCTGCGATTGCGACCGAGGACTTATCGTCTAAATCGAGAACTACCTCGCCCTTCCAGACCGATGCCATGGCGTTCTCGATGCGGACCCTGCTGCCATTGGCAATCGAGCGGGTGATCTGTCTCGGGGTGCCGTATCGCGAGGGTCGCACCTTGGCTCGGTCATACCCCTCCTGCAAAATGAATGAGAGTTCAACCGAGCCATCGGCCGCTAGGTTCGGACCGCGCAAG
Organism: Methanobacteriota archaeon; assembly: GCA_019654055.1. Classification (GTDB taxonomy): domain Archaea; phylum Thermoplasmatota; class Poseidoniia; order Poseidoniales; family Thalassarchaeaceae; genus Thalassarchaeum. The sequence goes on along the minus strand of BPDA01000009.1, from coordinate 29,606 downwards.
CCCGAGACATCCCCGACCACGTTCACACGGGTCACAATCTCGCCAAGCGGGGTTACCGGCCAGTTGTGGCCGAAGCGCTCTATGCTGCGCTCGAGAGGGAGTTCTAGGTCGTGTTCGCTGCCCTCGCAGACGCCACGAAGCTCGCAGCGTCTGCAACGAGCGCGTGGGTCCGGGTCGATGGGAGTCTGCGAAGGGACCCCGCCCTCGTCGAAGTATCTCAGAGGTGCGGGCTCGGGCGGGCACTCGTCGATTGTTGGGTCGCGAGCGTGGATTCTGCCATACAGGGCCTCAAGTTCCTCACTGAGTTCGAGCAACTCGTCCTGAGTCGGCCTCGGAACGTCCTTGACCGAACCGGTTCCAAGATACCAGATCTCGAGTGCCTCGACCTCATCAGCCCTACCGTGAGTCTCCCACCACAACCAGCAGTAGAGCCGTAATTGGTCGATGTAACTGCCCGAGCGATCTCCCCTGCCTATCGATGCCTTGAGGTCGATGATTCGAATGGCACCGGTCCAGTCGTACACCATGTCGTACTCTCCCTGGAACCACTCCTCGGGGTGTGAAGTGGTCTGCTTCCACTGACCAGCATCTGGGTCGACGAACCACGGACGCGCGACCTCCCAAGCCTCGAACCAAGTGATGTCGCCTGAGTCACGCGCCGCCGGGTGCCTCTCTATCCAGACACGTGGGAAGCCGTCTGGTGCCGGCCACTGGCCTCTCATACCACCTGCGCGCCATTCTGAGAACTTCGGCCCACCTCCGGCCTTCAAGCAAGTTTCAACCTGATCTAGGTGCATCCTGATGCCAGCCCGAACCATTTCTAGGGCTTCTTCGGGATCTGCATCTGCCACCGATCCGGAGCGGTTGGGGGACGATTCCCAGTCTGCGACTGCCGCGTCCCAGCACGAATCGAAGTGCACATCGACGCGGGACATCGCCCAAGACTCGAGGGTTTTCCTGTCGTCCGGCCACTGCTCCTCGGGAAGCTCGAGCATCGCTGGGCTTGGCCACGCCATCTGATTGTCGTAGTCTAGGGAGCCGTCATCCAACAAGGGTGATTTCATCTCATCTGGGGAGTCTGCGGAAATCATAACGGGAGAATCTCTGAGGACTCGACATACACATTCCTCGGCTGCATTGCCTCGGATTATCTGAGGTGGCAGCGGGCTCTTCAGACGCTCGATGTATGTGTAGTACCATAGCCTATTGCAGGATTTCCAAGTGTTGACCTGCGATGCTGAGAGCCTGCGGAACGGATTGACTCCCGCGGCTTCTGGGTCTCCGATTCTGACCGGCACGACTAGGCAACGAAAGTCGAGACCCTATGAACCCAACGAGGAGTGCTCACCCGATGCTTGGTCGTTGAGCCAGACAACGGTCACCTCCATCCTCTCGAAGGTCGGGGTGACCTCTACCATAGCCACTGGTGCGTCAACGTGCTCGGCTATCGTCTCGGCCACCACCAGAGGGAGTTCGATGCGATGGTTTTCGGGGTCCCACAGCATGAATCTCTGCGGCAGGCCAGTCTGCTCTGCGATTTCCCCTCTCCACGACTCTTGGTCCTCCTCCGAGGAGTAGACGGCGCCGAACATCAGGGTGGAGTCGTCAGTCAGCGTCTCGTGAGGCGCGATGGTCGCTTCGCCCCTGCGTTGGAACCTCCTCCGCAATTGCCCGGCGTCCTTGTAGACCGCCGTGCAGAACTTCAGGTGATACCCATAGGGTTCTCTCGTCTCTCCGTCAATCGGATCGGGGAGGCCGTTCGATGCGGCAATCACGCGATCTCGTAGATTTAGGGCGAGCTCTGCGGAGCCCGCGGCACCAGCGGTTATCTCGGTCGACAGGTTGAATCCGCGTAACTCCATGTTGTCGATGTTGCCCACCGTGATTTCAAGCTCGTTGAGATTGAGGAAGTCGATATCGTATCCCCTCAGGGCGTCCAGCAGCTCGAACAGTTCTGATTCCTTGTCTGGCTCGCAGGGCAGTTCGACTCCAGTCAGAATCCCCGATTCGGAGCAGGCCGCGATAGTCTCTCGGTACTCTTCGGCCGCGAGGTCGAGGAAGTGAAATCGTATCTCGTCGAGCCCGGCCTCGGCGAACTCGGACGGGCCCCCTCGGGACGGAACGGGATGCTGGTGTACATGTGCAGGTGGAACTGCGTGCCGAACTCGGCCTTCAGTCGCCTAATCCCCTCGAGCGTTCTCTCTCGAGCCATCAAGGGATCGCCGCCGGTGATTCCAGCACCTGTGGCACGCATTGCCCTCGCCTCCTCGATGACCTCGTCGAAACTCTCACAGCGACGCTCGTTGGCGAACATGTGGTCGATGTCGCGGCGGGTCTCTGAAAGGGGGCAGTAGTCGCAGCGCCAGTGACAGTTGCCCGTGATGAAAAGGACCAGTTTGCTACCCATCTGGCACTGAATACAGCCCTCTGCGTCGGCCTCCTCGGGAGGCTCGTGCAACTCTGGCACCTGCGGCAGACTGAGTGTGACGCTCATGACCCAGCACCTGCGGCGGTCTCAAGCAGCCAGCGGTGGAAGCCGGTGTCAGAGGATAGTTCCGGATGGAAGGTCAGGGCGAGCCTGTTTCCAGTCCTGACTCCCACAACCTCCTCACCGTGCATGGCTGCCACCGTTGCCGACTCACTGTGCGATTCGAATCGCGGTGCCCGGATGAACACGCCTGGGAAGTCGCGCCCTAGGATGGTGGCCTCGAGGGTGCTCTGGAAGGAGTCTGCCTGCCGCCCGTACGCATTACGGTCGATGTCGGCGTCCACCAGAGGGTCGCCGCCATCCCGAGGGTCGGCCAGCAGTATCGCGCCCGCGCAGGTGCCAAGCACCGGGCGAGATGAGTCCGAACGAATCCATTCGAAAAGAGCTGGTAGAAGCCTGGATGTATCGTGGTTCCCGGTAAGTCGCATTGTAGTGGACTCGCCTCCGGGCAGCACTATTGCATGAGGGTCGGCTGCCGCTAGGTCCGAGGCTTTGCGCAGTTCGTGCACCTCAATCTCGATGTCGCACTCATCTGCGGCTCGCTGTAGCGCCGCAATGTGGACGTGTCGGGCGCCTTGCAGCATGACGAGGCCTATGCGGAGCACGACTGTCCGTCCGGCCACCCGAAAATGAACCCTATCGTGGGCTCCGATGGGCTGAAAGGCCCGAAGCGGGCGCGTCGGGGCGTGCAACCTGCCGGTCGTATCCACAACTTCGGCGCCGGACCAGCTGTGCTGCCTCTGGAAGTGGTGGAGGAGGTGGCAGCGGAGCTACCCAATCTGGATGAGAGCGGTTTCGGGCTGCTCGAGGTGTCCCACCGCAGCCCGACGTTCCAGAGCGTCATCGACTCGGCGGAGGCGAATCAGGAGGGTTCTATCTGTCCCAGAGGACTACGAGGTCCTGTTCCTACAGGGGGGCGCCTCGACGCAGTTCTACATGACTGCCCTTAATCTGATGGAAGAGGGGCAGAAGGCGGATTTCCTAGTCACAGGTGGCTGGTCCCAGAAGGCGCTCGAGGAGGCCAGCAGGGTGGGGGATGCATCTTCGGTCTGGGACGATTCAGACAACGGCTTCAGATCGGTCCCGCAGGACGGGGACTACTCCATCCGCAAGGATGCTGCCTACTTCCACTACACCTCGAACAACACGCTGTATGGCACCCAGTTCCACCACCTCCCTGACAGCGGTGGCAAGCCGAGGGTCGTGGATGCCAGTTCGGACATATGCGGTGTCCCGTTGGACGTCTCCGCTCACGATGTCATCTACGCCGGGGCGCAGAAGAACCTCGGGCCCAGCGGCGTGACGCTGGTAATCCTCTCACCTTGGGCCCTGTCCCGAGGTATACAGGGCATACCCACCATGCTCGACTACCACACTCACGTCTCCAAGGGCTCGATGTTCAACACTCCGAACACCTTCGGGATTTTCGTTCTCGACAGAGTCTTTGCCTGGATCGAGCGTAACGGCGGACTAGAGGGCGCCATCGAGCGTAATCGCGCCAAGGCGGCCCTGCTCTACAATGAGCTCGACCGGAGTGATTTCTGGCGCCCGCACGCGCATGGAGGCTCGCGCTCGGTGATGAATGTGACATGGCGCTTATCTGACGAGGATCTCGAAGGGGCGTTCTTAGCCGAAGCCGCGGCATCGGGCTTGGTGGGCTGAAGGGGCACCGCAGCGTGGGTGGAATACGCGCCAGCATGTACAACGGATGCCCCATTGAGAGCGTCGAGGCCCTAGTTGGGTTCATGCGTGACTTTGAGTCACGTCACGGCTGAGTGATATGATGGACGCTAGAGGCGTGCTCGACCTACTCGACCTGACACTGCTCGACCACAGTGCCAGCGAGACTGCCCTGGATGCCCTGTGCGAGAGGGCAAACGAGCACCGTCCTGCGGCCGTATGCGTCTTCTCCGAGCACGTACCCTACGTCAAGGGGCGATTGGACGGCAGGATACCGGTGGCTGCCGTGGCCGCTGGCTTCCCCGTGGGTGATAGCGACCCCGCTGCTGCGTCCGATGCGATCCGCGCTGCCGTTCAGGCAGGGGCGGACGAGATCGACTGCGTCCTCGAGCCGCGCGAGGACGAGGGGTTTCCAGGGGAGTCCGAGCTGGCGATGCTGATTGCCATGCGCGAGGCCTCGGCCGGTTGTGTGCTAAAGGTCATCATCGAGACCTCCCTGCTCGACGAGCGTCGGATGCGTGCCTGCGCGCGAATGGCGCTGGCAGCGGGCGCGGACTTCGTCAAGAGTTCCACTGGCAAGCGCGGAGGGTGCAGCGACGAGGCTGCCGGGATTCTGGCCTTCGAGGTAATGAGGCACGGGGTGACGATGGGAAGCAAACCCGGGGTCAAGCTATCAGGGGGGATTAGCACCCTCAGTGATGTTGAGCGCCTGCTGAGTCTCGTCAACTCGGAGGATCCTGCCATAAAGGGGGCGGCGAGACTGAGGATTGGCGCATCTTCGCTGCTCGACGAACTTGTTGGATGATGGTGGGCTCGGCAGGAATTGAACCTGCGATCTTCGCCGTGTGAAGGCGACGTCATAACCCCTAGACCACGAGCCCGTGGCCCGTTGCCAGCCGCGATTCGGCAATAAGCGTGATGACTCGTCTCGGGAGCACTACTCCCGCCGGAATCAAAAGTCGGCCCTAATTCGGCGTTTCATGGTGGCGGGACTAGACTTCGGGGTTCTGCGCCAGAAGGAGACTTGGCAGGCGTTCGGCGTCGGGGTCGTGCTGTTCTGCATCATAGGTTACGCCTCACTGTCTCTGTTTGGCCTCTCAGCATCGGCATATGGGGTGTCCGACGACATAGAACAGGTTCCTGACTTCGAGGTCGCGACGATGAACCGGACGGGGATAGACGATGCTGTCGCCGACGATTCCGGTATGGTACGGCTCTCGGACCTGCGAGGGAGCGTGGTGGTCCTCGACTTCATGGCGGTCGACTGCACCAACTGCCACTACGTCCAGACACACATCGACCAGAGTCTCGGGGATTGGCAGGCTCTCGACGGCCCGTACGGGGTAGTGGCACTATCAATCGGGTCCTGGTACGGCTACGAGAGTTTTGACGACATCAACGGGACCTTCGGCGACACCGGCTCTGACAAGCATATGCCGTGGCCCGTGGCCAACGGAGGGCCCTGACGTCGTAATCCTCGAGGATGGTAGCACAGGGGACTTGGTCGAGTATTACTCGGCCCAGGCCATCCCACTGGTGATTGTGGTCGACCACGAGGGCTATGCCGTAGCCAAGGAGAACACCGGGACTCCGCTTGATGGTTGGTCGTCATTCGACTCGGCAGTTGCTAGCGCCAATGCTGGCGAGGCGGGTGACCTGCGCTTCGGCATTGAGAAGGCCGATCGATCGCTCTCAGGGGTATTCGTAATCGGCCTGTTTTTGGGTATCCTAGTATACTTCTCGCCGTGCGCCTTCCCGGTCCTTCCGTCATACATCGCGTACTACCTCAATCTCGGGATGAGGGAGGACGAACTGCGAGAGGCGGGCAAGCTCTCTGGCAGCATGCCCAAGCCTATTGAGGTCGGCGGCTACGCTGCACTAGGTCAACTGACCTTCTTCGGTGCGGTAGGAGCTGTCATCTTCGGACTTGACGAAATCATTGACCTCTCCGGAGTTTTGCATGACATCGCGATTGCCATTGCATGGTTGCTGGTAATTCTCGGTGCCCTGATGCTTCTGGGATGGACCTCTCACCTGCTGAACTGGGTCCAAGGGGCACTGGACAGCTATCAGACCACAGAGATGGATGAGCAGTTCACACCTAGACGCAACATGTACCTGTGGGGCATAGGCTACAGTGCGGCCTCGGTCGACTGCACCGCCGCGGCGGTCTTCCCGTTCGTTGCTTGGCTCGCAGTGGTCGGAAACGGTGCCTTCGCCTTCGGGATGGCCGGACTCATCCTCTCAGTGACGTTGCTCATGATTACGGTTACAGCGCTGGTCGGGATGGGGAGGCAGGCCATGCTAGATTTCCTACGGCGGTCTACTGGGATAGTCAAGGCGACCGGTGCGTGGATGATGATGTTCGCCGGGATAGGGCTACTGGTTTACTTGACCCAGCCTGAGAAGGTTGCCGCCCTTTTCTAGCGCTCATTCGCGCTGGATGGAATCGTATGCAATCATATTGAGCAGAATCTCCCCAAAATCTCTCGAATAGGCGCAAATCCGACGAATCGATTCAGATATCCGATCCTCGAAAAGCAAGCGGGAGGCTTTTCTCCGTCCGGTCCAGAGGCCCTCTTCGTGCTCTTTTAGAGACAATTGTGCGGCTTTCAGCGAATCGCGTGCTTCTTCTATCTGATAGGAGTCATGAGTTCGCAGATTTATCATCAGAGATTTTTGCGCGTCCATCCACATAGGCAGTGCGGAAAGAGGGAATTCTTCGGACTTCAAGCGTGGCCGGGGAGTCGTCTCCAATGTTAGGCGAGCCATCTCGTGCGCGTGGTCCATCATTCGCTCCAGTGACCTTGCAAGATTGGCGTGTTCAACACCTTGCTTCCTACCCAATCCAAGCGACCTAGCAACTTGCTGTGAATCCAGCATAGAACCAACTTGTCTCTCGATCAAATAATGTAGACCATCGACTTCCCTCTCTCGTTCTTCGAAATCAGAAATCAACTCATCATCGGACCCTGTAAGGACTTCAAACGTGTCACGAACCAAGGATGATAGTAGTAGGTACATCCTGTTCAGACTTGCGTGGAGAGGGAGCTCTCCTGCATTCAGAAGGCTAATCAGATGTACACTGGTTTCCGATTGTTCTCCGATTTCAAACCCTCTCGTAGAACGGAGGAACCTGCGTATCTCGCTGCGAATTTCTCGGCTAAACTGAATTTCACTTTGAGCCGAAATCTCGCGGGCCCCTGAGAGATACGCTCCCATCAGGTGATCATACAATGCACCTTCGGGAATTCTGTCAAGATTCAGCTCGACGAGCGTCTTTATCTCCTCTGGCACATCTAGAGGAGTAAGGGAAAGTTCTCCTGTTGGCCTCCATTCAACGCGGATGCCATCCCGAGCGGAGAGATTGTTCGTCAACACCCAAGGTTTGGGCAGACTCATGGTGTATGTCGAACCGCCGGTCAGTTGCAATCTGCGGACGTCTTGTTCACCCGGCCCTATGGGCATGAATCGGCGATTCTAATTATTACTATATAGATTACGCATCTTCCCCATGAAGTACCTCTGGCAATGCGGGGAGTGCAATGGAACCAGTGATGACGCTAGTTCTGATTCTCTCTCTTGCAGTATGTGCCTACATGGCCTGGAACATTGGTGCCAACGATGTTGCCAATGCAATGGGGACTTCGGTCGGCTCACGCGCACTAACTCTGAAGCAAGCAGTGATTGTAGCTGCAATCTTTGAGTTCGCTGGTGCATTCTTCGCGGGGGATGCGGTTACTGATACAGTTCGCAAGGGAATTCTCTACATCGAGGATTTCGATACTATATCTCCGGCCTTCGCTAACGATCTGATGTACGCATTTATCGCTGCCATGATGGCAGCTGCGGTTTGGCTAACCATAGCTACCAGACTGGGGCTTCCTGTGTCCACCACTCACAGCATCATAGGCGGGATATTAGGAGTTGGCTTAGTTCTAGAGGTACAGCATAGCACCTCACTAATCGACTGGGAAGTCGTTAGCAAGGTGGTGATGTCTTGGGTCGCGAGCCCACTAATGGGCGGCCTGCTGGCCTTCTTCACATTCTACATAGTTAGAGGAACTATACTTGAGGCCGAAGACCCGATTGCAAGATCGAAGTGGCTGGCCCCGATTCTCGCTATTCCGACATTCTTCGTCCTCGGAATCGCGCTACAGTTCAAGGCACTGAAGGGCTTCTTCGCGAGAGCGGAGAGTAACGGTTGGATAGAAAGCAAGTACGATTGGTTACCTGTCAAGGAGAATGGTAGTTGGAATCCGATGGTCGAAAACGCCTGGTTCCCGATCAACAGCATCATTCTGGCTCTGATTATTGCGACAATCGCCGCGGGTGTTCTGGCATATGTTCTGAGGAACTACGAATTCAAGGGTGAGAAGGAGGGTTTCCATGGCGTTGAGCGGATATTCGTCTGGCTGCAGGTAATCACTGCCGCATATGTTGCATTCGCACACGGAGCGAATGACCGTTCTAATGCGATTGGTCCGATGGCAGCGGTCTACCAAATCCTCTCCGATGGAGGAAAACTTGCTGCCGAGGCCCCTGTTCCCACTTGGCTAGTGCTCCTAGGGAGCATCGGTATAGCGATTGGTGTGATGACATGGGGGTGGAGAGTCATGGACACCATCGGCCACAAGATTACAGACATCACTCCGACAAGGGGTTTCGCGGCCGAGTTTGGTGCAGCGACCACTATCCTGCTCTTCTCGATGCCGTTCCTTGCGGTACCTGTCTCGACAACTCATACGCTTGTTGGCGCAGTGGTTGGTGTTGGATTAGCAGGTGGTGCCAAGAATGTGGATTTCAGAGTATTTGGGAAAATCGTAGCATCTTGGGTTGCTAGTCTACCTGCTGCCGGCTTTGGATCCGTGGTGATATACGTGGCAAGTGGGTCGGATCCAATTAATCTCCTAGTCATCATCCCCATTTCGTTCTTGATGGTAGGTTATGTGATGTGGGTAACTAGGGATAACGAGATCTTCGTTGAGGACGCACTGGCCGATGCGGGAGGTGATGCTGAGAAGGGGGCTCCCACCTACTTCGAACTTTTCCACACTCACGCGGAGGCAGTCGAGGAGACGGTCAACCACATGTTGGATGCAGTGAACAACGCAGTAGACGGAAAGGATCCTAGCGAAGCCATAGAGGCGACTATATTGGCCGAATTGAACGCTGACAATGTGAAGAATGATTTGCGAAGGAGAGTCGGTTCAGGTAAGTGGAATCTGCTGATGAGGTCTGATGATTTCTACCACATGCTAGCTCGCCAGGATCGAATTGCCGACTATGCTCAAAATGTCGCCGAACAACTCTCATTCAGACCACTCTATGACAATGCGGAGGCCAAAACCCTACTCAAGGAAATGGCACAAGCGGTCGCTAAGACTGCGGCTACCTACGAGGATACTGTCGAAGCATTGCGTGACCTGACGCTCTCAGGATATACCAGATCTGGCCGAGAGAAGCTAGGTGATCTAATCGATCAGGTCAATCTGGCTGAGCACGAGTCTGACTTGGCAGAAAGTCGGGCGGCTGGGTTCGTGTTCAGCATCGGCGAGGACGATCCTCTGGCCGCCGTACACATGTACCGAGTCCTACAACGTCTCGACGATGTATCTAATGCATGCGAAACCGCGGCAAACGGCTTCCTGCCGATGGTTTACAACTAATCATGCCCAGTCCGCTTCATCAGCGATTCTGCTGGGGGAGTGGCGCTCTGCGAGACTTAGGGCGTACTCGAACAGTTTCCAAGCAACCATGGCGGTTACGAGCCCTGTAAATAGGTCGAACAGGTAATGCTGCTTGGTGGTCAGTATGCTCACGCACAGGAGGGCGTACTCGACCCAAAGAACGACTAGGAATGCTTTCGCCAGTGGCTTTTCGCCATGCTCGCGATTAATCCATAGAGTCATCATCCTAGCAAGCAGGTAAGAGTGGACGATGTGCAGGCTGGGCCAGGCGTTCCACGGGTTGTCGGAGAAATGGATGAATCCGAACAGAGAGGCCTCAATCCCACTTAGCGAGTCCATGTCAAGCTGGTCCCTGAGGTCAATCTCGGCAGGGAGGACGAGGAAGAAGAAGGTGCAGAAGAGGGTGATGAGAATGAGTCCCTGCATGGCCAGAATCAGTTCGGCCCTACCTCTGTCGTCCCTTGGGCTGATTGCTAGTGTGGCTGGGTAGAACAGGTACAGGGCGGCATACGGGATGATCATCCAGTTGACCACTGGTATCTGCCTGTCCAGCCAGATTTCCGGGTCCCACACAGTCTCGAGGTAGTGTGCTGCGATGTTGTTGGAAGCGAAGTAGGGGACGGCCACGAAGAGCAGGCCGAAGAAGAACATCTCGATTGGGAACCAGTATCCGCCCATCCCCTCACGGCGTGACCACGTCGAGCGCCAGAACCCCTTCCAAGGCATAACCAAGGCGTGAATCCTAGATGGGTGCGGGCCGAACACGGCCTTGGCGTGTCGGTCAGGCAAATGAATCAAGCGGATTCATCGGGCAGGGCGTAGGAGCCAGCCACAGTCACGAGGGCGGAGCCGATTACCGCCGACAGGAAGACATCTAGGTTGGCCAGACCGAATTCGTTGGTCGGCGAGAACACGTATCCGATGCCGGTCCCGATATCCTCAGTGATTGTCCCGTAGGCGATCACGGATAGCAGGCCGCAGATGGCACCCATCAGGGCGCCTTTGGCTGATACTCTGTCCCACAGGGTGAGGAGGACGGGCATCACAGTAGCGGCCGCGAGCAGGTCGGCGAACAGGAATATCTTGAACACACTAAGCGCATCGAACGTGAATCCGGCGATTGTGGGCCCGGTGGCCAGGTAGATCGCGATGGGTATCAGGCCGATCGTGAGGTAGCGTGCATTCTTGCAGTCCCAATGAGCCGTCGCTGAGGTCTCGCGAGACCGAAGCCACCACGGCATTCTGAAGGGTATCGACGCTGGAACATACTAGTGCCACGGCAAGTACGATGAATGCAGCGACGAAGAGAGTTCCTGCATCCTCTATCAGGTAGAAAAATGCCGCAGATGGATCTTCCACCGCACCCTGTCCAGCGACCACGGTGCCAAGGACGCCCATCACGAGGACGAGCGGTAGCACCATTCCCGCAGCGAGCCATGCACCCTTGGTCAGAGGCCTCATCGGACTCGGATGCCCATGCCCGCTGCCAATTGCCCTGCGAGAACATCTCTGCTGCGGTGATGGCCACTATCAGAGCTAGGCCCGATTCGAAGGAATCCATGGATGACATCGAGCCGATGCTCCAGGAGTCTTCTGGATTGTATGCCTTGGCATCGGCAATCAGGCCGTCGATGTCACCTCCGAAAAGCACCAGAAGCAAGGCCACCACTAGAAAGAGGATGGTCCATGCTTGCACCCGATCGGTAGCTAGGGAAGCGGGAAGTCCCCCTCTGGAGATGTAGCCCGCGGTGACGATTCCCACCAATGCCATCGGAATCAGCGGCTCCATTGTGGATAGCGTTTCCATCGCCTTCCCGATCGCAGTGAACTCGGCGAACAGGAAGGTGAACATGTAGAGCACCGAGATTATTCCGACATAGACCTGCATCGGCCTGCCCAATCTGATGCGTACGTAGTCGGCGAGCGTGACGCCTGAAGGCAGCCTCTCGCGGATCATCGGGCCGACATAGGCCAGCAGCAGGAATGGCGTGGCGGCAGAGACGGCATAGCCCACGACGTCCCAGAAGCCGCCATAGTAGCCGACCTCGGAAGGGGCGAATAGAATCCATATCCCCATTCCCGAGGCGAACAGGCTCAGCCCTATTCGCAGCCAGTCCTGCGACCCTCTGGCTGAGAGATACTCATCAGCCTCGATTTCCTTGGCAGCCGATGCCTGGTATCCGATGTAACCGAATAATCCGAGCGTGCCCAGAAGAAGTGCGTAGGCGACCAGTACGTCCATCAGTCCTCACCCATGAACGGGTAGCCCCAGTCCTGTGGGATGTCGATTGCCCTCTTGACCGAGCGCGGGCTGATCCAGCGAAGCAGGTTCAGGGGGCCGCCCGCCTTGTCATTGGTGCCACTAGCCCTAGCCCCTCCGAACGGCTGCTGGCCGACGACTGCCCCGGTCGGCTTGTCGTTGATGTAGAAGTTCCCTGCGGTGAAGCGTAGTGCCTCGAACGCCTTCTGTATGTTGGATTCGTCATTCGAAAAAATCGATCCTGTAAGGGCGTATGGAGATGCCTCGTCGCAGATTCGCAGAACCTCGTCGAAGTCCCCGTCGTCGTAGACGTATACTGTAAGGACCGGTCCGAATATCTCCTCTACCATCGTCTCTGAGGTAGGATTGGTGGTGACTATGATTGTCGGCTCGATGAACCAGCCTTCGCTGTCGTCAGAGCCGCCTCCGACGACGATTTGGCAGCAGTCGCGGGCTTGAGCGCGCTCGATGTATCCGGTGATCTTGTCGAAGGCCCGCTGGTCGATCACAGCGGTCATGAAGTTGGTGAAGTCCCGGGCGTCACCCATCTTGATCTTGCCAATCTCAGCACAGAGGTCATCCGAGATGGCGTTCCAGACCGATTGCGGGATGTAGGCGCGGCTGGCCGCCGAACACTTCTGCCCCTGATACTCGAAAGCCCCTCGGAGAAGTGCGACGAGCAAGCCTTGGCGGTCGCAGTCCGGATGGGCCACGACGAAGTCCTTGCCACCCGTCTCCCCTACGATACGGGGGTACGAGCGAAGGTTTGGGAGGGCGAGTCCGATCTCCTGCCATAGTCCTTGGAAGGTCGCGGTAGAACCGGTGAAGTGAAGGCCAGCGAAGTCGGGGTTTGCCAGAGCAATCTCAGTGATTTCGGCGCCCGAGCCAGGCAGGAAGTTGATGACGCCCGCCGGCAGGCCTGCCTCCATCATCAGCTGCATCAGGACGTAGTTGGAATGGTACGAGTTCCGGCTCGGCTTCCACACCGAGGTGCAGCCGACTATCGCCGGAGCACTGGGGAGGTTTGCCGCTATGCTGGTGAAGTTGAACGGCGTTATGGCTAGGACGAATCCCTCGAGAGGTCGTATCTCGGTGGAGTTCTGGACTCCCTCAGGCGATATCAGCGGTTGGAAGTCGTCGTGGAAGCCGCGGGCGTAGTGGCAGTTGAAGCGCCAGAAGTCAATCAGTTCGCAAGCAGCGTCAATCTCGGCCTGGAAGGCCGTCTTGGACTGGTTCAGCATGGTTGCGGCGTTGACCCTCATGCGCCAGTCTCCTGCAAGAAGGTCGGCGCAGCGCTCGAAAACCGCGCAGCGTCCCTCGAGACCGATGTCAATCCAGTCCTGCTGGGCCTGCACTGCCGCATCGCAGGCGGCCTCCATCTCGGCCCTTCCCGCTAAGTGAACGTTTGCGATGACGTGGCCATGGTCATGGGGGATGACCTGCGTAGTCGTGACTCCGGTGTAGACCGCTTCGCCGTTGATGATGCACGGTATCTCGACGACTTCGCCCATCTGGCGGTCCATCTCATCCATGAGGGCGAATCTCTCGCTGCTTCCGGGGACATATCCTAGAATCGGCTCATTGATTGGCTGGGACATGATGTGTCTCGCTCGGAGATTCCATCTAACATTGTTCCGATTGAGAATTCAGAAGAATTCTAGGATTTTCTCTGCCACCAATTCCTCTTCTTTCCGGCAGATTCCAGAACCTCGATTTCTACCCATGGTGGGTCGAGTGCATTCCACTTACGACGGCCCAATGGGATAGTCGAGCCATTCGTAGAAAACCAGCCCCCATTGAACCAGTCCCTAGCGCCTGTATCTTGTCTGTCGTCGATAGCCCATCCGGGCCTACCTCCCTCGTTTGTAGCGTAATAATACAGACGATTATTGCTATCACCCATCCTGTACCAATCCCTCCCATTGATGATCTCAGACTGCCGCACATATTCGCCCACGTACTCGGGATATGGGTGCTCGGTGATTTCTATTCTAACGGGCCCCATCTTTCCGAGTCTGGGGGCGGAGGAGGGGTCCTTGGGAGCCACGATGCCCCATCTGATAGCACCCAGTCCCGTGAGATTCATTGTCAGTCCGGCCAAGAGGAATGGTAGCGAGAATGCAATCATGAAGACAGTGAATACTGGGTCCTCGAGGACGAACACTCCGTCGCTGAACATCATGAATGGAACTAGAGTGAAAGGCAACCCGAAGCAGAAGATGAAGAGTCCCAAAAAAATCGGGCCGGTTCTCGGGGCTATATCCATGGAATCACTTGATGCGTTCACTACGTCCACTCTGTCGGCTCGTCCTTCTTCGCCTTCTTCCAGGCCCTGTAGCAGGGTTTGCAGACCGTGACTCTCTTCGAGTCCTTGCTCAGTCCCGATTCGCCCCAGACTTCAGCCGCCCTGTCGAAGGCCAGCTTACGTCCACCGATTCTCTTGTCGGCCCAGTTGTCGCACCCTGCGACGTCGCACTTGATCTCGCCCACATACTCCTCGGCCTCCTTCTCCTGAGGACCGGTTGCCGCTGACGCCACTTCGCGCCGCTTGCGCGCATTGGCCTTGAATCCCATGCGGCGCTGGCCAAAGTCGACTGATTAGAAGGTTGCCTCGTCCGCGGGTAAGTCGAACGGACCTCCCTTGCTGGCAATCGATGCGCGACGGTCTGGGCCGACGCCCACGCTGACGATGGGGACTCCCGCTAGTTGCTCTATTCTCCTCAGGTAGTCCCTGATGACCTCGGGGAAGGCATCGAACCCGGTGCGCTCCGACCTCGAGGCCTCGGCCATGGCTACCCAGTCCTCCTGTGACATGGAGGGGAATCCCGGATGAGTCTCGTATATCGGCGAGCAGCGGGCGAGGTCCTCGCTGGTGGTCGGCATGACGTGCAGGGTCTGCCCATCCATCTCGTAGCCGATGCATATCTTCAGTTCGTCCAAATCCCCTAGGACATCCAATTTGGTCACCACCAGGCCAGTGTAGCCGTTGATTCTGTTGCTCTCCCGCAGAGCCACCATGTCGAGCCATCCAGTCCGCCTAGGTCTGCCTGTGGTGGTGCCGTATTCGTTGCCCACCTGAGCCATGTGCATCCCGGGGCCCTCGTCTAGGGGCAGCTCGGAGGGGAATGGGCCGTTCCCCACCCTGGTCGTGTATGCCTTCGTTATGCCGAAGCACTGGTCGACGTGCCCAGGGTGGATGCCCGCGCCATGAGTGGCGTTGGCCCTGCTCGTCACCGACGAGGTGACGAATGGGTAGGTCCCCTGGTCTATGTCCAGCATCGCCCCCTGAGCTCCCTCCAGCAGCACCCTCTCGCCGTTCCTCAGAGCCAGGTCGACCATCAGGCCGGTCGGTCTGATGGCATCCGAGTAGCGCTCGAGAATCCATCTGAGGTCTGACTGAAGAGCGTCTGCTTCTATGCCCTCGCTGACGCCGACAGTAGCCAGCTGCTTGTTCATGCGCTCGGCTTGGGCACGCACTGCCTCGACGTCGTCGACGATACCACTGAGGTCGGCGAACCTGATGCCGACCCTCTCGGTCCGGTCCCGGTATGTCGGACCTATGCCACGCCCGGTAGTTCCGACGACTCGGTCGGCCCCGTCATACAGCCTATGGAAGGGCAGTATAATCGAGGCTCGCTCGCTGATGAACAGTCGCTTGCCCTCTGGCCTCTCGCCGGTCAGGGCATGCCACCTGTCGAGTTCCTCCTCTAGCACCCACGGGTCGATTACCATCCCGTCTCCAAGGACGAGGTTGCAATGCTCGTACGAGACTCCTGAGGGTATCTGGTGAAGCTTGAGGGTGGTGTCGCCGAGCACGATGGTATGACCGGCGTTGTTGCCTCCTTGGAAGCGCACGGTCCACGTCGAATGGTTTGCTAGCTGATCTATGGCCTTGCCTTTGCCCTCATCTCCCCACTGGGCTCCGAGCACGACGCTGGCAGGCACCGTAGCCTCGGGCAGTATGAAGAGCGGATGAATGCTTTGGAGGAAGGAGAGACATAGTTCCTCGTGATTTAGTGTTGGGAAGCGGTTATGAAGGGTCGTCAGGTCGGCCGGTCTGCATGGCTCAGAGGCACCCAGAGGCAGAGGCTCGTCTACTCAAGAAGTGGATTTGCATGCGCTGCTCCGCGACCCATAGGGGGCGCAAGCCGAGGGTATGCCGCAAGTGCGGGTACACGGGTCTGCGAATTAAGGCTGCAGAGCGCAGGAAGACATGAGCATGAGCGTCAGCTCTGCCGGACTCGAGGGATTCGCCCTTAGTCTCGGACTGATACTCGCGCTAGGCCCCCAGAACGTGTTCGTCCTCAGGCAGGGCCTGCTACGCTCGCATGTCTTCGCGGTCTGTTTGGTGTGCTCCCTCGCTGATGCCAGCCTGATTGCCGCTGGTGTGCTGGGAATGGGATCTATACTGTCAGGAATCGAAGGGGCTGAATTCGTCATTGCCATCGCTGCCGGGGCGTTCCTGACTGGCTATGGCCTGCTGCGCATCAAGTCGGCGATGAGCCCGGTCGGGATGACTACCGAGGGCGAAGGCGAGAGCGAGCTCGGTCCTACCATCGGGGCGGCCCTCGCATTCACCTTCCTCAACCCACACGTCTACGTCGACACGCTGCTTCTGATTGGCGGGGCTTCCAGCAGGTATCTCGGCGACGAGCGGCTGGCGTTCGGCATAGGTGCCGCTACCGCTTCGTTCGTGTTCTTCTTCTCCCTCGGCTATGGGGCGAAGAGCCTGTCTGACGTGCTGAACAAGCCAGAAGTCTGGAGGGTCATCGACATAGGAATAGCCTGCATCATGTTCGTGATTGCCGGGGCAATATTGCTACCGCACCTATGAGAGAATCTGTCTGAGTGCCTCGAGGAGCGCTTGAACGTCCTGCTCGGTGTTGTCGATGTGAGGGGAAACCCTGAGCAGTCCGGCCCTGCTCGTGACCAGGATTGAGTAATCGTCCTGCAGCCTGCGGGAGATTTCCTCACTGCTAATCCCATCAGGGAGCCTTAGGCTGACGATTGCGCTGCGCTCCGGGTCCGAGAGGGGCGAGGCCACCTCGATGCCTAGGCGACGTGCGCCGTCGATTACCGAGTCAGCCAGCGCTAGGTCGTGTCTCCAGACCTCCTGAATCCCAATCTCATTAATCTCGTCGACCGCGGCTGCCAGCCCTAGAGCCGCACCGAAATGGATGGTGGTGTACTCGAATCGGCTGGCGTCGTCGGGCAGCTCCACGCGGTCCGCCCTGAGGTTCCAAATGTCAACGTGGCTCCGGAATCCCAACAGGCCTGGGTTCAGCCCGCCTCTAATCGCGGGGGAGATGTAAGCGACTGCGGCGCCGTAGGTGCCACGCAGCCACTTGTACCCCGAGGACACGATGGCATCGGCTCCCGAGGAGGCAGCGTCGATGGGGACCATTCCCATCGACTGGGTCGCGTCGACCACCAGCAGCGCGCCTGCGGAATGCGCCGCCTCGGCAAACTTACTCAGATTGTAGCGCTGGCCGTTGGAGTATTCGATGTGGGACAGCGTGACCACCGAGGTGGCATCGTCAATCAGCCCGAGGATTTCGTCCGGATCGGTGTAGAGGTTCTCGTCGTGCTCGGCCAGCCTAATCTCTGCCCCGTTCGCCTCAGCCACCCTGCGCCAGGGGTACACGGTGGAGGGGAAGGAGGCCTTG
This sequence comes from Methanobacteriota archaeon, assembly GCA_019654055.1. GTDB lineage: Archaea > Thermoplasmatota > Poseidoniia > Poseidoniales > Thalassarchaeaceae > Thalassarchaeum. The sequence continues at coordinate 11,822 of BPDA01000009.1, read as the reverse complement.
GTGGATACGATGTTGCTGCCCCAGGCAGGGGAGACAGCCCATGCGAGAGAGCACAGCAACTCGGTCGCGCTCGAGCCGACGCAGACGTCTTCGATCTCGCAGGAGAGTAGGTTGGCCGCGGCTCTGCGCAGCGGCATCATCCCGTTCTTCTCCGCCTCTCCGTCGAACTCTGCGGCACCGCCTCGAGCGAGTGCTTCTGACCACTCCATGGATGCCTTGTGCGCTGCCGGTGACGTGGTTGCGACATTGGCGTAGGAGAGGTTTGTCCAAGCCCTCATGCTGGTCCCGGGGCGAGCGACAGGAGTTGCGCTCTTCAAGGCTCAGGAGTTCCTGACTTCGTTCAAGATGGTCTCCAGAGCGGTCTGTACCTGTAGGCATAGGGGGCCGAAGTGGATGGGGAGGTTGGCGTCGTTGAAGATCTCGTCGAGAATCGATGCGGTCATGCCCAGCCTAAGGTCCATTTCCTTGTCCTCGTTGAGCAGCCACTGCTCGACGGCGTCCTTGGAGGATGTTCTGATGTTGCGTGGAACCTGCGAGTCATCGAGCTGTCTGATGACCTGCGCTATCTGCTGTATCCTGTCTTCGATGTCGGTCACGCATATCCCTCTGACGCCGCCACCAAAGAGGGGTCCTTAAGCGCATCCCCGGAACTACCCTGAGCAAGTCAGCCAAGCCACGCTGCCCATGGCATATCGGTGTTTGAGTGGCCACTGCCCGGACCCTCCGAGGACAGCGAGATTAGTCCGACAGACACGTCGTCCTCGATTAGCTCACCGACGCCCCAATGCATCGCTGATTCGAGGGATGACCCAGTCGAGATTACCCTATCATGGACCCTGTAGCTCAGCAGTGACCTAGTGATGGCCTCGCCGACTCCGGTCGCGGCTACCGCGAGTCCGTGGTCGGCCCAGAACCCGGATCCAGGTAGAGGGACGTCCCCAACCCTGCCTGGCGGGCGGAAGCTGGTCCCGCCCGTGCTCGTGGCGCAAGCCAGTGCCCCCGTGGAGTCCCTGGCGATCACCCCTACGGTGTCTCCGGACTCGGGGCGCGGGGGCCTACCTTCGACTGCCGCCTTGGGATGTCCCCTTGAATCCGCCCATTCCCTAGCGCCGTCGCCTGCCAGACCGTTGATCTCCTCGTCTAGGAGGTCGGCTGCCACTCGTATCGGATTGGGAGTGTCGCGCATGGCGATTACAAATCCCATCCTGCCATCCGAGGTCTGCAGCGAGGCGTCGAGCAGTACAGAGCCGTCTGTCCTGTACACAGCCCCTGTGCCGGCGTTGAACACCGGGTCGTCCTCCAGAACCACGCAGGCCTCGACTGCAGCCTCGACTGCGGAGCCCCCTGCTTCCAAGATTTCGACTGCGCGTGAGATAGAGACCTCGACGTTGGTCTGTCTTGATGGTCCCGGACCCGCGCCACCATGAGCTATTGCCGCTGGTACTGCCATCCCCTCACCTAGCCGTTGTAACTCCTGGATCGCCACTCAAGCCGAGGGTTGGGTGTCGGTTCCCTTCGAGATGGTGTCGATGACCATGGCGAGGCGCTCTACTAGGCTGACCTTTTCCTCAGCCCCGACGAGTGCGTGTTCGAGCACCTCGTCCAAGGAATCTACTGGAAGGACCTTGACCTTCTTCTCCCACTTCTCGTCCACCAGCACGTCCTGCAGGTTGGCCCGGGGTATCACCACCTTGGCTATGCCCGATTTGGCGGCTGCCTCGATCTTCGCGGTGACTCCGCCCACCGGGAGGATCTCGCCCCTGACCGAGAGCGAGCCGGTCATTGCCAGATTCTGCTCTATCGGGACGCCCTCGAAGGCACTGATGATGGCAGTGGCCATGGTAATCGATGCGCTGTCCCCGTCGACGTTGTGGGTGCCTGGGAATTGGACGTGCAGGTCGTAGTCCTTGATGTCCTTGCCAGTGAGCTTCTTGACGACCGCGCTGATGTTGATGACGCTCTCGTTGGCGAGGTCGGACAGGCCTCCGGTGGCGATGACTTTGCCGGACATTCCCTGAGCGGGCGTAACCATAGCCTCGACTGGAAGAACGACGCCCGAGTAGTCCGACAGGCCGCTGTCTGCACCGAGTACCGCGAGTCCATTCACACGTCCAACGCGATTGCCGCGGTTCACTAGCATGGCATACTCGGCCTGGCGTTCGAGGTAGCGGTCGGCGACCTGTTGCTCGAGGGGCTTGGCAATCATCCTCGCTCTTGTGACGTGATCCGCGCAGGTCAGCTCAGCGCCCTCTTCCGCGGCGAGGTCGCCGGCGATACGTACGAGGCCACCTAGCTCACGCAGGCGCAGCGACAGCTTGCCGCGTCGTCCGCTGCGCCTCTGAGCCTCCTTTAGAATGAGGGAGGTGGAACCCCGATCGAAGTGAGGGATGGGCCTACCAGAGCCCTTCTTGATCTCGTTGTTGACCTCCTGGGCTATGAATCGAATCAGGCGTCGGCGGTTGCGCTCCGTGTCGCGCATGTCGGTGTTGACGTAGACCTCGTAGCCGTAGCCTCGGATGCGGCTGCGCAGGGCGGGATGCATGTTCTGTATGCTGTCGAGGTTGCCAGCGGCGATGAGTATGAAATCAGTAGGGACTGGTTCGGACTTGGTGAGTGCTCCAGACGAGCGCTCAGAGCGGCCGCTGATGGAGAGTTCCTTTTCCTGCATGGCGACCAGTAGTGCCTGCTGCTCCTCCATCCTAAGCATTCGAATCTCGTCGATGTATAGAACGCCCTTGTTAGCCCTGTGAACAGCACCCGGCTCTACCCTCTCGTGGGCCGGGGTGGCCAGATCGGCTCCCGATTGGAACGGGTCGTGGCGAACGTCCCCTAGTAGGGCCCCGGCAAGGGTCCCTGTGGCGTCAATGAACGGCGGCTCGTCGTCGCGCTCGTGCTTGATTAGCAGCTTGGGAACATTGGCGTCATCGCCCGCTGTCAGACGGGTCCTCAGGAAGAAGTACCCGAATACGAGTATGAAGGAGCCGAAGATGAAGGTCAATATCTCGCCGCTCGAGATAGTGGCAAGCAGCAGCGCGGCGCCAATCACCAGAGCTACGAACAGCAGGGTTCGGTTTGTCCTCTCCCTCTGGATCCTGATTTGGGCCTTCCTCTCGGAGAGGATTCGCGAGCCGCGCCCAGCCGGGACGGTCCTCACCCTAGGCTCGTTCTCGTCCTCCTGGTTGCGGAAAACTAGGATGTCCTCGAGCCTCTCGCGGGGCAGGAACTCGGTCATGGAGCGAGCCAGCATCGACTTACCCGTCCCAGGCTCGCCGACCATGATTACATGTCGCCTCTGCTCGGCGGCCTTCCTGACCACTATCGAGGCGGCCTCTTGGCCGATTACTTGATCGACGAGCTTGTCGGGAATCGGTACGTCTGCCGTTGAGTTGATGTCGACTCCGTCGATCCATTCCTCGACGGGGGTCTCGCAAACAGGGTCCTTGTCCTCGGAGACTCCGAAGGCCGGGCCGTCCTCCCACGATTCTAGGGCGTCCTCCTCGGGCTCCTCGGTGCCCTGCGCTTGCTCGGAATCCTTCGACACAGTGCTCCCCCGGGGTCACTCCTGAAGCTGGCACCTTCTTGAAGGTGCGTTCTCGGTAACAACCGCGAAAATGGGGTCAACCGCGGCGGCGGAGATACTCTGCGCCATAGTAGTGCCACTGTTCCATGGTCCACCCCGGAGGCAGGCCCTCAGGGGGCAACGGAGGAGTCATCGGGGGCGGCGGAGGGATCTCCGCCGTCAAATCCGACGAGTATGGCTCGTCCTCGTCCCTCACAACAGGAGCGTAGTCGATGGCTGACTCAGACCCTATACTCTGTCGGCGCAGGGCGACGGCGAGGGCTAGCACGAGGGCTGTAGCGAGCAGCAGGCCGAGGGCGAGCAGGCCGGCTGACATCATCGAACCGATGCCGCTGGACTTGGTCTCGGAATCCTCCTCCTCGGGCTCCTCGATGACCTCCTCGGGCTCTGTTGCGTATACTCTGTACTGCTCCTCTGTGACCCGGTCGAATCCGTCCTCGTCCTCGCCCTCAATCGAGAGGGTGACGTAGTCGCCCACCCCGAGGCCCTCTCCGCTCACCGGATGGACGATGAACGGACCGAGGTTGTGAGACACTCCTGAGGAGTGGCAGATTCCGGTGATGCTGTTGCAGACAGTCCATGTCACCCTGATGTCGCTGAGTACGTGCTGACCGATGTTCTGAATGCTGACCGAGGGATTGGAGCCGTACTCAGTGATGCTGAATGTCGCTACCATATCGGTACCCCAGAACAGGGGCATGTCATCGACGACCGTGATGGTAATCATGTAGGCGTTGGCGTCGCCGTGCCTGTCCTCTAGGGTGACGGTCACTACCTCGGTTCCGGCCTCCTCCCATGCCATCGTCAGTACTCCGGTTATCGGGTTGTACTGCGCTGCTCCGGGAACGAAGGTCATCGCCGAGGCCCAGATCTCCTCATCCGAGTCGTCTATGTCCGTCATCCGGTCGAGTAGTTCGAGGGTAATCCTGTCTCCGATCTCGACTGTGAACTCCTCAATCCCGGTCATGTCCATCCGAGGGGCGTCATTCACGTTCAGCACGTGGAAGGTGATCACCGTGTCCGAGGACTTGACGCCGTCGCTGGCCCTCAGGGTGAGGTCGGAGCTTCCAGTCGAGTCGTCGTCCAGCGCGCTGACGGAGAGGGTGTGACCGGAGACGCTGACCTCGACTAGGTCCTCGTTGGAGTTCTCCAGGATCTCCAGCGTCAGGCCCGAGACCGGTACGGGGTATCCGTTGTCGTCGGTATCCGACAGGTACTCGGTCAGTCCGATACTCGCCGAGCCTCCCTCCTCGAAGGACTGCGATGGGATTGGCGCCCATCTTGGGGCGCCGTTCTCGACGACGTTGAACATCATCATGCCGGAGTTGCTGTCATCGCCGTCATCCACCGTGACGAACATGCCTTGGGGTATCGGATTTCCCTGACTGTCCCTGATGACCTCGTCGAACTCCACTACGAGCTCGAGCGAGGACGGGTCCCATTCGATGAACTCGGGCGAATTGCTGTCGATTTGTAGCATCGAGAGTGGTGTCTCCGCATCGTGAACCAGCCCAAAGATGGAAACCCTCTCCTGGGTCTCGACCTTGACTGTCGGGATTCCCGCGTACTGCGAGTGGTCGCTGTTCAGCACAGTGGGAAGGGCGTTGCGCAGCTCGAAGGCCGCCTCGGAGACCAACCAGTCCCCGTACTGACCGCCGGCGTCCACCCAGCGGACCCTGATGTCGTAGTCCCCTACTTCGGCGTTGAGTGGCGCGTCTATGGTTTGCACGTAGCGGGCGTTGCCACCACTGCCAACCAAGTCGGAGGAGGCTAACCACGAGTTGTCCCACAACTCGGTGCCCGAAGCGGCGTAGTGCAGAGTGGGTGTCATCGTGGTCATGTCGTCGACCATGTCATTCGGTAGCGCAGTGGACTCAAACTGGATGCTTCCTCCCCTCTCGATTGAGGTCGAGGCTATGGCCGTCGGTTGGTTAGCCACCGGGGCCATGTCGTGCAGGGCGTTGTCGTCCGAGTAGTCGTTGGACGAGACTCGGTCGCCAGTGAGGCCCGAGAGCCTCGCTCTGAAGGTGGTGGAGCCGGACGCGTATGTCTCTATGCTAGAGGTGTCGAACTCGATAGTCAGCGTCTGGGTGTCTCCAGAGGCTAGATTGCCTATGGACGAGCCACCGACGTAAACCTCGTCGAGACCGACGAGCTCGTAGATGGAGATCTCGCCGCCGTCTTCGTAGGGGTCGACGCCAAGGTTAGTGACCTCGACCGAGAGGTCGAGCGTGTCGCCCGGCACAAATCCAAGGTTGCCGTTCCGGTTGCTGGCTGAGAAGTCGGAAACACTGACATCGATGAGCGGCGCCATGTCGAGGTCGGCCGCCGTCAGGACTTCGTTATACGAGGTGTGAGGGCCATCCATCAAAGCGACGACAGGCCAGAAGTTCTCGTACTGGGTGTTGCCGGATGCTGCCCTGACAGTGTTGAGCGGGACGGTCCAGGTCCTCTCCACCACGTTGTTGGGAGTCAGGGTCAATTCCTCGAAGCCGTCTCCATTGCTGTTCAGCAGCCACTCTCTCCAGTTGTGGTGGGGGCGAACGCCATTGTCGTAGGCGTCCCCACCCACCTTCTCGGTGACGGCCGCGTACAGGTAGACGGTCACGGACGAGGACGAGCCGAGGTAGGTCGACTCGACTGTGACGGTGACGTCCTCACCGGCCTGATCGAGGGCAATCGAGAGCTCGACGACGTAGTCAGCGACGTCCGAGCTCATGCAGCCGCCGGCTGAGTAGTCTGCGTCGTAATAGTTGGTTCCGGCGGAACCGACTTTGTAGCAGGTCGTGCTCTGCTTGTCCGCGAACGAGAACGTCGGGTAGCCGCTGGATGCAGCCATGACGTGGTTCTGGCGGTTGATCGGGCTGTCAGACGGCCAGCCCCCCGAATCCGACTCGAATATGGAGACGAAGGTGAAATCCTCTGGATTCGATGTCTTCAGGTTAGTCAACGAAGGGGAGGCGCTGCTCATGCACGGTCCGCACCAGTGTGCGCCGACGTACTCGCCGAACACCGGATGGCCCGGACTGGTAGCGTAAAGTGGGATTTCCTTCTGCTTCAGTTGCTCTCTCTCGTCGACCCTCTCGTCCATCGCCATGAAGCCTGTGAAGGACATCACTACCACCAGAGCTGCCAGAGCCAGCGGCTGGACTATTGACAGGATTCTCACTGTAGTCATCGGTATCTCCCCCGTGCGGCGCCGTATAACCGTGTTGCATTCTAGACTGTATGGGAAACGGCTCTTTAGAGAGCCGAAGAGCTTGATTAGGCGTAGTCAGCCGCCTGAGCGTGAGTGGGGAATCGGGCAGCGAGTGGGTTGCTCTCAGGGAAGATGACGGCAGGGCATACCTGCTGCATCGCGTACCGGGCGAGGTCAAGGTCAGAGGACTTGGCAGGTTCGATGCCGAACAGCTCCTGAATGGCTATTCGATAGGGGACAGGATTACTGTCGGCCAGAAGTCGTTGACCATAGTCGACCCGGCGCTGCCCGAGGCTCGCAGGAACATGGCCAGAAGAGCCCAGGTCATCGGTGCCAAGGATGCTGGCTTCCTGATTTCTTGGATGGGAATAGGCGTCGGATCCAGGGTCCTCGAGGGCGGCCATGGCTCAGCGGGACTGGCGATGCATCTGGCGAACGTCCTCGGCTCTTCCGGTACCCTCGTCTCTGTAGAGTCGCGGCCTGAGCATGCCGAGGTCGGGAGAGCCAACATGGAGCGTCTGGCCGAGGTCCTTCCTGAGTTCCCCGACTGGCACCTAATCGATGGCGACCTAAGCGAAATCGGGCCCTCGGTATCGGAGATCTGCGAATCGCTCGATGCGGCCGTCATTGATGTGGCCGAGCCGTGGCGTGTCGTCCCGGCGATTGAGCCGCTGCTGAGGGCAGGAGGCAGGCTGGCCTGCTACTGCCCGACCACCATCCAGTTAGAGAGGTCCTGGGAGTCTGCCCAGAGGCAGGGTCTGGTCATCGAATGGGCCGGCGAGATGATCGAGCGCAAGTGGGTGAAGGCGAGCAAGGGAGGGGTGAGGCCCGGCAACCAGCCGATGGGGCATACCGCCTTCTTGCTGATTGCGGCGAAGATTGCTCCTTACGAAGAAGAGTGAGGGGCCACTCGTGGGATGGGCTAGGAACTTCAGGGGCAGGATCGCCGATGTCGGCTGGACTTCAGGCACAGTCTTCCGGGAGTTCATGAGGTTCAACGTCACTGGCTGCTTCAACACCGCGTTCGCTTTTACGATTTACCAGATTCTGTACTGGGTGAATCTCTGGGATGCTCACACTGCAGTGTCAGCTTGGGTTGTGTCCAACATCATAGGGAACGTCGAAGCCCACTATATGCACTACAGATTCACCTTCAAGTCGACATTTACCTACTCCACCAGTCTCAACAGGGCGTTCTGGTGCTACACGGCGCAACTGGTGGTGACGACCACTCTCGAGTACATCATGATAGAGAAGTGGCTCATCAACCACTACGTCGCTTGGGTGATCAACACCTGCTTGTTCGGATTCTTCAACTTCGTGCTCATCCGCTGGATAGCCTTCCCTCCCGAGCTCGACGACGCATATCTCGAACGATTGTCGGATGATTGAGCCTCCTGGCCCGATACCATTCAAAACCCCGTCCCGACACGAGAGGGCATGAGAGACAGCAGCGAGTGGAGGCCTACGGCCTACCGCTCCCATACCATCGGAGAGGTGGCGTCCAACGGCGCCGACATGATTGGTTCCGAGGTGACCGTCGCGGGCTACGCGGAGACGGTGCGTGGGCGAGGGGGTGTCTGCTTCCTGATGCTGCGCGACGGGACCGGGCACATCCAGGCGTTCCTGAAGAGGGACAACATGGACGAGTCCCTGTTCGGCTCCATCCAATCGGCGACCCGCGAGTCGACCATCCAAGTCACCGGCACGGTGGCCCAGAAGCGCCCCCCCAAGGTGGCCGAGGGCGAGCCCGTGCCGCCGCCCGAGTACGAGGTCAACGTGACTGCTGCTGCGGTGCTCGCAGATGCAGCCGCACCTCTGCCGGTGGGCGTGACTGATGACGTCCATGTGGGGCTTGACGTCAGGCTTGACAACCGCCACCTCGACTTGCGGCGAGCCCATGTGAACGCCATGTTCCAACTTCGCAGCAAGGTGCTGCAATACGGCCGTGACCACCTAATCTCAGAAGGGTTCCAGGAGATCAACACGCCGAAGATCATCGCCGCTGCCGCCGAAGGCGGCACCAACCTGTTCCCTATGAAGTACTTCGAGACCGATGCTTACCTCTCGCAGAGTCCTCAGCTGTACAAGCAGCTGGCAGTGCTGGGTGGGCTTGAGCGGGTGTTCGAAATCGGGCCAGCGTTCAGGGCCGAGAAACACGACACCTACAGGCACCTCAACGAGTTCATCTCCTTCGACATCGAGGGGGCTTGGATGGATGACGAGGACGTGATGGGCGTGCAGGAGCGCATGATCCATCACATCTGGGGCGAGGTCGCTGCCAATGATCAGAGCCTCATCGACGTGGTCAACGAGTACCACGCCAGTCAAGGCCGGGACCCGGTCATACTCGAGGTTCCCGACGTGCCGTTCCCGCGCATCCCGTACTGCGATGCCATAGAGATCGTCAAGGCAGGAGGCGGCGAGATAGGGTGGGGCGACGACATTGAGAGTCATCACTGCGACATCATAGCGGCTGAGTACCCCGGATTTCACTTCATCCCGCGCTGGCCGATGTCGATGAAGCCGTTCTATATCCACCACAAGGAGGGGGAGGAGGGCTCTTCAGGAGGTCAGTTGAGTCGTGGGTTTGACCTCAATTACGGGCGCGACGAGATGACCAGTGGCGGCCAGCGAGAGCATCGGGTCGATGTTCTCGAGCAGAACTTGCGCAACATGGGCCTCGAGCCCGCTGACTTCACGTTCTACACCGATGGTTTCCGCTACGGTGCGCCGCCGCATGCCGGTTGGGGCCTAGGCGTTGCTAGGCTGCTGATGGTGCTGACAGGAGCTGGAAACGTGCGTGAGGTCGTCCTGTTCCCGAGGGACCGGAGCAGAGTCACTCCCTGACCGAAAATAACGGGTATCTGCGGCCCCTCCGCAGAGCGAGGATTATGGCCAAGCCGAGATTCGCGTACCTGCTCCTGAAGGAGCACCCGTACGGACGCGAGATGCTGCGCCAAATCCTCTCGGAGGGATTCGTCCCTGCGATAGTCATTACAGAGGACTCGGCCATTGGGGACGAGGAGCGTGAGAAGTTCCTCAAGCGCATCGAGGGGAATCCCATTGCTCCGACGATAGCTTCGCAGTTAGCCGAACTGGCGGACTCGGGAGTGAACGTGCCGCACGTCGAGGTGCCAATCCACAACTCCGAGCAGGTGATGCCGCACATCACGGATATGCAGCTGGACCTCATCGTCTTTGGTGGCACTAGGATCATCCGTGGTGACATTCTCGACCACCCCTCTGACGGAGTCATCAACTCGCACCCGGGACTGCTTCCCGATTGCCGTGGCTCGGCCTCCCCCGCTTGGAGCGTCTACCACGACATTCCAATCGGCTCCTCAACCCACTTCTGTGACAACGGCATAGACACCGGCCAGTTGCTACTTAGGAGGGAAGTTTCCGTCAGGAGGGGGATGACCTACGAAGACCTGTGCTACGAGACGCTGGTCCTCGCGGGAGTTCTGATGAAGGAGGCATTGATGGCATACGATGCCGGCCGATGGGACGAGATGCGCAGACCACAAGGTGAAAGCGAGCACCCCACCTTCCGCAACGCGCCGGAGGAGGTACTCGAGGTCGTGGCTCGGAAACTGAGGGACCAGACTTACGCGCACTACATGGATTAGGTGATTAAATGGAAGAATTGCTCGATGATGGATTTCCGTTCGCAGAAGACGTGCTTGGGGGGCAAACTGCCCTAGTTTGCGGTGCCTCGAAGGGCATCGGTCGGGCATGTGCCCTGATGCTCGCCCGCGCGGGTGCGCGTGTTGTCGCGTGTGCACGCTCGCAGACCGACCTAGACTCGTTGGTGTCCGAGATGCACGGTGACGGGCACGAGGCCGTGGTTCTAGACCTCGAGGACATCGAGGCGGTTCGGCGAGCCATGTCCTCAATGGGAGGAGTACAAATCGTCGTTAACAATTCGGGAGGGCCTCCTGGAGGAGCTCTGCTGGAGAACACTCTCGAGGATTTTGAGGGGCCGTTCCGCAGGCACCTCCACGCTGCCCACACCATAGTGCAGATGCTCTCTCCGGGCATGAAGAAGGCCGGTAGCGGTAGGATAGTCAACATCATCTCGACATCGGTGCGCGAGCCCATAGACAACATCGGTCTGTCGAACACCCTGAGAGGAGCGATGGCATCCTGGTCGAAGTCTCTGTCGCGCGAACTCGATCCCTGTATCACCATCAACAACATCCTTCCCGGATTCACCGACACCGACCGGCTCGACTCGTTGGCGTCATCGATCTCAGAGAGGACCGGTAGTCCGGTCGAGGACATCACCGAGGGATGGCTCAGCGGAGTCCCCATCCAGCGATTGGTCGACCCCTTGGAGACTGCTGTCGCGGTCACCTTCCTGTGCCTGCCCTCGAGCGGGGCGATTCGCGGAGTGAGCCTAGCCATCGACGGCGGAAGGATGAGGTCAATCTGATTGGTGGTGCGCTTGCGCTTCGACGTCTTCTTCTCAATCTCCCAGACCCCTGACACGAGTGGTCACACTCCCAGCGAGAGCGAGATGTTCGCCAACTTCTTTGATCAAGTTGAGTTGGCTGACGAACTGGGTTTCGGAGTAGGATGGGTCGCTCAGGCGCACCTGTCGACAGAGGTCCAGAAGCGTAACTCCAAGCCCGTTGTCCCACACTATCCCGGTGAGGTCGGACTGTGCACCGACTTCTTCCAGGTCGCAAGCGAGATGTTCTCTAGGACCAGTAGCATCGAGGTCGGAAGCGCCGTCATGTCGATTCTGGCCTCAGGCGGCCCGATAGCTCAGGCTGAGAGAGTAGGGTCGTTCCTAGCCCTGCACGGACTTGATCCGGACGAGTCCCGTAGGTTGCACATCGGGTTCTCCGCCGGGCGATTCGAGTTCATGGCGCGACCGTACGGCATCGTGCCGCGCGATGTCGTCGAGGAGGCTGCATGGCCGGCCTTGCGCGGACAGGTGTTCGCGGAGGCCTCAGAGATCTTCCTGCGGCTGCTGAACGGCGAGATCGTTTCCTCGGAGATGATTCGCCCGACTGTCCTGACCCGGGACAACTT
>BPDA01000008.1 GCA_019654055.1 Methanobacteriota archaeon | reverse complement strand
TGATGATTGAGCCGGTGACGATTGGGCCTATCCCAAGATGCATGATCGAGCCAGAGGCACCGGCCATGATGGCCCGGAACGAGGAAAAGATGTCGAGCGTGGAGTCTGAGAGCCCGTAGATCATCACGTTGGTCATCATGAAGTAGATGATGAGGACCAGTACGGTCGTCCACATCTTCTGGTTGAACCTGACGTGTCCCTCGGGCTTGGTTATGCTGGGGTAGACGTCAACCAGACGTGATAGTGCGTAGAGTCTGCTTGACTCGGAACCAGAGTAGGCCAGGCACGTGATAGCCATTGTCGCCCCCAGCCCCAGCAGTGCGACGCCTACCAGCAGGAATCCAACTGCGGCCTTGTCGACCCATCCCCAATAGGCTAGGGCCAATACGAAGATGAGCCATATCAGGCCCTTCAGAGACTTGCCTATGAATGGAATTTCCCTGATGTTATCAGGCAGGTCCCGCATGGTCGCCCACATGACGTAGCCGACGTAGAGGAATGAAACGAGGAACATCTTCAGAGCGCGCGTCTGCTCGTCCGCAGAGCCGTCGAACAGGTCACCCCTCAGCCAGTATAGCAGGGCGCCCCAGTAAATCACCACCATTATTGCGATTCCAATCGGGCTCGCTCGGCGGTCGACCATGGGAATCACTCCTCTTCCCACTCGTCCCAGTCGCCGTCGCCGTCTTCCCCGACGGTTACGGAGCCACCGGCCGCCTCGACCTTCTCGATGGCACGAGCGCTAGCCTCGGCGACGGTGATGTTGATGGCGCGGTCGATTCTGCCCTTGCCGAGCAACTTGTCGTAGCCCATCTCGCCGAGGTCTATGGAATCGCCCTCAGCGAGCTCCTGCACCTTCTGCAGGTTGATCGAGATGTTCACGTTGCGCAGACTGGGGTGTCGGTTGAAGCCGTACATTCCCCAGTGCCCAGGCATGTACTTCAATCGCGTCATCAGCCTGTGCTTGTTGATTCCCGCGTTACCACGACCGCCTCTCTTGCCGGCCCCTCGGCCGGCCTTCTTGCCACGGCCGTGATAGCGGCTGCGACCTCGGAACTTGTTCGTTCGTGAAACCATGTCTATCCCTCAAATCATCCTTCCCACGAGGTCTGATATCGCCTCGCCCCTGAATCCTAAAGCGCCGCCAGTGGAGAAGCTGCGCTTGATGCCTCCCCAGCCCTTGGCCCCCCTTGGCGGGTGCAGCCGGAAGACTGGCTTCATCCCCTCGACGGCGTTGGTCCGTGCATCGCCTGAGGCGATGGCTTTCGATAGCGCGTTTATGGTCGAGAACTCGCTTCCGGACTTGATGACAGCGTTGGTGATTGGCTTGTCTCCAATCATGCGGCCCCTCTGCGAGATGAGCTCGGAGATTGTGTCAGCGTCGACCTCGCCCCAAGTAACGTAGTCCTTGGCCTTCTGCAGCATCCCGGCGTAGGCAGGGGTGTCAGGCACTAGCACGGCGTGGTTGACCTTGGTCAGGTTGAGCATCGACATGGTGTGGCGAATCTTCGGCTTGACACCACGGTCACTGCGGACGCGTATCACTAGGAAAGTCATCTGATGATCCTCCCCTCGGTGATGTTGAGCCTAGTGCGGTCGGCCTCGGTGATTCGAGTCCGGTTGAGCTCGACCAGCGCATTGAAGGTGGCGCGAGCGAAGTTGATTGTGGTCCGGGTCTGCCCTGCCGAGCGCGACCATACGTCGGTGATGCCGGCTAGGACTAGGACCCTGCGGCCGTAGTCCCCAATGACAAGTCCCTTGCCCGCGGGTGCGGGCATCAGTGTGACTCTGGTCGAGCCCGAGTCCCCGGTCACCTTGAACGGGACGCTGGTCCCAGGCCCCTCCGAAGATTCCCATGAGCCATTGCCGCGCATCACGGTGACGAGATTGAGCTTGGCCTTGTCGATGGCCTTACGGATGGTGCTAGCAACCTCCTTGCCCTTGCATACGGACAGGCCGACGTAGCCGTCCCCGTTGCCGACGGCGCATAGCACGTTGAACCTCACCCTGCGGCCTGAGTCGGTCATCCTCTGAATCATGTTGACCGAGAGCACGTCGTCGGTCAGGTCCGGCAGTAGGGCGTCAACGATCTCGACCTCGCGTACGGGCAGGCCGGTGTCCAAGGCCTGCTCGTAGGTGTAGATCTCCCCGCTAGCGACCATCCGGCCTAGGCGCGTGCGGGGCTCCCATGCCCTCAGCGCGGCCAGCGGGTCGGGACCTCTGCGGCGGCGGGCGTCCCCTTCCTGCTCCTCCTGGGGCGCCAGCGCCATGGCTAGGCCAGGGGCTAGGTTGACGGGTTCCTCGATGGGCTCCTCGATGGGCTCCTCTGTTGGCTGCTCTGCCGGTTCCTCGCTCATACTATGCACCCTCTATCGCTTTCTTCGCCGACTCGACCGCTGCGGCGATTGAGTCGTCGATGTGAGTTCCGTTTACCCTGTCGTCATCAGGCAGCACGTCCGCACCGTGCGGCACGTCCAGTCCCGCGTCGACCATGCCCCTGAGGGCAGCGAACACGCGTCCGCCCGACGATGAGGACGCGAGTCCGATGTCTAGTATGGCGCTGTCATGGCCCGCGGCGATGGCGGACTTGGCGAGCGCGTACCCTGCGACGTAGCAGGCGGGGACAGACTTTCTCGATGCCCCTGCGGGCCAGCCGTGCTTGGCCAGCGTCTTGCCGTTGACAGAGGCGACGATGCTGTCTCCGCCCATCCCGAACTCGACCAACTGGCACGTCACTTGGGTGTTGGAGACCCTGACGACTGCTCGGGGTGCGCCGCCCCTTAGCATCCTCAGACGGCGCCTGTAGTCGGTCCTGCCGCTGCGGCGCCGCTTGAAGCGCAGTCTCTGCCGCTTACCGTGGGCCATCACTCATCACCCCCTAGAGAAATATCGTCTAGTTCCATGTTCGAACGCATGTGGGCTATCGACCTGTATGAACCGCCCTTCGACTTGCGGTAGTAGTAGCGGTACTGCGACGGAGTCAGAGTTTCACTCGATCGGAGTTCCTTGAGTTCCCTGCGCTGAGCCCTAATCAGGCTCATCCAGCGCTTCTTCTTCGGGTTGCGTGAGTTGGCGCTGCCCTTGCGCGAGCCGTGGCCCTTGCGACGGCCCTTCGACCTCTGGGCCGCTGCCTTGCGGGCCCTCACTCGACTGGTTCCCTTGATCGGCTTGGCCCTGATCAGACCCTCTTCAATCAGTTCCCGGATGTCGTCCTTCTGGACGGCGCTCGAGACCTCGTCGAGGTAGTCCGGGTGAATCCAGACGCGGTGGACGCCGACCTGCCTGCCCTCCTTCCTAGAGAGTATCTGGGCGGCCATCCGCTTCTGGTTGGTGATCATCATTGCAAGTCCCCCCTGCGCTCGAAGCGTCTCCGGTTCAGTACCCTGAGCCCTAAGTCGTCGGCGCGGTCGTGAATCTGCGCTCGCTTCCTGTTGCCGACCGTGGAGCCGATGCGGACAGCCTGACGCTCTGGGTCGATGCCGTCGAGGTCGGCTGGCTTGTGTACCATGACCTCCTCGAATCCTGATGGGTGCAGGCCTCTGACGGATGCGATCTTGCGGTACCCGACCCTAGCCATGGGAGAACGGTACTTGCGGTTGACTCGCTGGCTCGACTGCATGCCCTTCGGCTTCCTCCAACCAGTCTTGGAGAGTCTTCTGTAACGGAACCACTCCTGCCTCCTGAAGGCGGGCTGCTTCTTCTTCTGGGCGTTCAGCAACTCGATGTCAGAGATCGTTGAGTCGTCGAGAACCGGTTTCTGCCGGGCGACGTGGAAGTCATCCCACTCGTCGTCGAAGAAGTCGTCGTCGTCATCGAAGTCGTCGTCGCCAACCTCTTCCTCGTAGTCCGGCTCCGGTTCGGGGGCGCCATCGTCCTCGGCCAGTCGGTCGATTAGCTCGGCCTTCTTGCCGGAAACGGGCAGCCCGCGCTCGCGCAGGATGTCCTTGAGTTGGGCGACTGTGAGTTCCTCGTATTCCTCGTCCATGCTATCATGCTCCCTTCGAGACGATGTAGATTCCATCTTGGAAGACTCGCCTGTCTCGCTTCTTGATTTTGCAAGCACGCTCGATGTTGGCAGCCGTCTGACCGACCTTCTCGCGGTCGGCCCCCTTGACCACCACATCAGTCTTGTTCTCGACGCGGACCTCGACCTCGGCAGGGCTCCAAGGCAGCGCTGCCACTCGAGGGACCTTCTCACCGAACAGGTTGTTGATCGTGAACTGATTGCCATCCACCTTGAGACTCATGGGGAAGTGGCTGAAAACCGCCTTCAGGCGATACTCGAAGCCTTCGTCGACGCCGCGGGCCATGTTTCTCAGGTGCGCGGCCCAAGTCCCGGCGAGGGCCTTGTCGGAGCGTCGGGGGAGATTGGTGAACACCTCTAGTGCCCCCTCGCCCGTCCTGACCTCGACCTTGTGGTGACGGAACTCGCGAGATAGCGACTGCCCGTCCTTGGAGATTGTCACGACGTCCCCGTCGATGCTCGCGCTCGCGCCTTCAGGGAGTGCGATCGAGTGCGAGATGTGGGCTAGTTTCGGCATTTTATCCCTCCTTCAGAAAATGTATGCGAGAAGTCTCCCGCCAACTCTCTCCTTCTTGGCGTCGTAGTGGTTCATGACGCCCTGGTTCGTGGTTAGTATCAGCAGCCCTAGGTCGCGTGCGGGCAGGTACCTTGACTCCCACTTCTCGAACTCGGCGCGCCTCACGGAGTGCCTCGGCTTGATTATGCCGCAGCGGTTTATGGCCCCTATGAGCTCAACCCGGTAAGAGCCGCCGCGTCCGTTATCCAGCTTCTCGTACTCGCCGATGTAGTCGGATGCCTGCATGATGGAAAGCATGCTGCCCAGCATCTTGCTGGCGGGCTTGACGGTCACTTCGTAGTGACCGGCTTGCTCGGCATTGAATATTCGCGCGAACGCGTCACTTAGGGGGTCAAACTGCATTTACATCACCTCACGAGTATTTCTTGAATCCTATATCTGGGGCCACGTCCCGAAAGCACTGCCTGCACAGCCTCAGGCCGTGTCGGCGAATCAGGCCACGCTTGCGGCCGCAGCGCCTGCAGCCATTGGAACGCCCTATCTCCTTGCCGTGGTCGTGCGCCATCCTTCTCACTCCTCCACTATCTCGAGCTCGTAGCGCTCTTGGAACCACTGCTTGCTCTCCTCGCGGCCAACCCTGTGCCTCATGCCGACCTTGGAGCTCCTCTGTCGGCGTCTCGACACCCGATGTCCCGGCCTCTCGAGGACGACGTTGATGTCCATCCCGAAGATGCCGATGTCGGGGTCGTACTTCTGCTTCGGGAAGTCGGTGTAGTCCGAGATTCCAAAGGAGAGGTTGCCCTGGGAGTCGAAGTTGTAGGCTGGCAGGTTGTTCTGCCTGACCCAGAACGCGTCCGTGAGGAACTTCTGGATCTCGTCGTCGCCGCGAATTGTCACCTTGCAGCCTATCGGAGCACCCCTACGCGTCCCGAGGTCGCGGTTGGTCTGCGTGGCCAGAGTGCGCACTGGCTTCATGCCGGTGAGCACCTCCAGAACCTTCTCGGCGAGCTGAAGCCTCTGGCCGCCCTCGCCGACACCGATGTTGACGGTGACCTTGGTGATGGACGGAGCCATCATGGAATTGCCCTCATTGCTCATGACTCAGCCCCCGGGATGTCAGACTCTGCGCCGATGACGAAAACGTAGTCGGCAATGGTCTGGAAGTCGTCGAACTGGACCTCGTTTGCCTTGGACGAGCGCTTTACATCGTGCTCGCGAACGGTTGCCGTCTCGCCGATGTGGCTGCCGCCGGTCAGGTAGGCCAAGGCGCCTTCTGCGAATGGCAGATGAGATGTTATCGCCTGCTCGGGCAGGGAGATTACGACGCTGTCGCCGCTCTTGTAAGCTGAGGCGTCGTCCATCAGTAGGTTCCTGCCGTCATGCAGGTGCAGCTGCGTCTTGGCGCCACGGATAGTCGTCTTTCCGGTGACTCGACACATTTTGCTGCTCGCTGCGCTCGCCGGAATCGACCGGTAGCGGAGCTTGCCGTTGTCATCGAGCACGCAGCGATAGTTACTCTGACCTACCGTCAGGACGTCCATCAGCCCAACCCCACGGCCGTCGTCGGTCTCCACCCGTCCGTCGACCATGACCTTTCGGGAGTGCAGGATCCGCTTGGCCTCGCGGCGGGTGTGGGCGACGCCGAGGACGTCGCGCAGAACCAGTGCCATGGGCATGCAGTTCTCAATGGAGTGACCGCCGGGATTGGGCTTCTGGACCCATATCGAGGACTTGCGAGGAAGGGGCCAGCTGCGTGGCATGACTAGACGCTTGATGTGGCTCCTACTCATCGGCGGCACCCCCTGATCTCTCCATCAGTCTCTTGATCCTCAGCGGGTCACCCTCGAACAGTGCAGTGACGATGAGGTTCGATGGCCTGATGGGAATTCCCTCCTCCTTACCGTCAGCGGTCGAGGAGGTGATTCCGTCGACGAAGATCATCCCTCTCTCTGTATCGACGCTGGCCACCTTGGCCTTGATTCCGGCTCGGCCCCTGGATTGGCCCAGACGCTTGCCTCGAGAATCTGCCTTGACGCTGTTTGGATTGCTGAAGTCGCCGCGCAGGACCTCTACTTCGTCGCCCGCTCGCACGGTGACGGTCCTGATGCCCTGCAGTTCGGGGTCGTCGGACAGTAGTCGTGCGCGAATCCGCTTGCGCTTGACGTGCAAGGCGGCCTTACCACTGGTCCGACGCTGCTTACCAGGATGCTTGCTCACCATACTCATCACCTCACACTATCTGCTTGGCAGTGGCGGCTATGCGCGGCCACCGCTCCGCTGCCTCTCGACTTACAGGGCCCTTGATGTCGGAGCCCTGCACCTCTCCACGCCTGTTCGTGATTACGCAAGCGTTGTCCTCGAATTGGACCCATGTCCCATCGACGCGCCTGAACGGACGCGCCTGTCGGACAATGACGGCGTCGAATATCTGGCGGCGCGTCTCGGGCGTCCCGCGATTCACGGTCACGCGAATCATGTCGCCCACTCCAGCCGAGGGGTAGCGCCGCGCTACGCCTCCCTTGTTTAGAACGGTGATTAGTTGCACCACCTTGGCACCGGTGTTGTCCACGCAGTCGAGCTTTGCCTGCGACGGCAGTCCGGCTGTGACGCGCCCGGCTATACCCTTCATTGCTTGGCCTCCTTCTCTATGACGCAGAACTTCACCGTCTTCGACAGCGGCCTGCACTCCATGATGCGGACTCTGTCGCCCTGGCTGACGCCGCCTATGCACGAAGGGAGGTGTGCGGCATAGCGACGCGTGCGCTTCTCGTAGCGCTCGTACTTCTGCATGTAGCGCGTAGTCTCCCTCTCGACCACTATCGAATCGGTCATGCCGTGCGAGGACACGGTGCCCTCAATGATCTGGCCGCGCACCCTGAGGCTGCCGTAGAACGGGCAGTTGTCACTTCCGTCCCACTCTCCCTCGGGGGATCTTACGTCGATGCCTATGTCCCTCATCTCAGCGCCTCCCGTACCTGCGGTTTATCCGATCCTCGGGGCGCTGGGTGACGACTGAGCCGTCGATAACCTCCCCTGAGTCGATTGTGAACTTGATGACGTTCTTCGCCAGTCTGACGCGACCGCTGTCGGTCAGAACGCGAATGGTCCTGCGGGTCTCGTCTAGGACGGTGCCGCTAAGACCAACCAGCGTCGGGTCTAGTGAGTCGACTACGGTGATTGTTCTCGACAGCCAAGGCAGGTGCATGACTTCGCCCATCTATCGCACCTCCACCTGATAGCCATTCTGCTCGAGCACCTTCGCGGCCCTCTTCTTGTGATCGCCCTGTAGCTCGATGGTCCGTCCCTTGACGGTGCCGCCACTGGCGCAGGCACCCTTGAGAATCTTGGCGAGTTGGCCTAGGTCGATAGCGGTGTCCTCAATCCCCTCGACGATGGTTACCATTTTCCCGTACCTCCTCCTTACTACTGAGATTGTCGCCTTTTGCTGTTCCTTCGCTATCTCTTGGCATATGCACAGTTCATCCGGTAGTCCACACAGGTTGCATATCCCGGCCATCTGCCTACTCCCTCTCCTGCTTGTTGATGCTGGTGAGTAGCCTCGCAATGCTCCTGCGCGTCTGCTTGTACTCTCCTGAGCTCGATGCCGAGCCACCCAGTGCCTGCTGGGCTCGTAGTTGCAGGAGCTCCTCGCGGAGCTCCTCGAGCGCGTCCTGACGCTGCTCTGGGCTCATCGTCTCGATATCCCTCGGCCTCACGTGCGTCATTCACTCCTCCTCCTTCTGTTCTATTCCGGCCATCATGTCGACGACCGAGTCGACAACGCCCTCGGCATCTCCCTCGGGCTCCTCGGTCGCTACGGCGAGCTGCTCAGCCTCCTCATCGGAGGCCTCTATAACTGCGATTTTTGCCAGCGGCGGCAGGCCCGAGTCGACACGCTCGGTGATTACTATCTCGTGCGGGAGCTTGGCGTCCGGACGCATGATTTTGACCGTGCAGCCAATCGTGCCCAACTTCTTGACTGCGGTCGAGAATCCAGTGTCCATGAACTCGAGTGCGGTCTCCCCGCAGAACTTGATATGCCCCTGCTGGAACTTCTCGACCCGGTGCCTGGCGCCTGTAATCTTGCCACTGAGTACGACTAGGCAGCCTCGCGCGCCTGCGTCCATTATCTGCTGCGCGGTGCCGTGCCCGGCGCGGCGGAAGAACCAGCCGCGCTCCAGCGAACTGGCTAGACGGCTGGCCATAATCTGGGCGTTGAGACGGGGCTCGGTGATTTCGTCGACGTCGAGGTGTGGCCGGTCAATATTGAAATCGTTCTTGAGCCGGTTGCCCAACTCGTGAATGACCTTGCCCCGGCGACCTATCACCCTCCCGACTTGTTCTGCCAACAGGCTGATCTTGGTGCCTTCCGGGGTGCGGGTGAAGGTCAGACCGCCGAAGCCGGCACGCTCGGTCTCCCTCAGCAGGAACTCGCGGACGAGCTGGCGCTCGACATTGCGGTCGATGAGTTTCCTGATGGTACTCTGCTGCTCAGCCATAATATCACCTCAGAATACGTCCTCTCCCTCTCCAACACCGAAGTGCTCGAGGAAGATTTCGAGATTGACTTGGTAGTGGTTGCTGGGCGTGGCACGACCCATGGCCCGCGGGCGCCAGTTTGTGGCGACCTGTCCGCGGTGCGCGGCGACGTGCGTGATTGTCATGTCCTCGGCGTCGATGGTGTCGAAGCGCTGGCGTGCGTTTTCCATGGCGCTGTTGATTAGTTTGATGAATTCCTTTGAGGCCTTGTTCGGGTACTTGCCAGGGCCCATCTTGCCCTTGCGGTGGCCCGCCATGGTGTTGCCGCCGCGACCCCTGCGGGAACGGCGGGTGTATGGGATGGCGCGCTTCTTGGCGATGACGTCCTCGAGGTAACCGACTGCTTCAGCGGCGTTCATCCCGCGAATCGCTTTGGCTATGTGGTAGCAGTGCTTGTGGTGGCAGTCGACATTGACCGCTCTGGCAGTGACGAGGTTTGAGCCTTCCAGCAACTGGGTGTAACCGGACTGTGGCTTGCCTGCTCTCCTGCTCATTCTCCTTACCTCACTTCAGTGCCACGTGCTGTGACGAACGGGTCGCTCCGACGCCCGGGCCGGTGTGCGTGACCGACTTGCGCGTGTGGGCGAACTCGCCCAGCGCGTGGCCAATCATCTCCGGCACAATCTCGACTCTGACGAAGTCCTTGCCGTTGTGGATTCCGACGGTCGTCCCGACCATCTCGGGCAGGATGTACATGCCGCGGCAGTGGGTCTTGACGATCTTGCCATCGTTGGAGCGGATACGCTCTAGGAGCTTGTAGCACTCGAGGCTCAGGCCGCGTGACAGCGAGCGCTTGGCCCGAGAGGGCATCAGGGTGGCTATGCAGGGTGCCTCGATGTCATCCTCGGGTGGATACAGTGGTAGCTCGAGAAGCTGTTCCATCGTGTAGCCGCGCCACATGAACTCCTTCTTGCGGCGCTCGGATATCCTCGAGCGTCGCTTGCGAGCCTGGCGCCTCGCCAGCTTGGGCGAGCGGAACACCTTCTTCGACCTGCGGCGAGCCATCCTATTCAGTCTCCTGCTCCCTCACCCTTCCACGTCCGGTCCGACGCGGCGCGATGTTGCCGACCTTCTTGCCCGGCGGCGCGTTGCGGCTCACCGAACTCGGGCCGTGTACGGCCTGGTGGTTGCCTCCACCATGCGGGTGATCGACCGGGTTCATCGCCACGCCGCTGACAGTCGGGTATAACTTGCCACGGGCCTTGGCCCGGTAGTGAGCTGCGCCGGCCTTCATCAAGGGCTTCTCGGTACGTCCGTGGCCGGATAGGACGCCGATGGTAGCTCGGCAGTTCGCCGGCAGATCCTTGATGCGGCCGCTCGGTAGGCGGACGCGGGCCCTGTCATCCATCCTAGCCTCCAGAACCGCGGAATTCCCACCGGAGCGGGCGAACTTGCCGCCGTCACCGGGACGCGCCTCGACGTTGCAGATCGGAGTCCCCTCGGGGATCTCGGAGAGACTAGTTACGTTGCCCGGACTAAGGGATACGTTGTCGCCGAATGACAGGCTCTGGCCTATCGATATGCCCTCGGGCGCGGCGATGTGTTCGATGCTGCCGTCGTCGAACTTGATTTTTGCCAATGGGGCTGTGTGGGCTGGGCTGTGCACGAGGTCGACCACCACGCCGATCTGGTCGTATACCCGAGGAATCCTGTTCGAGGCCGGGAATCGGTGGCTCGAGACCTTGTTCTTGGGGCTTGATCCGCGGCGTTGTGAACGTGTGCGCTTGCCCATACTCTCACCTCATCAGAACGCGCCCAGCTTGAGCGCGGCCTCCTCTGCATCGTAACCCTCGGCAAGGCGCACGCTGGCGTGCTTGCCTGTGATTGTGAATCTGGTGTTCACCTTGTCCACCTTGACGTCGAACATCTGCTCGACAGCTTCTCGAATCTGCGGCTTCGTCGCTTCCTTCCGGACGATGAACTCGATACGGTTGTTGTTCTCTCTATAGCCTCCGTCCTCGTCTGCGACACGGCGCGCCTCGAGAGTCTTCTCGGTGATCCAAGGCATGATGATTATGTCATACGGATCGGTCATCGAAATCACTCCAGCTCCTCTATCGAGGCCTTGGTCCACACCGTCAGGCGGCCGGCGTCACCACCGGGGGCGAGGTCCTCGGCGGACAGGTCCCTAGTGGCGACCACGTCTACGCCGGGGACGTTTCTTGCGGCCTTGTGGAGGCCGTCCTTGTTGGATACGACGAGAAGGATGCTCTTGGGAGTCCTGTAGCGGCGGCCGCGCATCTTACCCTTGCCCGCGCGGATGTTCCTGCCGCTCTTGGCCCTCTCTAGGTCGGCACCCAGGCCGAGTCCCTCCATCATGGCGAGGAACTTGCGAGTGGAGTATTGTAGAGGGAGGGACTCGATGTCGTACTTCTCCTCCGAGTCGTCGCGCGACTCCATGTAGCCGTCGACGATGATGGGGAAGCGTACGCCGTCTTCGAATCGGTGGCCGCGCGCGGCCACGGTCCCGGCGTCAGCGGTTGCCGCGATGGCGGAGTCGCGGGCCATGCGTCGTTGCTTCGAGTTGGCCTTCTGTGACCAGTCCTTGGCGACCAGTGGGCCGTGCGCCCTGCGACCGCCGCGGGTGTGCGGGTTCTGGGCGCCTGTGCGCTGGCCGGTCTTACGCATGATTCTCGACACACCACGCCCCTTGCCCCACCACTCGACGGAGTGCTTCATGCCGGGCTGAGGGGCCCTCTTGCCATCGTGCTCGCGGTGACCGTAGGGCTGTCTGCGATTGGCCCGGGAAGCCAGCACGGCTGAGCGGATTACGTCCTCGCGGACATCGGAGGAGAATGCTGCTGGTAGGGTGATACTCTTGCCGTCGTTCGCCTCGACGAAGTAGTACTCCGCGAGAAGCCCGGCGTCGAGCTCTTCCTGCTCTACCGAATTAACCAGATTGTACGCCTTCGTCTTCATGGTATCACGCTCCCTGCTTGCTCGAGGTGCTCACGTAGGTGATGTCGACCTCGGGCTTGGCCGCCCTAGGGCGAATGGCGTCCCGGAACCTCAGCATCCGCTTGGAGGGGCCGGGCAGACTGCCCTGGATTAGCATGTATGGATTGGTCACCTCGCCGTAGTTGAGGAAGCCGCCAGCGGGGGTGATGTCGGACTCTCCCGGGTCGGATATCCTCAGTATGCGCTTGTTCAGCTCGGTTCGGTTGTGGTAGCCGACCTGGCCGGCCTGGCGGATGGTCTTGCGGACGTAGCGGGTTCCGAAGTCACCCATGTTTCCACCTTGTCGCCTTCGCTTGCTGTTCTTGTGAGAGAGGAGTTTGATACCCCACCTCTTGATTGAGCCCTGCCAGCCCTTGCCCTTGGTGACGCCTGCAACATCAATCTCCTGACCGGTCTGGTAGACATCATCCAGCGTGATGGTTCCACCCATCTTCTCCTCGGCCCAGTCCAACTTGGCGGCGTTGTCGCCCCCAGCCAGTGCAACCTCCATTATCTCGGGGGTCTTGCTGGAGACGCTCTTGACGAGGGCCGGTTGTGTGGAGACTATCAGGCGGACCTCGCAGAGGTCTGCCTCGCGCAGGGCCTTCAGGGCCTCCTCGGGTGAGCCATTTCCTCTGGCTGGGATACGGCCAGCGCGCTTGGAGGGCTTGCGGCCCTCCTCTGCGTCGCGCTCGCCTCGGCTCTGGTTGGCCAAGCGTGGCATAAGGCCCTCGGGGCCGCCGTCGGAGTCGTGCCAGGCCTCGCCTGCCGTCTGCATCCCGTAGGGAGTCATGCGGTAGCCGCGCACGGCCAGCACGCTCATCGGAGGGGCCTCGATGACGGTGACGGCCTTGCGGACCTCCTGCTGGGCCGAAGGAGAGTGAGGATTATTGTCGCGAATCAGGACATGGGTCATGCCGGCCTTCCAGCCAGCGAATCCCTGAACTCTGATCTCAGAGGAGTCTGACTCAGGCCATGAGCTGATTCTGCTGAACTGCCGGTTCGCCCTCTTACGAGGGCTATAGCCCATGCTACCACGGCGGGGTTTGCTGCGGTCTGCCATATCGTTTCCTCCGGGCGTTTGCCGGCATCGAGCCACAAAGCGGCTCTCTGCCGGGCCCACTGCGTCAAGGAGGAACCGTGACACCGGACCCGGGCCGCGAGTGCGGTCGGGGCGTGCAGGGTGCTTCAGCAGTGCCTATTGGTGTCTGGTTCCTCACGTAGTGAGCGGCCTTGCGACAAACATACCCTATTTGAACGAATCGGGGTATGAGCCGCACCACCCCTACGGGGTGTAAGTGGAATCCCGGGCTTGTGCAACGATTTAGAACCCTGACTACCAAGGTGTGGGCCCATGCGGTACGGAATAAGCCATCCGAGTCTCACCCCGGGGGTAATCGAGGCGCGTGCCTACCAGCTCGAGGCGGCGGACGAGGCGCTCTCCGGCTCGACGATGCTGGTACTACCCACCGCAGCTGGTAAGACAGTGGTGGCCTGGATGGTGTTAGCCGACCGGTTGGAAAGCAGCGACGGGTGGGTCTTGGTCGTCGCTCCGACTGTCGCTCTGGTAGAGCAGCACCTGCGTGGCATCGAGCCCGTGCTGGCTGACGCCGCTTCGGTAAACCCGATATCCATTACGGGGCAGAACCCAGTGGCCAAGCGCGCTGATCTATGGGGCTCTTCTAGGCTCGTGGTAGCCACGCCCCAGGTTGTCAGGAACGATGTCATTAGAGGAGTCTTAGACCTCTCTGGCTGTGCCCTGCTGGTGGTTGACGAGGCGCATCACTCCACGGGCGACCACGCAATGGCGCAGGTCGGCGACCTGTATCTGTCGCAGGCCTCCGAACCCCTCGTCCTAGCCACCACGGCGAGTCCGGGATCGAGGACCGATCAGGTTGAGGAGGTCTGCAATCATCTGGGTATAGGTAGAATCCACATCAGGACTGGTGGCGATGCGATGGTGGCCAAGCACCTCGCTGGACTGGAGGTGCAGGAGATCAAGGTCGAGGTTCCGGACCGGATCAGGGAACTTGCGGAACCCTTCGTGATATGGCAGAGCGGGATCGTCGATCGCGAGAGACGGCTCGGCAGATACGTGATGCCGGGCGCCATCGGTCACGCCGGCCTCTCCAATGCGATGGAACGGGCCCAGCAAGCGATATCTCGGGGCGAATCCAGCGCCTACCAGTCGGTATCGAGGATAGCCACGGCGATGCGCTTGCATCATCTGATTAACCACCTGCTTTGCCAAGGCGTCGCCGCCTCAAGGGAGTTCCTCGAGCGCCTCTCCAGAAGCGAGCAGTCCCAGAACAAGTCGACGCGTGACTTCCTGAGGGACAGGAGGGTGTCTAGCCTTCGAGTGAGTCTGTCGGAGATGGAAGAGGTTCACAGCAAAGTGGGCGCTGTGCGCAGGCTGGTCTCGGAGAGGTTTCGCAGAGACTCCGGCTCGCGCGTCATCGTGTTCGCCACGTTCAGAGACACCGTCGCCGCCGTCGATGAGTCCCTCAGTGAGCTGGAGGGGATTCGTCCGATTCAATTCATTGGGCAGTCCAGCCGAGATGGCAGTGGTGGACTTACCCCCAAGCAACAGATCGCTAGGCTCGACGAGTTCAGGTCTGGTGGGGCCAACGTCTTGGTAGCGACCTCCGTCGGGGAGGAGGGTCTGGACATCCCCAGTGCCGATCTGGTCGTATTCTATGAGCCGGTGTCCAGCGAGATACGAACCATACAGAGGCGGGGGCGTACGGGTAGGCACAGGGAGGGTGAGGTCGTCGTCCTGATTGCGGAGGGCACCCGGGACGAGGGTGCTAGGGCATCCGCCGAGAGGCGTGAGGGGTTCATGCAGCGGGCCGTGCACAGGGTCAGCAGGAAACTGCCTCGCAGCCATCACAGGGACCTCTCGAACCTAGGCAGATTCGAGGTGTTCTCCGAGGGGAGTTCTGTCCGAGCATCGGAGTTCGTTTCCGAACAGCGGGAGATGCACAGGGTGGAAATCAACGAGTCTGACGACAGCGAGGCCACGGAGAACAGTAGCCCTTCCGCTCTTCCCCCAGAGACATTCAGAGCCAAGGGGCAGACTGGGCTGGAGCAGTTTGGCGTCGAAGAATAGTTTTGCCTTGGAGGGAAAAGTCTCAAGCATGACACTTAGTCAGTCGCCGATTACCGCAATTCTAGTGCGCAATTGCGCCAGCCTAGTGTTGTGGTGCCCCATAGAGAAAGAAAGCATCTCCGTGAGGTGTATAACTGGGATGTTGGTGGCCAGCCCAGTCGACCTCGATGCCTTACCTTGGTAGATGTCGAGGACAGTGTGAGAGAGGTTGCAAGCGCTCACGATGAGGTCTGCGCCCTCGGACTTAGCCTCGTGGAGCACCGCGGCTGCCTGCCTCAGCACTGTAGGCTCCTCGGAGAAGAGTCCTGGGACTCCGACGCTCTGGGTGCGCCCCTCCCACTGCACCGACCTCCCACCAAGCGCGTCGATAATCAGCTCGAGGTACTCGGGGTCGTGGACGTCGTCGTCCCCGCAGGCCCCGGCCTGCTGGATATTGGGACCGTAGAACCCAGCGACATCGAAGTCAATCGGGTTCCTCACCTCCGATTCTAGTCTCTCGATTCCGACCTCCTCGACGATGACGTGCAGGAGGTGGTGGACGTGTGTGTCGCCCGAGAACCTCCTGCCACATGTCCTCTCCAAGGTCTCGTTGATCTCCCCGAGCAGGTTCGGGTCCTCCTTCAGTGTAGCGAGGTCTTCCTTCAGGTTGCCCGCGGTCGCGGCACATGGTGTGATGATGTCGAGACCCATTTCCTCGGCCATCGAGAAGGTGCGTGCGTTAAGGGTCAGCTGGAGGCGTCTGCTGGCCTGCTTGATTATGCCGGCTCCGCAGCTGGTGGCACCATCCAGAGGAACCAGTTCGATGCCCAATGAGCGTGCTACCGGTTCCATCGTCTCTGCCACCTCGGTGGCACTGCTGTGGGACACATTTCCGGGGTGGTAGGCGTACTTCAGGGGCATCAGAACCTACCATCCACTTCGTTGAAAATCGCGACGACCTCGTGGTGGTCGTCGACGGAGGAGTTGAACTGCTTGGGCATCTTCCCGATGCCGGCGGGAGGAGCCACCATCCCGAGCATGCCGTTGAACACGTTTCCACCTGTCCTGGTGAAACCGAGAACCATCCGGGCAGTGACGCCAGAGAACAGGTTCCCGAGCAGCCCCATGGGGCCGAGTACCTGCCTGTAGACAACTGTGTCATTGACTCTGCCGCTGCTCTTCACAGACCATGTGTACCACCATACGTGCTTGCCGTGGCGGCCGTTGAAGGCATCCCTAGAAAGAGTCGAGGTCCGTGCGTCGAGGAGGGCCTCGGAGATGATTCTGGTCGAGGCGTTCTGACGGCGGATCGAGGCTAGGTCCGTCTCGGCCTTTATGCCGCCCTTGGAGTCCATAACCGCATGCATCTCGGTTATGCTCCTCACCGACGAGCGCGGGTCATTGATTCGAGCCCAGGTCCGTGCCAACACGGCTGGGCCGAGGTATGCCTCGGCGTGAGGAGTGGCGTCCGAGCAAGAGTGCAGCAGGGGTGCGCTGCAGAAGTCGGTCGACGAGTGCAGGGCGTCCGCCGTCGAAGCCTCCATTGTGCCAATCACTCCCTGCGAGGTCTCGGCGCCGTCCCTGGCCGCCGCGACCATCCACGGCTTGGAGGACTCACGTGCCCTCTCGAGCGGCCAGTGGTCTACCACTAGGTCGCGGATGACGTCGAACGCGGGCAGGGGCTCTACGCGCAGCCTCAACCCACCGTCGCGAATCGGGGCGACCGAGTCCAGCCTGACGCTGCCGGGCAGAATCAGCCTGCCGTTGACCGATATGGATGTGGTCGGGTCGTCGCTGGGGCCGTCCCTGAACGACAGGGTACCATCATGGGTCTCCTTCAGCATCCTCAGCGACTCAAGCACGGTCATGTGACCCGGCAGAGCGCAGACCCAGGTGTCCTTGCCGGTGCTTGCACTGACCGGGTCGTAGCGGAAGATGCTGATCTCGGCCTGAATTACCTCAGCCGTGGTATTGGGGACCGAGAAGCCGTCATCACCGGATGCACCTGTAGCCGAAGCACCGGAGACTAGGTCCTTGATCGCCTCGACTTGTCCCTCGTGGAACTCGCCATTCCCATCGACTGCAGCCATCGCTGCAAGAGCGTTGATGGCCCACGCGGCAGCGGGGGCGTCGTAGTCGACGTCGCAGTCGACGCGTTCGACCAGTCGAGTGGCTCCCAATCCCTCCAGACGTTCGTCCCAGTCCTTGCCGGACTCGCAGTAGAACTCGTAGCTGCTATCTCCCAACGCCAGCACCGAGAAGCCGACGTCTCCCATCTTGGGGGCCGAGTCAGCGCTAGCCTCTTGCCACAGCTCCTCGGCGTTGTCGGGCATGTCGCCCTCGCCCCAGGTCGAGCAGATGATCAGTATCCTCTTCATCGTGGCCATTGAGGCCAAGTCGAACCCATCCATGTCGTGCACCGTGGCATCCAGCCCGTAGTCACTCGCCCGTTTGGCAAATTTAGCCGCTAGCTCCTCCGAGTTTCCGGACTGCGACCCGAAGAAGATGTTCAATGTCCGGTCCCCTGTAGTCAGTAGCGAATCGAGATCATCGCCCGAGACCTCCACGGGACCCTCGGGCGCCGCCTCCTCTTCTGGCTCGGACATTACCACCTCTTCTGGCTCAGGCTCCTCCTCCCCAGTTCCCTCGACAACAATGATGACATCTACCGGGCAGGCGTCCGCTGCGTCGAAGATGTCATCGGAGAGTGAGGAAACCGCCTCTGGTTTCAGACCGGATTTGTCGATGTTGCGGTCGTAACCGCCGTCGACTCTGACGTCGGGCTTGATGAAGCAGGTGTCCTCAGTGACCTCAAAGACATCGGGAGCGGCCTCCTCGCAGGCGTCGCAGGTGATGCAGCCATCGTCGATGAAGACGCTGAATATCTCCATGAAGCCCACTCACGCCTACCGGCAGTATGGGCACCCTGACGCGATTATTGAATCTAGTGCAACCGAGGTCTACGGCCGTAGGCCGTATTCCACCCTTGGCCTCACATCATGCCCATTCCGTCGAACTCGCCGCCCTCAGGCATCGGAGGGCTGGCCCGACTGGAAATCACGTCGTCGATCCTCAGTATCATCACTGCGGTCTCCGAGGCGCTCTGGATCGCCTGCTCGACGACCCTGCTCGGCTCGAACACCCTTCCCTCGTTCATGTCCGCGACACCGCCCTCGTAAACGTTGACGCCGAAGTACGACTTGCCCTCAGAGTGCGACTTCCTGAGGTCGATGATGGTGTTTACCGGGTCTAGGCCGGCATTCTCGGCGAGAGTTCTAGGAATCACCTCGAGAGCCCCTGAGAAAGCCTCGATTGCCATCTGTTCCCTTCCGCCTATCCCCTCGGCGTAGGAACGTAGTTCACGGCTGATAGCTGCAGTGACGGAGCCGCCTCCTGTCAGTACCACTCCGTCCTCGTGTGCCACCGCTACGACGCCCACTGCATCATCGAAGGCCCGGCGAATCTCGTCCACGACGTGCTCTGTGCCGCCCCTAAGGAGGACCGAGACGCTTTTGGCGTCGGGGCAGCCTGTGACGAAGACCATATCCGACTCGCCAATCTTGCGCTCCTCTACCTTGGACGCACTTCCTAGGTCGTCAGAGGAAAGGTCGTCGATGTTCGTGACTATCCTGCCGCCGGTTGCCTTTGACAGAGCCTCCATATCGCTCTTCTTAGCCCTGCGTATAGCGAACAGGCCAGCCTTCGACATGTAGTGCTGAGCCACGTCGTCGATGCCCTTCTGGCAGATGACCACACTTGCTCCGGAGTTCTGGATCTTGTCGACGAGTGACCTGAGGTACTGCTCCTCCTCATCGAGGAACTGTGACAGCATGTTGGGATCGGTAATCTGGATCTTGGCATCTACCTCAGTCTTCTTGACCTCGATGGCCGAGTTGATGAGCGCTACCTTCGCACCGGAAACGCTGCGGGGCATCCCGCTGTGGACGCGTTCCTTGTCGAGGATAATGCCGTCGACGAGGGAGCTGTCCTTGATGGAGCCGCCCTGCCTCTTCTGCACCTTGATGTCATCCAAATCGACCACAGTCTCCCCGTCGACCTCCTGGGCCACGGAGAGAACCGCCCTGACCGAGATGTCAGCGAGGAACTCCTTGACCGCGCCTGCGCTCTTTCCGGTGAGCGCGGTCTTCGCCACCTCCTCCAGCATATCCTGGTCGACTTCGATTGAATGCGCCTCGATTAGTTCCGACGCCTTGTCCGAGGCGAGCCTGAAGCCCTCACAGATGACCGTCGGGTGCACGTTCTGCTCGACTAAGTCCTCACTTCGCTTGAGTAACTCCCCGGCTATCACGACCGCGCTGGTGGTGCCGTCGTAGCAGTGCTGCTCCTGGGTCTTGGCAATCTCGATAATCATCTTGGCAGCGGGGTGCTCAATGTCCATCTCCTTGAGTATCGTGGCGCCGTCGTTGGTGATGACCACGTCGCCCATGCTGTCAACCAGCATCTTGTCCATACCCTTCGGACCGAGAGTGGAGCGAACTGAGTCAGCGACTGCCTTCGCAGCAGCGATGTTGTTGCTCTGCGCCGAGCGCCCACTGGTACGCTCAGTGCCTTCCTTAAGGATGAAAATTGGCTGTTGACCGCTGTACATAGGAAATCACACTCCGGAATCCGGCGACCAATGGGGGGGTCATAAGCCCTCGCACGGGCGCGAGCGGGTGTGCATCGCGGCACTATTCACGGTTCTGCTGGTCCAACCAGCGCTGGCCGTAGTGGATCCACTGCTCGATAGACCATCCCTCAGGGAGGCCCTCCTCTGGAATCGGTGGCACCCCAGGTGGCAGCTCGGGCTCTGGCTCTGGCTCGGGCTCTGGCTCGGGCTCTGGCTCGGGCTCTGGCTCGGGTTCCATTGGAGGTGGAGGTGGCATCTCGGGGGGCTGTTCGAAGATTTCTTTCGCTCCCCCATACATCGAGTTGGCCACATCGTCGTCTGCCGGGAGTTCTGGAGCGTCGGGTATCGACTCGTCCCCGTCCCATCCACTGCCGTCGACGGTCATCTCGTATGTGTCTAGGGTCGAAATCTCCTCCATCGGCGCGGTCGCGCTCTTGAATATCCTAAGGGAAGCCAGCAGAACCGCGCCCATGACTCCTATCCCAATCAGTAGGAAGAGAATGTTTCCTGCCCACCATGCTGTCTCTTCTACGTCGACCCCCGTCTCTATGGGGTTCAGCTTGTGCATCACGACCGAGCCGTTCATCGATACCTTATCCCTGTCTCCGTCGACCTCTAGGGTTATCTCGAAGGTCATCTCGTTCGCTGCGATGTTCTCGAGGTTGTCCTCGGTCACCGTCAGCCAGACCGTGATGGTCCTCGAGGCGTTTGCGAGCAGGACGAAGTCCCTGTCTCCGGCGTCGACTCGCGCGTCGAAGATGTTGAAGAAGATGTCAGAGTTCCTGTCAATGTCGGCCCTCAGCAGCTGGTCATCAGGATACAGGTTGACCACCGTATACACTAGAGCGTAGTCGTCCCCGCTCTCGGTAATCTCCAAGGGCATGGGGGCGAGCACTTGGAAGAATCCCTGAGTACCGACGATGAAATCGGCCTTCCCGCTTCCCGTGACGGTGAGACCCTCGCTGGCGGCCTCTACGCTGGAGGCAATCAGGGTGACTTCGCGCTCGCCGGAGGCGGAGAAGTCGAACGAGTATCGAACGGTCAGGTTCAACGACGAACCGGCCGGGATGTACGGAGTCCTACCATTGGTCAGCCCGGTCGCCTGAACCCATACGTCGGGGTGACTGGTTTGGAAGTCGATGGTGAAGGCGTCGTTGACGTTACCGTTGTTCCAAATCTCCCAGTTGACGGTCCTTGCATCGTCCCCTCCCCTGAACACCTCCTCAGTCATGTCTAGGTCCTCAACCTCGACCAGATTGGTCACAGGAACGGTGAGCAGTATCCTGACGCTCGATTGGTAGTCCGAGTCGTCTTGGCTGGCTGCGATGATCCAGATTTCGTAGGTCTCGTTTGCGATTCCATAAGGCATCGGAAGCAGCAGCATTACGGTGCTGTCCCCTCCGAACGGGTCTATTCCGAGACTCTGCTCGGCGTTCAGCGAGACGCCGAGTTTCCAGTCGGACAGCACCGACAGATCGAACGCCTCCTCGGAGTTTCCATTGTTAACCATCCTAATCTCAATCAGCCTGAGGAAGCCATCTGCAGCGGCCGTAATCTCCGTGGTCTCTGGCTCGAGCATTAGGTCGTGTAACACCGGGACCTCGATGTATATGGTCCAATCAGCAACGAAGTTGGCAGGGGGCCTGCCGCTTGCAAGCAGGGTTATCGGGTAGGTGCCGGGAGGCATCTCGTCGGGCACGATGACGGTAGCAGTGAGTTCAAACTCGTCGGTGATGTTCATCCAGAGGCTGGTGACTACGGAGCCGTTGGCATCGTGCCAGATCAGGTTCTCGGCGCCCCAGCGATTGTCGCCGAAGGTGGCGCCTAGGTTCCAGGTCGCTATCTGGTTCCCGGTGTTCTTAACCACCATAGCGACATTTCCGGTTGTTCCTGGATACAGGACCGCAGCGGGGTTGGCGAGGGTCTTCTGGTCGAGGGTGATCGAGTACGCTGCTATGACCGATACGGGCAACTCGATGTAGACCTTGGAGAGGTTCGTCGTCCCGTCATTCACCCAAACAAACCAGTCGAGTTCCTCGACGCTGGCACCCTCAGGTATGCTGAGGTTGAACCAAGTGTCCATGGTCTCCAGAGCGTTGATGACCTCCGAGACGACGTAGTTGTCATGGTCGAACATGTTGTTCGAGTCAATCCTAAGTGGGTAGTTGTTCATCCACGTCTGGTTCGAGACCTCGGTGTAAAGGCGCAGCGTGATGTCGACATACCCGTTGTTCTTGATTTTGCAGTAAAGCGATGGAGGCCTAGGGTCATCGGGCACAACCATGTAAGCGTTGGGCAGCGGGTCGTCGCAATCGACGTCGACTGTATACTCGGCGACCTTCTCGAACCCGAACAGGAGGAATGAGTCTAGGTGGATGCCTTGGTTCGCGAAGGAGCTGTTGGAATCGAAGCGAAACGCGAGTGTATAGTCTGCGTTCGGGTGTACGTCGGTCATGTTCCAGACCAGTTGCGACCACTCTCCGTGGTTCTTGGACAGGTTCTGCGCGGTGTAGTTGTAGTGGGCTAGGGAGCCTCCGGCATCAGCCTCGAGCCTGATCTGGTCACCGGCAGCCATCTCGCCCCAGGCCTCGGTGACTAGATGCATCGAGATGAAGTCGAACGACCTCACTCTAATCTTGCAGAAGTTGTTGCCGTACAGGGCTGAGACCGCCGAGTCGAGGGTTCCGTACTTGAGTCCGTGCCCGGGGTCGTCGCAGTTGTCGAACGGGGTGAACCAACCCCACCAGAGCCTGTCATGCCTGTTGCTGGCGTAGTCTGAGCCTGGCCTCGACACCCTCCAGTGCCAATCGCCCTCTGCGCTAGACGCGTTCTCCATCCTCCAATGGCCGTACCAGTCTGGGTCTGACGAGAGGGAGCCATCCGAGTTGTAGCCAGCGCCTGCCCACGTCGGCTCGTTGGCGCTGAGCTGGTTGGTGCAGTCAATGACCTGATCGCCGTCCACGTCCCCGCAGAAACCGTTGTCCATCGCGTCCTTCCAGGCTGCTACCGGGACCTCCCTATCCAACTCGTTGTTTTCCTCGTTGTCGTCAGCTAGGCCGCCGTCTATGGTACCACGCAGTATGATACCGCCGTAGAGATCGCCGTGGTCATCGATGGCGCTGTGAGCAGCACTGGGGTTCCAATAGAATGTCTCGGTGGTAGACTGCAGGCCGGACAGTGTCATGTTGACGTAGTGCTCCTCCATCAGGAACCCAATCGGGTGCCACACTTGCATCCAGCCCTCTGCGTAAGCAGGCTGGCTGGACGTGCCCGCCTGAGTGAATGTGACGCTGACGAGAATCCATTGGTCCCGGAGGACGTACTCGGCGGTCGAGTTGTCTGACTGGTTCCACTGATGGGCCGATGTCTGAGAGTCGCCGAGCTCTATCGAGGTGACTTCGAAGTCAATCAGCGCCTTCGGGGTGGCCGCGCGCTCGTCGACGGCCGCAGTCATCACCGAGTTGGCGGCCAACGGGGCCATGCTCATGACTAAGAGCAAGGACACCAAGAGGAACGGGGACAGGCTACGCATGTGACGAATCTTCGGTCCTACAACCGTGTATGAAGGTTCGCTAGCAGCGTTCGCCGCCCGGAGGGCGGCATTCAACGGATCGGCGGCTCTCGGACGCTTCCCTAACTGCCCGGTGGTGGCACGACTCCGATGAAGGCCTTATGATGACTCGATGAGACGTGACTGCTGTGACCGTGGAGGGACTGTACCAGAGGTTCGTACTCTACACAGTGGTCGTGTTGCAAGTCACGCTGGTCCCGATAGTCGGATTCTCCCTGACCTACTTGCTTGAGGTGGATCAAGACAACTTCTCCATTGCCATGCGAACCGAACTTGTGTACTGGATAGTCATCGCCGGTCTGCTGTATGGATTCCTGTCGCTCGTGCTGGCTCTGTTATTCGGCGGTTACAGGCCTGCCTCGGTCGCTGACAAGGGCGGATGGATGCCTATCCTAGGCCTGAGCAGGAGAGCGGGTGACCCAGAGCTAATCGACCGGTCGAGGCTGGCCCTGCAGGCGAGTCCCTACGGCAGGATGGCGAGGATTGTGCACGAGAAGACGGTTGACGATGGCCATGACCTGATAGCGGTTCACGGCGGACTCCAGCTACTGGCCGTACCTATGCAAGTGCTGCTAATCGCAGTGCCGCTGCTCATCATGGAGGGCGTGCCCGAGGGGGTGATCAAGTCGGACCGGGCCTTCGAGTTAGGCATGGCAGGCTACATGATTGCCCTGTGGATGGCAGTGAGGATCCAACCCCTGGTGTCGAGTTGGCTGGTGGCTTACGCGGCGATGTTCAGGAGCGTGCTCTGGCGGATATCGAGGTTCTCGTGGCTGCTGCCGGTACTGTTTTTCTGGGTCATCGCCAGAACCTTCCTAGCAGCCTCCCTCAACTGGCTGGATGTCGATATCACGCAGTGGGACGAGGTGCAGCTAGAAGCAATCCTGTTGCACGTGGTCGCCCCTGATGCGGTGGTCCCCGATACCGCTGTAATCGACTTCCTAGTGGCCATATCGGTGCTGCCGATGGCGACTTTCACCACGATGTCAGTACTTGGGGGGGCGCACGACATGCCCGGTTGGATGAGGGGGCAGGAGAGTGGCCTTGAAAATCTGCATATGGACCTGCTTGAGGGCCCGGGGGATTCAGGCGGCGATGAGGTCGTCGATCCTGGGGGGTCCGCCCTCCCAGAGGCTGAGAGGGATGTCGAGGAAGAGGCTGAGGAGGACGACTCGAGCAGGATGATTGATCTTCCCTTCAGGCTGTTCGAAGACTGATTATCGAAGAGGCGTGGCCCGTTCGACCATCTCATTCAACATAATCCACCCCGAGCCGATGGCCAGACCGAATCCGATTGCAGACGGGCCGAGGGCATACAGGAATGCTAGGGAGGACAGCAGGATTGCGGGTGCCAGTGCACTAGGCCCGAACCTAGGGCTCTCGCTGCCGATGTATAAGCAGGCGAGGAAGAGTGCGAAGGACTCGATTGGCCCCACCTTGGTCAGTCCCCCTCTGAGGTCGGACAGCACCGCCTCGACCCTGTCCATGCCCCTCTCTATTCCATCTCTGTCTATGGTATATGCGAAGCGGAGATGCCCCTCGCCCAACTCACCGAAAGCTGTTCCAGGGGAGCAAAGCACTCCTCCCTCGAGCAGCGCCATTGCTATCTCCTCGCTGTTCATCCCCGGAACCTCTACTCTGGGAAATACGTAGAATGCCCCGGTGGGGACGTGACAGGAGACTCCTGGAATCGCATTGAGCCGTTCACATATCAGATCTCGCCTAGCCTTGAACTCGGCGCACATCTCCTCGGGGTAGTCGGGGGCGTTCTCAAGGGCCTCGAGTACGGCGTGCTGCATGGCATCGTTGCTGCATGCGGTGACGTAGTACTGCATCTTGGTCAATTGCGACATCGCCTCGGCGTCCGGGGATAGGAGGTACCCAATCCTCCATCCGGTCATGGCGAAGGTCTTGGAGAACGACTGCACCATGATGACCTTGTCGTAGCCCGCCCCCAGGAAGGAGACGTGCGGGGAGTCGTACACTATGCGGTCGTAGACCTCGTCGCTAATCAGCCAGAGGTCGTGCTCCTTAGCGAAGGTCACGAGCTCGTCCCTTTGGGACTCGTTCACGTTGCCACCGGTGGGGTTGCTAGGGAAGTTGTACAGGATGGCCACTGTGTTCTCATCCACTCTGGACTCAAGGTCCTCGAGGGTCGGGACGAAACCGTTCTCGAAGGTGCATGGGTACAGGTTGGGCTCGCCTCCGCAAATCACCACGTCCGGAGGGTACAGGGGAAAGTAGGGCTCAGGCAGCAGCACGTTGTCCCCGGGATTCACCAAGGCTAGGAAGATGTCGAGGAGTCCATTGGTACCGCTCATGGTGATGCAGACGTTTGATTCGTCCAGACTTGGGACTAGGTGGTGCCACATCTCGGCAACCTTCTGCCTCAAAGGCGGGAGTCCGGCAGTTGTGGTGTATTTGTTCCGGCCGTCTTCCATTGCCTTGGTGAAGGCCTCTATAGCAATCGAAGGAGGCTGGAAGTCCGGTTCCCCCAAACCGAACTGCACTGCATCATCTCCGGCCATGTCAAACATCCTCCGAACCCCTGTAGGACGGATGCTGCTCGCACGCTCGGAGAACCTCACCATGGCCTGCGGACGAATGTTCTAGGCTTTGAACAAGGCGCTTCGAATCCTATGGATTCGCTATTCGGGGTCGTGTTCGGGAATCAATTCAGCTTCGAGCACTTCCTCAACTGCCGAGTCCTCCTCCCTGCGCCACCTCGAGAGCAGGCTGTCAATCTCGCCGTCCGAGCGGAGTCGGACGAGGGACAGTGAGGCCAACCAGATGACGAAAACCACAACGATTCCGAATATCACAAGCGGTGGTACGGAGAAGTTCGAGGCACTGCCAGACGTGCCGTGCACGGTCGCTAGCACCGGTAGCGAGTGGCTCTCTCCCGAGACCGCTCTGACCTCTATCTGGTGGGGGCCCTCGCCGAGTTTTGTCGGATCGAGGATGACATGCCACAAGAATGGCGTCAGGGCACCGATTTCAGCGGGCTCGGCGGAGTACGTCGCCTCGTGCCACTCGCCTCCGTCGATTCTGAATTCAACCCTGTCGACACTGCCCATCTGACCCCATGCGTGTCCTGTGACGTTGATTGTGCCGTTGGAGTCGACGAGGTTCAGCAGATGGTTCTGGAGGCTGACGTCCAAGGAATCCGTTTGCCCTGTTTCGGCTATGTACTGTGCCAGTGCTACGGCTGCGTGAGCGTCCACCATGCCATATCCGAATTCGCGATTCCAGTATGGGTCAACCTCCGGTGCACTAGGCTCTCCCATCCTCTCAGATGTCTGCTTGAGGACTTCCTTAATCTGCAGGGGGGAAAGTTGGCCGTTGGCCTCAATCACTAGTGCCACAACACCTGTGACTGCGGGTGTCGCGTAAGATGTCCCGCTGCCCCTTCCCGTGTAGGTGTTACCTGAGGCATCGCCGCCAAGGAAGTTGTTACATCCCCCGCTGGAGACACAACCTTCAGCCTGAATAATATTGGTCCCAGGGGCGCTTAGCTCTGGAATCAACTCGTTCAACGGGTTGCCATCTCCGTTGTCTCTCCTTGGACCTCTTGATGAGTAAGAGGCGATGGTGTCATCGTCCCGGTTCACTGTGTTCTGGTCATCCGTTGCGGCTACTGTAATCGATAAGGAAGAAGCGCTCATGCCGGAAAGTCCGTCGTTGTCCGGGCCTGAGTTGCCTGCTGCGTTTGAGACTGTGACACCAGCCAGCATAGCATCATCTAGAATGCGGCTATGCATATCAGAGCCGTCTGATTCTCCATCCTCATGGCTAGTTATTCCCCATGATAGTGAGATTATGTCTATTCCATAGTTTGCCTCGTCCACTCCGGGCCAAGCGTCGTCCCTGTGATCGATTATCCACTGCAGGCCGTTCATCGCGGACTCGTAGAACTCTTGTTCCAACAGATAGTTCTCGAACGGTCCCGCGCCGACGTCGGTGCCGATTCGTACATCGACCAGCGAGGCGTTGGGGGCGGAGCCGTAGTAATTCGACTGAGAGCCGTCTGCCTCGATTCCCGTGGCACTGGCCATCCCCATGCACGCGGTACCGTGCTGGTTGCCGTCATCGGGGTCGAAGGAGCCGTCCTCCTCGCGACCCCCCGCTAGGAGGCACTGGGGGTCAGTGTGCATGTAGCACACGGCGTCGTACCCGGCCACGAACTTGCCAGAGAGCCCAGGGTGCTCGTTGTCGACCCCGGTGTCGGTCAGTGCTATGTTTACCCCGTGTCCACTGACCCCGAGGTCCCACGCACCCACTGGGTACTCCGTGGAATTGCTGGCCTTGACCGCAGGCGTTTGGATATCCCCGTAAAACACCAGAGAGCCGTAACGCTCGACCA
Source organism: Methanobacteriota archaeon (assembly GCA_019654055.1). GTDB lineage: Archaea > Thermoplasmatota > Poseidoniia > Poseidoniales > Thalassarchaeaceae > Thalassarchaeum. The sequence goes on along the minus strand of BPDA01000008.1, from coordinate 22,212 downwards.
TCACCACGCCCTCTAGCTGAGATAGGGCGTGCACATCTGAGGCATCCACGTCCCCAATCAGTACAGCGTTGACCGAGGGCAACCCCAAAGATGTATCTCGTGGCCCATTCGGGCTAGTTCGAGTCGGTTGGAATCGGTGACCCTGCCGTCGTAGGAGAGTCCTACGTTGACCGGGCCGGATGCTGTCTGCAAGGAATCATGGATGCCATTCCTGTCAGAGTCCATGGAGGTCCACGTCCACCATGGCCCCGGACTCGCCCAACTCACAGGAGTCTGAACTGGAGCCGTGGTCTGTTGCCCCGCGTCGATTAGTTGCAGCCCGTCTTCACCGAGTGTGGATATCTGAATGGGGGCCACGCTACCGGCCAGTGGGCCCAAAGGAGCAAAGCGCACATGATGGCGTGGAGTCCCTTGGCGTCCATCGAGTCACGCGAAATACGCGAAGTCCTTCAACCCAACCTATGCCGGAGTTACTGAGATGCTGTACGCACTGGTGCATATGGTGGGGGCACTGGGATTTGAACCCAGATCAGCGGGTGTCTTCCACCTAGCGTGCACCTGGATTGCGCACGCTCTCGGGTTGCGATAGGTCGGTGCTCCAGTTGGTCATCAAAGCCATCAGAAAAACCACTTGTCGTCATTCCCGTGCAACTGGAGCCCGCGGTACTACCAGGTTATACTATACCCCCTTAGGAGTGCATCGCCATAGGGCCTCGCTCTTATGATGCTCTCGGTCCTTCGAATGAGACCTCACAATGAACCCATGACCGGGCCCACCAACAGAGCCAGCGCCACCCAAGTACCTAGGATTGCGGAGGCGAGTCCCCACGCGCGCGGGCGAATGCCTACGCTCAGCCAGCCGAACACCCTCGAGAGATTTCCAGGTGACAGGGCGACGAGTCGTGCTATGTTAACCACAATCCCAGCAGCGACTAGGAAGCCCAGCATGGCAAGCACGGAGAGCAGGATTCCCAGTATGTCCGACCTAGCGACCGCGCCCACTCCTTGGGGGATCAGCGCAGGCGTGCGCAGCCACAGCAGCCAAGCCAGCCAAAGTCCCAAGTAGACATCCTCGGCGAAGCTGGCTCTGTCGCGCCAAGCACGGAATCCATCGGGTAAGCGCGAGTATGTCACTGTGATTAAGCGCTCGACCTCTGCTATCTTGCCGTGCAGCAGCACCGACAGTCCGTGGTACACGAGGACCACCGCGAGGAGTAGTTCCACCCAGATCCAGAACGCACCGAGCCCGAACGCGGCCATCAGCGCCACAGGCAGGGCCCAGAGTCCGAATCCTGCGGCCGCGCCGCCTGCGGTCATGAGAGCTCCGGCACCTGGGAACAGAGGCTCCTCAGGCAGCTCCAGCTCCCGGTCCCTCGGCATGGCGAGGACAGCCAGAGGCAGCAGAGCAGTGCCGATGATTACCGAGAATAGCGACAACGGATTATTACCTGAGCCTCTGGAGGCGGATGACACGGCCTCGTCTATCTCCAGTGCCGACATCGTACCCGGTTGCCAATCGGTGACGAAGCCCGCTGAGTCGATGATGATGACAGCGTCCGTGGCACCACTTGGGAATGCCTTACCAACGGCAGCATCTGCCTCGTCCATGAGCAGGGGCCATGACTCGTTGAGAGTCAGGGAATAGGTGTCCAGATCAACTGACTGAACGCCCTCGCCGGTGGCGATCTGGATGAACGCGATATCAGATTCGCTGATTATCTCGGTACCACGGAAGTCGTCGAACTGCCTGATTGCGTTAGGCGAACCGGTTCGGAAGAGCCCGACAACCACGGCATCACTCCCCTTCAGCAGTTCCGGCAGCTTGACCAGTTCACCATCGTGCGATAGCAACACGAACGATGGGGCAGCTCCCTCCTCCCTCGGGGCGTTGCTGTCTATGTCGGGCAGGTGCATGGCAGGACCGAGTGCTGCTATCGCAAGCAGCAGTAGTATCGCATAGGTCTGTATCGGCAGCATCGCTTCGCGCATCGACACCCCAATCCAGGCGATTATCCCCAGAGGGACCACGACTGCGGCCCACATCGAAGACAGCATCGGCTTGGGGTCCTGCGGAATCTCGAAGCGAAGGACTCCGATTGCGTCGCAAAGCTCCCCCGGATTCTGGTCCGTGACCGTGAAGCAAGCGTCAATCATGTATCTGCCAGGTAACAGAGGCTTCTCCGAGGACCAGGTCAGTATCGTTCTGTTACCCTCACCGGTCCTAGTTCCATGAGGAGTCTCGAAGTGCTCCAATCGCTGGTCCTCCTTACCGAAGCCATGGACCATTTCGTCCCAGTCCAGGGGCCCCACTATCTCGAGTACTTGCCCATCGAAGTCCCCTGGTCCCCATGGAGAAATTGGTGTGAACTCCACCCTTGCCATTCTATTGGAATCGATGCTGTATTCCAACTTCGGTTCAATGACATCCCCCTCGAAGATGATTCCGGAGGTCGCATCATATGTCCCCCACCACAGAACCCCCTGCTGTAGGCAGTCGTGCTGTACATCGACTTGCAGCGAGATGGGGTCTCCGGATGCCAGTGAGACGTTGACATCGAGTGCCTGTACTGTGAACTCGTGGGCCGAGAGGTAAGATTCCTCCATGGGCAGCGAATTGGTCTGAGCGTTCTCTATGACCACACTGCTACCGAGGGACAGGGTCACTGAGAACGAGGTCTCGGCACCAGCGGAACCCGGTAACACGTTAGTCAGCCTACAGCCGTCGTTGGTGGAGTCCAGAGATGCAAAAAGCCGTACTGTGATGTTACCCTCGAACCTGAACGACTCCGCCAAGGGTGCAGATTGGATGTCGATGAGATTGGGGTTTAGTGCGGAACTAGTCTTGGTGAACTCGGCCCTGCCGAGGGGCTGACCGGTGTTGGTGGTCCAGTTGCGGTCCAAGAACGGCTGTTCCTCTGTTCCCTTCAGATACAGCATGTGTGTTTCAGGGAGTGTCCATTCGATGCCTGGGCCTTCGGCTTCCATGACATCTTGGGCGTTGACCATCAAGGAGGTCGAGGTAACCGTCAGAAGCATGGCCAGAGCAATCAGGATCCCGGCTCTAGCAGCTCTAGTCCCCGGTCCCATGCCACTATCTCCTTCTCGCTCAGTACAAACCCCTCGTCTTGATGTTACAGGAACCTAAATGCCACCACAACGGCCATTGCCGCTCCTGAGAGCGTTGCTAGGAAGTTAACTGAGTGCTTGCCAATGTACCCCTTGTTCTCGAGTAGTTCCCCAAGGATGGAGTCAACTTGGCACCCCAGCCAACCCACAATTGTTACCGTGATGAAGATGCTGGCAGCGCTCATCGTCTCTCCATAGACGGGGGCAAGCAGGGCGGTTGACCCAGCGATGATTATGGCTCCGAGCAGTGCTGCCATCGTGCCCGTCGGGGACATTCCCCCGTTGGTTCCGGGTGGCACCGCCTCGAGCGTGATGATGCTGCGAGTCCTAGGATCGAGGCTACCAATCTCCGAGGCTAGTGTATCAGAGAGGGCCACAGAGACACTGCAGGACACGGCTAGAAAGTACCAATCTCCATCGCCAAACCAACCGAGAATCGCGACCATCGATGCAGCCGCACCGTTCGCCATCACATTGCGCCAACCTCTTGCGCCCTCATTGGACTCCTGAATCGACAGCGCTCGCTTCTCCTCGAAGCGCCACTTGGTCGCGATGGAGGCGACGAAGAGGAATATCACGAGAATGATGAGCCAGGTCCAGTGCCCTAGGAGAGATACCGTGAGTCCGACCACCATAGCAGCAAGCATTCCGCTTAGGTCGAGCATGTCACGGAGCTTGGATACCAGCAACAACCCGGCGACTAGAGCGATGGAAATCATCTGGTCGTCGGAAAAGTAGGTCGATGGGTCCACCATTCTGCTCGTTCTCGCTGCCTTGTGCAGCGGTCATGAAGGATTCCCCTGTGAGAAGTCCGTTCCCGTAGGAACGGAGGTATTTCCGAAACCCGAGCTTTTCTACTTGTTGCTGCTCCGAAGATTCAAGGGTTCTAATCCGTTCCACCATACATGGCCGATGGGTCGGATAATGACTCATTTGAGTCCAGAGTTGGCAGTGCCTTGGACAAGATCGATGAGGCATCGAAAAAATTGGAGTCTTCAATCAAGCAAAAACTCGACAGGAGAAAGAGCGAAAAAGAGTCCGTCGCCAATGAAATTGATCACGATGATGAGCAATCAGACCAAGGCTCGACGTTGTCAAAGGCCCGGGAAGGGATGGGCAATGTGGGAAGCAGAATTTCCACAACTGTAGAGAAAGCGAATATTTCAGGTAAAGCAACCGGGATAGGCAATTCGGCCAAAGGTGCGGGGGGTGCGATTTACTCCGTATTGAAGCGTGTCGGAAGTTATCTCCCTTACATCATCCCGGCAACTGTGATTTTCCAAACCTCTCTCTGGCTGGCTTATTTGTCAGAAGGATCTGTCTCTCACGATATTGTCGGGCCGATAGCAGATGGATTGAGTGAGTCGGGACGTAATATCGCCATTCTAGTTTCTATATTCGGGGCTATTGGTGCCTACCTAATATCATCCACATTCGATTCAAGTCTTGACTTTGGAGAGTTCTCGATTATGGTCGATGTGGCCGATGTCATGGTTGTGATTTTGGCCCTATCATCTGTACTTTACCTGCTGAAGAAGTTCCAATCATTGTACTACCTAGCTGTGGTGTTTATCGGGTCTTTTGCAGTAAGGGTGATTGACGTTCAGGGCCTTTCCTACGATTGGAGTTCGGTTATCTCGATGACAATTGGGTTGGTAGGATTTTTCTCGGTCCTTTCGCTTCCCCTATACAGAGAGAGAGCGATTAGGCGCAAAGAAGATTCTGAAATCGACACTTCTTTGCTGATTGATTCGGTTGATGATAGTGCAGAATCCTCATATCTCGACACCCGCGTGGGGGATTTAGGTAGTTACATGGAACAAGCGCCCGTCACAAAGCCCCGAAGGCCGAGCCGGAGATCCGAATACGAGTTGTACGAATGGGTTCTACTCCTTGCGAATCTAATCCTGTGGCCAGTGTCGTGATAATTTCAGTCATCTAGGTTCGGGGACAGAGGTTGCTGGAGACACATACAATTTGGATGAAAACTACCTGATGCTATTGGGTCCACTTATGTTGACGCTATTCTTCTTCTTCATGCTGTACAAGATGGATGCCAACGCTAGGGACGGGAGCCTGTATGCTGCCGAGAAACAGTCATACCTTGATGAGATGGACAAAGTACCTAGAGGCTAGGACTGCCTACTTGGAGCTAGTCACCCTGCAAGCCCAGAATAAGAAGCAAGAGATTCTCGATGGTTCTTCAGAGGAATAGATTCACGTGAGCACGGATTTGCAAACCGTGTCCGAGGTTCAGAATCCTAGCGAATTGGGGCCGTTTGGGAGAGCTTTCGTCGGAGAGTTCCCCACCAGAGGTACCCTGTCGATAATTGCTCTGGCACTCTTGTTTGATTTTGTGATTGCAGGAGGTTGGATATCCCTTCTGATTTTGGCCATCATTACGACATATCTGTCGATCTACTTCTGCTACAATTACATAGAGCCGCATTTCAATTCAATTTCAAATGATACACGGGAATATCGACCGACTCCCGAGAGCACCAAAACAGATGAGTTGGACGAATTAGGAAATTTTCCAGACTTGCTTCCTACAGATATGGCCGACCGGCAGAGGCCATGGCCTTCGGGGATGCTGTGAGAACGTGTTTCAAGAAGTGGTCTACCTGGGAGGGAAGAGCATCCAGATCCGAGAGTAACTGGTTCTATTGTTCCAATTATTGGTGATTCTCCCTCTGTATATTTCGCTCGAGTTGGTTGAAAATGGAGGGTTCATAGGCACTATTGGATGGCTATTGGCGGCACTGTCTTGTTTTGGGGTTCTGATAATATTCATGCCCGCACTAATGGTCAACATCAGGAGACTCCATGATTTGGGGTACTCAGGTTGGGTAATACCTGCAGTCTATGTGATTAGCCTAATACCACTTATCGGGACCTTGATTTCTCTGATTTACACTCTGGTGCTGATTATTGCCCCTGGAGACTCTGGGGGCCAACAGGTACGGCCCAGTCCCCACGAACAAGTACGACTCGAATGCTACCACATTGTCAGTCGGCGAGACATGGGGAGTCCTCATGGAAGGGCACGTCATTCCCGATTACGGGAAAGAATCCGAAAGAAGCAAGATTGTCAGTTGGCTAATCATAGCCTCCTCATGGATCTGTGCTTTGCTCATCTTTTTCGTTGGGTTTTTCCTAGCGGATTTCCTTGAGATGTTCGGACTTTCCGAGGATGTGTCATTTGAGTTTATGGGGATCTTGGTTTACATTGCAGTACTCGCGATGACAATGGGATATATTTCGTGGGACGGGGATCTAAGCAGAACTCTGCAGATGTTCAAGATTGGTTCTTTCAGAATTGGATTCATATTCTTGATAGGGCTTCCAATTGCGATTACTGTGATTGACATAGTTGTAACGAATATCTATGACATGCTGTACATCATGCTATTAGGTGATCCTTACATTCGGAGATATTCTACTATGTGGATGATTCAGAATATGACCTCATTCTTGCGCTGTCATTCGTCTCGACGGTTATTGCAGCCCCAGTCGTCGAAGAGATTCTGTTCAGAGGTTATGTCTTGGATGCCATCAGGAGATTCACGAGATGCGGTAGCAGTCTTGGGCAGTGCTGGTTGTTCGGCCTTCTGCACATCGAACCCTATGTGGTAGGATATGCTGCTCTAGGGGGGGTCATTTATGGCATGGTCAGAATAAAAACAGGGAGTCTATGGCCTTCCATAGTCAGCCACATGGTGTGGAATTTTCTCGCCTTCCTCTACATTTGGTACGGATGATTGTGCCGCTCAGGTCGCCCATCACTCGCGGCGCCCGAAGCGCCCGGTGCGGTTCCTCATCACTGCGGCGGGCCGTCGGAGGGCCTCTGGCGTATTGAATCTCGGTCAAACGATTGCGCCGCAGGCTCCGCAGTACAGCTCAGCCTTCGCACTGTCTCTCTGCATGCTCCACTGGCCGCATGCCGGACACGGTGGCAGACCCTTCTCGCTGGCCTTTACACGTGGCCCTGTGCGGGGCTTCTTCTTGTTGGGCTTGAACCAGCCCTTCTTCGGTCGCTTCACCTTGGGCACCGCACCACCGTGCTGACCAGAGTGGCCGCCACTCAAGAGGTTGCCCGAAGACGCGAACATATCAGCCGACGGAATCATCAGAGATACGGCCATCGCGGGTCATGCGCTGCACGGTCGTGGGAGCCGGGGTGTCCGGACTTTCATGCGCAGTCAAACTCCTAGAAGCAGGACACGAGGTAGTAGTAATCTCGGACAGATTCAGTCCTGACACCGTGTCGGACATCGCCGCTGCAATATGGTACCCATTCCTCACCGCGCCTGCTGACAGGGCGGATGGTTGGGGTATTGCGACTTACGCCGAGTTGGAGAGGCTGTCTGAGCGCGAGCCACAATCCGGGGTGCGTATGAGGGATGGCAGGGAGTACCTCAGGCAGGCAGTCGACCCTCCTGAGTGGAGTGAAGACATTGCTGCCTTCCGAATACTGGATGACAGCGAGATTCCTGAAGGCTACGTCTTCGGGTGGCAGTTCAGGGCACCAGTTATCGAGATGCAATTGTACATGCCATGGCTGCGTTCTAGAGTGGAGGCTCTAGGAGGCTCGTTCGTCCAGTCGTTCGTCGGCGATCTTAGCGAGGTGTCCGGTGAAGTGGTGGTCAACTGCGTGGGATTGGGGGCCAGGGAGCTTTGCGGTGACGAAGAGGTCAGGCCGGCGAGGGGACAGGTCATTTTCATCGATCAGGACCCAGGAATAGGTCACTTCGACCAGCAGCCTGAGACACTGACCTACACCATCCCTCGCAGCGACGTCACAGTCCTTGGAGGGACTGCCCAGGTCGACGACTGGGGGATGGATATCAGGGCCGAGGATAACGATCTCATCCTGAGCAAGGTGGAGGCGTTGTGGCCTGAACTGGATCGCTCTAGGATAATCGGAGGTGCCGTAGGACTGCGTCCGTCTCGCAGTGAAGTTAGGCTCGAGGTCGAGTACATCGACGAGAGGAAGGTTGTTCACAACTACGGTCACGGCGGCGCCGGAGTGACTCTATCTTGGGGGGTGCGCTGAGGAAGTTGCCAATCTTGTCTCTCAGTCGGCGTGACCAGCCCACGCTGCCTCTGCGTGCAGCATCTTCGACTTCACCGGGATAATCTTGCGGTACACTTCGGCCGGGCTAGCGACCTCTCCATCCACGGTGAGTAGTCTCTGCAAGGGTATGCCGAAGTGCTCCTCATTGCGCTGCAGCAGCGGTTCGACCACGGCCCAGTCCAAATCTGTCATTTCCGTGAAGGCCCCGCCGTTGAGCTGTGAGTCTGACAGGCGCTTGTGTGGGTCGCGTACGTAGATTGCACCGCCGCTGGCAAGAGAAAACAAGTTGCCACCTGGATACGGAGTCTCCAGAGAAAGCATCTCCCCTCTCTGGTCGAACATCATCCCGTTGATGATGACGAAACCACCTCCTTCGAGCGGGTCACCTGCCATGAATGACTCAGCGAGGTAGTCCAGTGCGGTCCCGTTTATGACGACCTTTGGACTGCCAACGGCGTTAATCATCGGCCTGCCTGCGGCATTGCCGAGGACGAACAGCCTGCCTCCCTTGGCCCCGTAGCCGTAGCACTGACCGACGTCACCGTGGACAACCAGCTCACCCGTCTTGTGTATCTGGGCGACTTGATCCTGGGCATTGCCGTGCATTGTGATTCTCATCCCGTCGCTGCCGCTGCCGAGGTAGTCGCCGACAGCCCCCAAGACATCTATCTCAACATCGGAGGTGTCAGGTCCGAAGCCGTTGCCGATGAAGCGATGGCCCCTGCAGTGCAGAATTAGGAAGCGTTTCCAACCGGCCTCGTGAAGTGCGACCAGTTCTAGTGCAAGGGAGTCGGTGCCCTCAGGAGGATATGGCCTAGCGTCGACGACAATTCTTTGGTTTTCCGAGGTTGGAGAAGGGCGATGTCCGGGGGCCATCTGACCGATGAATCCGTCACAAGGCTGGTGCCTGGCCGCATAGGTCGTCCTAATGAGCGAGGCCTCGACCGAATCGAGCCATCGGCTACGTCTCAACGAGCCGGTGTCATACATTCTGTCCAGAAGCAGGGTGAGTACTTCCCATGTCCATTCTCGGCCCGCCGATGAGGAGTTTTCCTCTATGGCCTCGATGGTAGCGAGAGCCTCTGGCCAGCTCATGTGAGGTAGTGCCTCTAAGACCGATTGGTACGCGAGGAGGGGGTCCGTGTCAGAGAAGCCCAAGGGTGACTCCTCGGTAGCGTAGGTGGACATGTAATCCCCGGTTGGGTGGGTGTCCACCACATCCCCGAACTTGTTCGTCATAATCAATTCCTTACTGCCGTCTTCTCTCTGGATGACGTCGAACAGGAAGGCCCCGCCGTCGGTGTATGAGCCACCCCTTGCATTCCAGTATTGATCGGCCCGGCGCCAGAATCCCCTTGTCCTCGGAGGCGAGGCTTTCCAGAACAGCGTCTATGACCTGTTTCTCAGAGCCGCAGAACGCTATTCCGACCTCGCCGCGTTGGTAAGCGAAGACCTGCGGTCTCAACATACTGGTATCGGTGATACCAATCAGCCTGTGGGTGCTGTCTTCGGACTGTGCGATGATGAAGAACCATGGGCCGTCGGGACTGCCGTGAATGTGCGTCCTCTGGATGGCAGAGTAGACCTCCTGCTTGTCCTCAGGTAGCATGACGTAGTCGAGTTCGCTGGTCGGGGCGAGGCTCTCTATGACATGCTCCATACTGTATCCGTAGACCCGTCGATGTAAGTCGAATGCCAGCGCGCCGACCTCTGTGTCGGTGAAGAACAGCGGCTCCATCCCTCTCTGGGCAAGGTAGTCCTTGACCGAGACATAGTTCGAGAAATCGCCGTTGTGTACCAGCGCGCAGTCGATGCCCTGTCCGAAGGGGTGAGCCCCCCCTGGATGGGTGACCCTCCCGCGAGTCGGGTAGCGATGGTGGCCAATCCAGACGTGAGCAGGGCATGTCCTCGAGGGAGTAGTAGCGGATCACATCCTCTGCGTAGCCGACGATCTTGAGGATTAGGAGGTCCCTTCCGTGGCTCAGCACGAATGCGTCCGTCCTACCGTCCTTGGCATAGAACTCGACGTTAAGCGAATGGGTGACATGGAAGACGAATTCCTGAGTGGCGGCCTCCATATCCTTCGGGTCAATAATTTCCTGTAGCTTCGTGGAAACGAACTCGTCTAGGGATGACTCGCGAGGCCTTAGGAAGTAGCACACGACGTCAGGTGGACGAGTTTCAAGGGAAGGTAGGTCTTCCTTCCACGTGGCCAAGGCAGGCATCTCGTGGATGTGGTCGACGTGGAAATTCGAATGGATGAATGATTCTTCGACAGCGTCACGGACTGCGGAGTTGAGGTAGGCGACGGAGTACAGATAGGAGTTCGCGAGTATTGTTTCGTCGACTCCGAACTGATTGGCATCCAGCCCCACCATGGCCACGCCACCGCCCTTGCCGTTACCCCGGTTCCTCATCTGCTCAAGCGAGTCGAACAGGTGGCGGCCGGCCACCGGCACCTCGCAGGCCAGTCCCACCACCCCGCATCCGCCCTCAGCAGCATCTTCCTCGTTACGCTCAAACCTAGGGTGGCTTGCCGTCATCTCCCGGCGGGCCCTGATTATCGTAGAGGGGTCGATCATTCGCCCGCCTCCTTCGGAATGTAACTCAGAAGGTCGGTACGGCCCCTCAGCTCACGAACGTTGCTCAGACCCAGTTTGCGGAGGATGTCACGCAGCCGCCATTGCAATGCGGCGTACAGGTTGTCGAGCCTCCTAGCTCCCCAGTCCTGCTGCACCCATTCCTGCAGTTCGATGTCCGTAGTGGTCAGGCCCCAAGGACAGCCGCGCCCGGAAGGACCTCCTTCACAGTTGGAACAGCGGGTGCAACCCATACCGACGAGGTCTGTAGTGCCAAGAACGCAGCCATCGGCGCCGAGCGCGATTGCCTTGGCAATGTCGTCTGCGGTCCTGACTCCTCCACTAGCGATGAGAGTGACCTTGTCGCGCACTCCCTCCTTCTGCAGGAACTTGTGGACCTTGGGGATTGCGAGTTCGATTGGCATGGCGATGTTCTTCTTCGCTATCTCCGGCGCTGCTCCGGTGCCCCCGTAGCCACCGTCGAGGTGGATGATGTGTGCCCCGGCATAGTACGAACCGACTGCGACCATGTCGACGTCGTGAGGTGTGCTGACCTTGACCGAGAGAAGCGCCTTCGGGTTGACCGTCTCAATCCAGTCGAGATGCTTCGAGTGATCTTCGACCGAGTAGGTCGAGTGGAACGGGAACGGGCTGAACAGGCTAACGAACGGGACCGAGCCGCGGAGTTTCGCTACCTCCTCGCCGGCCTTGGCTGCGAGCAGGTGGCCACCGAGTCCGGGCTTCGCGCCCTGAGCGTACTTGAACTCGATAATCGGGGCCGCTTGGATGGTCTCCTCCTCGACGCCGAAGTAACCGGTCGCCACTTGGGTGATGACGCTCTCCTTGACCTCATACAGCTCTGGCGGGTAGCCACCCTCGCCAGTGGACATCAGAGTGTTCCAGTGCTTGGCGTTCCTAGCTCTTGACATCATCACGTTGACCGAAACCGAGCCGTACGACATGCCTCCGCCGTACCACGGGATATCAATCTCAATCTCGTTCTTACCATCGCCCCGGCGGTTCAAGGGCAGCTTGGTGTCGATGGCCTCGGAGTGTTCGAGCCAATCGCTCTCCTGAAGGAACTGGAAATCCAGCCTGTCGAAGCCACCGTCGCTCTCGCCAGTCTTGAAGTTCAGCTTGTCCGGAACTTCCCCGGTCTCCGCCATGTACCAAGTGGAGAGAATCAGCTCGTCGGTCCAGCGCGCGTCGCCCAGTGCCTTTGGCTTCTCGAACTCGCCGAACGCCCTAGCGTTCATCCCATCCTGCAACAAGGTGGTAGTCTTGTGCAGCAGAGCATCGCTAGGCTTCACAATCTTGCCTTGGTAGGCATCCATCAGATCTTGTAGCAAGGCCATCAGCAACCACCTCCGACGTAGCCCGCAATCCCCTCGAAGGCCTCGTCCTCGAGGTGCCTTACCACCATCGAGCGCCCGAACTCGCCTCTCAGTCTGCGGACCTCACGAATCCCCATCGCTCCGAGTATCTCGAGCAACTGGTCCCTCCATGAGCCGCACAGGTTGGTCAGCCTCTGCTCCGCCCACTCCTGATCCAATTCCCTCGGCAGTGTCCCGTCGACCTTCGCCCGCTGCCTCAGTGAGCCATTGGAGCGCCCCTGCAGGGCGAACAGGACAGGCAGGTCCAGTGCGACGGCGTCAAGACCGCTGATTATGGCCTTCGGAACATGGTCGGCCCCGACGATTCCTCCCCCTCCGAGCAGGGTCACAGTGTCTCTGCGACCTTGCTCCAATAGGAGCATGTGGGCCTCCTTGAACAGCTCGGTGACGAAGGTGCCGTCTGAACCGCGGCCATGCAGGTCAGCCAGCAGGTGAATCACCTTGGCCCCCGATTCGACCGCCTTGGTCATCCTGTCCTGCCAGCCCTCTTCGAAGTGGATGCGTATGCCGATGATTGCGTCGCTGACCTCCCTTGCTAGATCGAATCCGCCCGCGTCCCAGCCCCAGGGTCTGCCTGGTGTTGAACGCAGCTCAATCAGCCGGGCTCGGGGGAACTCGGAGGCACGAGATGCCTCGGCGTTGTCAAGGACAGGTACCACGTTGGGCGCGTCGAGCCGGTTTCTGGCGACAGTGTGGGCATCCAGGCACGCTAGGGTGTCTATTCCCCTGCTCGTCGATTCCACCACCTCGGCCAACCTAGTTGATTCGAGGTTACCAGGAGGCAGGTCGAAGATGAACGGGACCTGTATGGTGAACATCTCAGGGGTGCTCCCCGAGAGCTTGCCATCGGAGTCGAAGGACAGGTGCATCGGCTTGCTCCCGATGTCCACCGCCGTGCCAATCAGTTCGCGGCCGTGGATTCCGTCCCTGCTGGGCCGCACGATCTCGGACATGTCAGTCAGCATGCCGTCGAAGCCCGGGCCGCCGAAGCGTCCCCTGTAACCCTGACCGCGGACCGGGACCATGCCCTTCTTCGCTTCCTCGTCGATGGCAGCGATGTGGCCGTGGGTCGTGTACGAGTCTCCCATCTTGGCGAGGTCCGGGTTGGGCAGGACCTTCACGAACTCAGGGTGCTGGACCTCACACCTCAAGCACCCCACGCACAGCTTCGGCCTTGGAATGAAGCCGCCCAGTGGCCCGGAGAAGACGCCGTAGGTACAGGGTCTGGAAAGAATCACGTCGAAATGTGGGTCCCAAGGCCGGAAGTAGGTCAACGCCTCCTTGGAAATTAGCTTCGCCAGACCGACCTTGCCGACCGTGACTAGGAACCTGTGTGGCAGGGGATTAACGTCATCGACCTCTTCTGTATCAATATGATAACGGTGGTATCCATCTGCAACCTCTCTGCCTATCCTAGCTGATTCGGCACCGAACTTGTCCATTGACAAGGGGCCGTCGGTTGCCTGCAGACCAACGTGCGCCGCTGATTCCAACATCCCGCTCCCCCGAATACGCACAGGCGTGCGAGAGAGCGCTATAATCATTCGCTCGTTTGTACATGTAATTGGTTAATTCTTGTGCTTATATTCATTATTTTCTTGATATATTGAACGAATGTATAAAAATATAGGATATTTTAGTGATGTGCAAAACCTATCATTCGTTAATGCATACGCCATTGCACAAGCGTTCACCCAACTCCTCCATCAGTCAACCCGAGACACCTTCAAATGGCCACAATCTGGCCATCGGCCCATGAGCATGAGGGACGCTTGGAGCATTCCCGAATTCCGTCGGCTACTCATCGGGAACGGCGTCAACATGCTGGGCAGCTCAATCTTCATCATAGGGATGAGTTGGACTGTGGCCCAGATTGGCGGGCCCAAGATATTCGGGCTCATTTGGACCGCCTACTTCCTCGGTCACCTACCTCTCCTACTCTATGGTGGGATGGTGGTCGACAGGATGCCACGCAGGACGGTAGCACTAGTTGCGGACCTGTCCCAAGCAGTGCTAGTTGCCTTAGCAATAGTTGCGCTAATGGCTGGGCTGGACGAGATCAAGACGCTACTAGTGGTGACTTTCCTGACCGGAGGGGCAGGGGCCTTCTCTATACCGGCGATAGGAGCGTTGGTGCCCGATCTGGTCGAGGAGGAACTGCTGCCACAGGCCAATGCCATGAGAGGGGTTGCGATGACTGCAGCATGGATGCTCGGGCCACTGATCGGGGGTTTCACCGTGGGTACCTGGGGGATAGAGGTCTGCCTGTTCATCGATGTCATCACCTTCCTCTTCAGCGGGGCTGTCCTCTGGACCATCTCGGAAGTGGAGGTTGTTCGCGATGATGCCGGGGACCTTCGGGAGGAGGTGGTCGAGGCGTGGGCCTTCGTCAAGACTCAGCCGTGGCTGTTCGCAGGGATACTGATGTTCATGATTTGGCACATAGGGGACTCAGCCATCGAGATAGGGGTCCCATTCATCATCGAAAACAAGGGGCTAGGGGCTAATGAGTACGGGTTGTTCGGAGCCGTTGGGGCACTGGGTGCCATGTTCGGCTCAGTGCTCGGGGGGATCCGGCCCATACCGAAGGAAATCAGGGGCAAGGTGTTCTACATCTTCATCGGAGGAATAGCATGGTGTATGCTGATGTGGGCGATGCCGATTCCGTTCTGGGCGATACTTGTCTTCGTCCTCCTTGAAGGGGTACTAGGAGGGACCTTGGGGGTGATTTGGAGAACTACAATGTCCGACAGTGTCGACCAGCACCTCAGGGGCAGGGTGAACTCCCTCGATGCTATTGGCTCCCTGATATTCATCCCATTCGCCCCTATCCTAGGAGGCGCGATGATTGAAGCGACTAACGTCTTGACAACCTACTCGATTGCTGTGGCCTTCATGGTGCTAACCACGACAGCTGGTCTGATCGTCCCATCCTTCAGGCGCTTCGAGAGAATCGATCACGAGAACTTCCCGATCACTCCTGATCAAATTCTATCTGACTGATGTCTACTGAGAACCATTTCTGATAGTAGTCGTACTGCACTCTGACTATGAGTACTAGGAGTACGATGTATAAGGTCCAAGCCACTGCTGTGCGGCCCATCAATATCGGCAATTCAACGAGAATCAGGGCATCGAATATAATGCAGATTACACCATAGAAGACTCGGCCTAATGTGAGGGAGATGCTCTCGCCCTCTTGGGCCATCACCCTCTTCACTCGGTTCTCGCGCCATCTATCGGCTGCTCTCTTCAACCTCCAGAATGCAGCCTCTGCCTCCTGGTCCTTGTCGATGAATGCCGGAGGCGGCTCTGTTACATCTCCCTCGGGAGCTTCTTCAATCGTCATCGTCACTCCGTGTGGATTGGAAGGCTACCGCCAAACTCGACAGGGAAATGACATGCAACCTGATGCCCCTCGGACAATGATTCGAGTTGGGGCTCATCGACATCGCACTTGCCCTTGACAGCAATCGGGCATCTGGTATGGAAGCTGCATCCACTTGGAGGGTTGGCAGGACTGGGGACATCACCTGAAAGAACGATTCTCTCGGTCTTCTCAGCATCCAATGAGGGCTGAGGAATGGCCGACAATAGGGCGTGAGTATAAGGATGGGCTGGGTTGGCAAAGAGCTCATCTGTTTCTGAAATCTCCACAATCTTGCCCAGATACATTACACCGACTCTGTCGCTGATGTGGTTGACGACGTTGAGTGAGTGAGTGATGAAGATGAAGGTCAGACCACGCTCCTTCTGGATTGAGTCTAGGAGGTTGAGGACTTGGGCTTGTACCGAGACGTCCAATGCCGAGGTAGGCTCATCGAGGAGGATGAAATCTGGATCCAATGAAAGCGCTCTTGCTAGTGCTATCCTCTGCTTCTGCCCGCCTGAGAACTCGTGTGGGAATCGATTCATGTGATTCGGTTTGAGTCCTACTACTGAGAGTAGTTCTGCCACCTTCCTCGTCAACTCGGCACCATCTGCTAGACCGTTTACGATGAGTGGCTCGCCGACGATAGAGCGAACCGACATTCTGGGATTCATCGACCCGCCGGGGTCCTGGAAAACTATCTGCAGCCTCCGCCTGAGTTCCTTCGGATTGATATCTCTGATATCATCTCCATCGAAGGTGATGGTTCCCTCTGTCATTGGGATTAGGCCCATCACCAGTCTGCCCAAGGTCGTCTTTCCACAACCCGACTCGCCGACGATTCCAACGGTCTCCCCCCGTTGGATCTCCATGTCCACACCATCCACGGCTCGTACATGGGCCTTGACCGGAGAGAACATTCCTCCCTTAATCGGGAACCATTTGCGCGCATTGCGAATCGTGATGAGGGGTTCATCGCCGCTTGCCACGTCGGTATCATTCGGTTCGGGAGATTGGATGGTCACTGGACACCCACCTCCGATTGTAGGAACTGTGTGACGGAGAAGGCTTGTTCGGCCAACTCTAGGTCCACGGTGAGTTCGGTATGGTGGCAGGAGGCGAAGTGGCCCTCTGAGACTTCCTCCATAGGAGGGGGTGTGGACCTGCAAGTATCATCGGCGAAGGGGCATCTCGGATGGAATCTGCAGCCATCGAACTTGGTGTTGGGGTCGGGGACTTGGCCCGGGATGATTGGCAGGTCGGCCCTGACTTCCCCTTCTTCCTTGATCCTAGGGATGCTGTGCAGGAGGCCGATTGTGTACGGCATCCTAGGAGATCCGAGGACCTGTTCGAGAGATCCTGTCTCGACGACCGAGCCAGCGTACATCACCGAAACTGCGTCACAGGTCTCGGCAATCACTCCCAAGTCGTGGGTAATCATCATTATAGCAGTCCCTTCCTTATCCCTCAGATCCTTCATCAGACTGAGAATCTGGGCCTGTATGGTTACGTCCAGAGCCGTTGTAGGCTCGTCGGCGATCAGCAGTTTGGGCTCGCACGCCATCATCATGGCGATCATCACGCGTTGCCTCATCCCGCCAGATAGTTCATGCGGGTACATCTTCACCACTGCCTCTGGGTTAGGGATTCTGACATCCTCTAGAATCTTGACGACCTGTCTGGTATGAGCTGGGTCGAGACCGAGGTAACCCGATATCTGTATTGGAGGAATTGCCAAAATTCCAACAGACGCGATTATGGTCATCAGCACTCCGAATGGAATCCATAGGAGGATGAAAATTACGACATACCATACCAATATTTGTGGAGTTCTTCTGGTTACACCAGTTAGTGTCTGGAATATACTATCAAGTTGCTCGGGAACATGGATTAAACTGTAGATGTAGGCAGCTAACATTACAGCAACGAAAATCACTCCCAGACTTAGAGCCGCTGACATATTATCGCTCAATCCCAGTTTATCGGGAATGATATCTAGGACATCTAGTAGCCAAACAACCGCATCTACCAGTAATGCTACTGGATAGGTCAGAAGATCTAGGATTGCATCTGAATTGCCGCTCTGCTGTACTAGCAAAATGAACATGAACGCACCCAACAGTTGAGTTCCGCCTTTCAGATCGCTTCGGATATAATTGATGAGTAGTGTTGCTGGAGATAACAATGCCTGACCTATTCTCAAACCTAAGGATGATTCTGCTGCATCGAGTTTGCCGTGCTGCTTCAGTACCTCGGAAACTTGCTTTTCAACTGTGTAAAGAGGATTGAGTGCGGTCATAGGCTCTTGAAAAATCATGCTGATTTTGTTACCTCTGATAGATCTGAGGAACTGTTCGTGATGTCTGCTGGGAGTGTCGAAAATGAATATGAAAAACATACACACTGTGAGTACTAGAAGACTTGTTACTATGGCAGATTCTCCTAAATCTGGATTGTTGAACAACAAAAGCATTGAGATGATTAAACCCACACCAGTAATTGAGGTAAAAGCCCTCACTGCAGATAGGGCTTTGGAAGTAACTTCCGGAACCTCATGGATTAATTCCTTACCTTCGAAGGTAATACTTCCCTCATCCACATCACATGATGCGAGTCCAATTGTAACAAGCGAAGTTACCGACTTGCCACATCCTGACTCGCCGACGACACCCATTATTTCGCCTTCTTTCACTGAAAGAGAAACTGAGTGCAGGGCTTCCACTGGACCATCAAGAGTATCGAAATGCACTCGGAGATTTCGGATATTCAACAGATTTGACACGCTATTACCTCCTGTTCTTGGGATCCACTACATCCCTCAATCCATCACCTAGAAGATTGAATCCGAGCGTGGTGACAAGAATTGCCATTCCGGGATAGAATACCAACCATTTATCCATAGGGAAGAAAGCCCTTCCATCAGAAACCAGTTTACCCCATTCTGCAGCACCGGGCTCTGCTCCCAGTCCGATGAAGGAAAGACCTGAGGCAGAGAGGATGGTCCCGCCGATATCCAGAGTGAATGCTACGAGCAACGGAGCCCATGCATTGGGTAGAATATGGCGGAACATGATTCGCCCGGAAGGTGCTCCGACACTTCGAGCGGCTTCGACGAATGTCATCTCCTTGACATACAGAACTTGGCCTCTGATTAATCGCGCATAGCCAGGCCAGCCGGTGAAGACGAGTGCGATCTGTATCTTCCACAACCTATCGAAGTTCTCGATTACTGTGATGCTACCTTCATCATTACCGGACCAAGAAAATACGGTTGCTGCAGCAATGAAGATGATAATAGTCCTGAAAGTCAGATAACGATACGGATTCCTCCAATCTAATGCATCCTTGGCTCTTGTGCCTATGCCTTTGGTCGGAATCATATCGATAAAGTGTCGATCCACAACTAGAATGAAACCAATGAAGCAAAGAGCAAGGATAGTCGCCGCTAATCTCCATGTCCTTGATTCTCCGATTTCGAAAACATACTCCCATGGCCCTAGAACTAAGAATACAAAGATGGTTCCGAAAAGTAAGATGGTCCTTACAAATGCATATGATGAATCGCTAGGGGAATCGGAGGCGATTGATTTGGGGAGAAGAGTCTCGTCGATGTGGGATCGGACAAAGACTGCTAATAATCCGATAGGAACCAGTAATGCGAACCACAATGGCAGAGTGAAGTCGTCTACAGCTTGGAGTGCTGCAACGAATGCTAGTGCTAGGATTAGGCCTGGAACTGCGAAGAAGATATCCGTGATTCTCATTATCACCTCGTCGACTCTTCCTCCGAAGTAACCACTGATACTGCCAATTATCGTCCCAATAATTACTGTCAGAGTAGCGACCGTGAAACCAATCTTCAGAGAGACTTGGGAGCCATACAGGATTTTGCTGAACATATCCTGTCCTTCTTCGTTAGTTCCGAAAATGCACACATCGTAGCCATCTGGTAGCCACCAGTGATGCATTTCTTCGTTGTCAAACATGTATGTAATCGTAATTTGATTGATTGAATTGTTCTCCATCAATTCGTCTGAAATCCAGAAGAAGGAGTGATTGGATGGATCTAGGTATAGTAATTCGAGAGGTAGTGGATATCCCTGTCTATCCACCAAGTCTCTGTATTCTGTTACCACAAGTGTTTCTTGGTAAAATGAGCTGTCTTCAGCAATCCTAGTAGGACTTAGGGCGAGAGTTCCATTCTCGTCCCAGCGTCTGAGTTCTGTCAGCGATACCTTCTGTTCACGCATATCGCATTCCTCTGAGAACGGTTCCTTCCTCTGAGGCTCGTAATCGATAGTCCAGACATCCCTGGTATCCTGTATGTCCCTGCCTGGGTGTTCTACTGCAATTACAGGCGCAAAGATGGCAATTGTGCAGACTGAGACTACCATGAATAGTCCGATGAGAGCCAACAAAGACCTCCTGTATATCTTCCAAGTTCTGGCCAAATCAAACCTTGTCTGATATAGGCGCTCGGAGAGTCTGCGGCGGCTTTCCGCCCTTTCCTCCTCGCCATCCTGCCAGGTCATTCTAGCCTCACCCTTGGGTCCACGACACCATACAAGATGTCCACAATCAGATTCGATAGTAGGAAGATTACCGCAGTAATCAGAGTAACTCCCATCAATACTGAGTAATCCAGATTGATGATTGCATCCACGGCTACATTACCCATTCCGTAGAATGCAAAGATGGACTCAGTCAGCACGGCACCTCCGATGGCACCGCCTATCGAGAAACCCAGAATCGTTAGTATGGGGATGAGAGCATTCCTGCACGCGTGAACAATGATCACTCTTGATTCGCGCAGACCCTTGGCTCTAGCCGTCCTAACATAATCCTCGTTCATCACTTCAAGCAGGCTAGCACGCATGTACCTCAGAAGAGAACCCGCACTTGCTATTCCCAATGTCAGCGAGGGGAGGATTAGGTGAGAAAGAGTATCATTGAATAGAAGTGAATTAGATGCATAATCTGGATGAATCGAAGCAAGAGCTTCGTCTGTAACGAACCAGCTGTCGAACAGATGGAATCCAGAGCCCCCGGAGGGATACCAGGAGGGATAGCATGCAATTCCCGAGATTGCTGTATCACACAAAGCAGAGGTCCTATCGGGATAAGTCAGTGCGGCATCATGTCTTCCGTAAATCGGGAGGCACCCTCCCTCCGTACCGAAAATTGAATCGCATATTCCTCCCACATCTGTCCCTGTTCCTAAGTAGAGTTGGAGCATCATTGCGAGCCAAAAGATTGGAAGTGAGACAAAGGAGATAGCTAAGAAGCGGGAGATGTGGTCGAAGGTCTGGTCTTGCTTTACTGCGCTAAGAATTCCAAGAGTTATCCCTACAGGATATGCGATGAGTAATGCGAACAGAGTCATCTCCAATGTGACAGGGGCGGCATCTCTGACGACCTCTGAAGTAGGGCGATTGTAGGATGTAGATTCTCCCCAATCTCCTGCCAGAAGATTTTCCAGATATATCACGAATTGTTCTGTTACTGGTTTGTCCAACCCAAGACGCTCTATCTGCAATTCCAGCATCGTCTTGCCTGTTACCGGGTCGACCAGCCCGCACCTCTCGCCACAGAGAATTGCAGCAGGGTTGGATGGGATGATCTGTGCAATCATGAATGTGAATACAGTGACCCCGACCATTACGGGAATCAAAAGTAGGATTCGACGAACGATGAATTCACTCGTCTTCATCCCGGGCCCACATCCTATACCCGTAGATTAGTTGAGCATGATTAATCACTATTGCGAGTGGTTCTGCCCTTCACTCCGTATGCTCGTCGCTACCATCGCAACCAATCGTATTGTTACCCCGCGCCGGGCCGGGTGGCCCGACGCGAGGCTTTTCGTAAATCCTAACCTCAATGGTTTGGGTTTTAGCACTCGCCGACGTAGGCGCCTTCGAGCATTGCCAACTTATCCCAGTTGAAGTAGTAGTCTCCACCGATTGCGTCGTAGGCCGGAGGGCACATGTGTACCGATCCAACACCTACACCAGCTGACTGACCCAGTAGGGCCATGGTCGGGCTGGTGACCCATAGCTCGTATGCCTCGGCATACAAGGCTGCACGGGCGTCGCTGTCCAGCTCCTTCCTAGCGTCTAGGAGGATTGCATCCAGCGCATCGTTGTGGAAGTGGCCGTGGTAGGCATCTCCACCGATGTCGGCACTACCGGCGAATGGTGACCAGTAGTTGTCAGGGTCGAGGTAGTCTGGACCCCAGCCGATGACCCAAAGGTCCCACTTGCCGTAGATGTAGTTGTCAATCACGGTAGCCCAAGGCTGGTCGGCGTTGTCGTTGACAACTCCGATCGACTCGAGGGCAGGTCCCCAGAGCTGTGCGACAGCGATGCGGTTGTCGTTACCGGTGTTGGTCAGAATCCTGACCTGGTTCGGTAGGCGGCACTCGGTTCCATCGCGGTCTGCCTCAGCGACGACGGTTGGCGCTTCGGTCAGTGTGATCGAAGCACAGTCGTACTGGCGGATGAAGCCAGCTTCTTCGAGAATCTGCTCCGCGTACGCAAGGTCGTAGGTGAACACCTCGTACTGCGTGTCATCGTAAGGGAACCCAGTCGGGATTGGACCGTAGATAGGTGCCAATTCGCCCTTGTAGGACTCACTCTGGATGGTGTCGTAGTCAAGGGTGTAGGA
>BPDA01000007.1 GCA_019654055.1 Methanobacteriota archaeon | reverse complement strand
GTACGACCCAACGAGCTGTTCAGGAGGCGCAGGCTCAGGGCCGCGCCCGGCTCTGTCACCATCGGACTCAACCGCGTTCTCGCCGATGATGAATTGCTGTTCCGTCACACCCTAGTGCACGAGCTGCTCCACGCAGCGGGGATGGTCGAGCACGGGGGCAACCACGCGGAGCTGGTCAAGCGAATCGCACCCGCGCCGAGCCTAGCCGAGTCAGTAGTGCTCAGAAGACTGCGTCAGGAGGTGCTCGACAGCCTCCCAGAGAGGCAGTGGATCTGCGGCAACTGCGGGCACGCCTGGGAGAGGGTCAGGGTCAGCGCGCCCACAAGGTGTCCCAAGTGCGCGCGCCCCTTCAGCACCAACTAGGGCAACTACCTTGAGTCAGAGGGGGGTGTGGGTCGCGTGGAGATTCCGACCACTCGTGATGAGCTGCTCGAGGTGCTCGTCGACTTCGGGCGAGAGACCTACCCGACACTGATGGCCATCATCGCCATCGCCGTGTACTCCGGCTTCGTCTTCATGTTCTACCGGATACTGGCCAAGAAGGACCTTCTGACACTGGATCTGAGCAAGTACGCTGACGACTTCGGTGGAAAGGTCAAGAAGTACCTGCGGAGCGTGCTGTTCGTCATTCAGTACATCGTAGTCGTCCCCATACTGATAGCCTTCTGGACGCTGGTCCTAGCGGTCATCCTTACTCTTCTGTCGGACGGTTCGGACCACGCGCGCAACGCCCTCATCGCCACCTCTGTGGTCGGTGCCGTGCGCATCCTCGCGTACTGGACCGAGGACCTCTCGAGGGACGTCGCCAAGATGCTCCCGTTCGCGGTCCTCGGTGTCTTCCTAGTCGGTTCGACCTCAATCCAGTGGAATGAGTTCGCGACCCTGCTTAACAGCCTGCCCGAGCTCGCTGGATCGTTCCTCAGCAGCCTCGTGCTGCTGGCCATCCTCGAGACCCTGCTGCGGATCACGACCACCCTGAGTAGAATCCGCTCTAAGCGCTGGAAGCGCAAGAGACTGCAGAAGGAGATCTCCAAGAAGACCGGGAGGAAGGTCGCAGACATCAGGCAGGATATCAGGGACGACGGTTCGCTCAACCTGAGCGCCGGCTCGGACGTCGAAGAGATGCAGGAGGCGGTCGAAGAGGCGGTCGGAGAGCTGCTCGAGGACGTCTCGGACGATGTGCAGGGTTCTTGACCGAGAGGCCTGCGGGGGTAACCGGGCGATTGGTGTAGTCTGGATATCATCCCGGCCTTCTAAGCCGGTGACACGGGTTCGAATCCTGTATCGCCCACCATCTCTCCTCTGACTCCGCGAATCGCTCAAATAGGGAGAGCAGGTCGGCGACTCGCATGAAGAGAGGCTCCCGTGCTTGGAAGAAGCAGGGGAAGCAGCGCTGGAAGTGGCGCAAGAAGAA
Organism: Methanobacteriota archaeon; assembly: GCA_019654055.1. Lineage (GTDB taxonomy): Archaea > Thermoplasmatota > Poseidoniia > Poseidoniales > Thalassarchaeaceae > Thalassarchaeum. Next base: position 51,419 of record BPDA01000007.1, on the reverse strand, counting down.
GTTGCGACGTCGAAAGGCCTCACGCAAGCGCGCCAAGCAGTGAGTATAATCGCACTGTCCGGGGCATAGTTCAAGGCTAGTGTGCATTTTGCACCAGCATGCGCTGGCTGCTCGAGTACGGCGAGAGAGACCGACACCTCGAGACCATTGCTCTACTCACCTTCGCACTGCTAGCGCTGCTGTACTACGTCTTGGCCAGCGGCGTCGTTGGAGCCATGCAGACACAGGGTCAGATTGCCGGTTCGCAGTACGTGCCAGACATTCTCCTGGCCCTGTTCAGGACGGTTGCCGCTGTTCTGTCGGTGTTCACCCTGATCAGCATATGCACTGATGATGAAGGAAGCTTGTCGCTACCGACGCTCTACGACAGCAGGCAGAGCGAGGAGGTTCTCTTGCTGGGAATCCACAGACTGGTCCCGTTCACGGTGTGGAGCTTCGCGGCATTCGGCCTCTACTTCTCCGTTGCAGCCGCCTCATCATGGGTCCTAGTCCTCGGAGGGGAGGTCCCGGGATGGGCACTGGCAGCCGTGCCGTTGGCATTCGCCACGGCGTGCGGCACGGCACTGCTCGTGACTTCTGTGGTGACCTTCTACCTGATTCCTAACAACGCCGCCAAGGGCTACGACGTGAGGAAAATACTTCGAGTGGCACGAGATGTTGATGCACAACGGGAACGTCATCATCTCGGGTAGACCTCGTTCTCGGAGGTGTCGACATGACCCTAGGCATGGTGGCCTTCCCACTGCTGTTCGGACTGGTCTACATCGGCTTCGCGAACGCCTACGCCGTGCTTGGGGGTGGGATATACCTGTACGACTTCCTCGACCCGCGTCTGAGGGGTGGGCCGGCCATCCACGCCATCCTGTTCGTGGTCATCTGCGCGTTCTACTTCCTAGCACTCGCGCTCGACGCCCTCGCAGAGTGGAACGTCTTGGTTGGTGTGGTGGCGGTAGCCGCCGGCTCCTATTCTATCATAACTCTGAGGACGCCTTCAGAGTTCCGAGGTCAGCCCCCTTAGCGCTGCACCTGGGTCGGAGGCCTTGGTGACCCCACTGGCAAGCAGGACTCCGATGGTGCCCAGCTCAATCGCCTTGGCCACGTCTGCGCCGGTCTTTACACCGGCCCCGCACAGGATTCCCCACCTCCTCGCTGACCTCGCGCACAGCCGCAGCGGTGCCGCTGACTATGCCAGGATCGGCGCTGGTGACGGACACTTCTCCTCCAATCAGCTCGGGCGGCTCGACTGCCACATAGTTGGGCACCAGAGCCGCCAAGGCCATCGCCTCGTCGACGTCGGCTGCGCAGGCACAAACCTCGAATCCCTCAGGGACCTGGTCCAGTAGCATCGCCACGTGCTCTATGCTGACCTTGTGCTCGGCGTGGTTGATTAGGGTCCCGGAGGCCCCTCTCTCGATGGCGGTCTCGGGGTGCAGCCAGCCTGTGTTAGAGCCAAAGCCGACCGGGTCAAGGTGCTGGCACCATATCTCGAGATCAGGAGCGGCAGCAACCACCGCTGAAAGGTCGAGTGCCGAAACCGCGGCGACGAGTCTCGCCTCGGTGTCGATTCCCGACATCACGCGCGCTAGCTCCTCGGCAGACGCGCCGTGGGCGGCCTGGTAGGTCTTGAAGTTCACAACTACGATGCAGTCGCTCACAGCACGACGAGCGGTGAGTTCCCTTTGACCGTGCCGGAAAGGCTTGAGTGCCGGCTCCCGCTTCAGACACCATGGACTGGGTCAACCTAGCAGGAAAGGGTCTCTTCTCAGGGGCAGTGATAGTGACAGCGAGCGAGATTGCGAAGAGGTCGGCGGTGTTCGGCGCACTCGTCATCTCCCTACCTTTAGCGAGTATCATGTCAATGACGTGGCTCTACAATGACACGCAAGATACTGCACAGGTTGCCGACTTCGCAGAGAGCATACTATGGCTGGTTATACCGTCAATGCTGCTCTTCGTGATACTGCCGTTCCTGCTCAGGCGGGGATGGGGTTTCGAGGCGTCGATGGCGGTGGGTATCATCGCCACCATACTGGCTTACGGAATTGGTGTCTGGGCTGCGCAAGCGGTTGGTCAGGTGTCGTAGGCCAGTCTCGGCGCTAGTCCTAGAGTTGGGCTAGATTGAAGCGTCATGGCCGATTACTTGCTCAGAGAGTTCCGAATCTCCAGAGATCGTCGCACCCTCGCCAACAAGGCACCTCGTGAGTTTGGCTCGGGCCCCTATCCTAGCCCCATCCAGGACTACACAGTCGACTAGAGCAGCACCTTGCTCGATCACCGAGCCCGCGCCGATGGCGCTGCCCGTAGCATCTCCCGAGCAGACCGAGCCGTCACCCAACCAGCAGTCACCGTGAACTTGTCCGGTGTCGTGGCGGTCGTTCGCTATGCAGACCTGCGCGGCTTCGATGAAGGACTCGGGAGTGCCTGCGTCGACGAAATACCCGGTGAATGCGAGGCCAGCCATGTCACCAGACTCAGCGAGCTCAGGGAAGACCTCGCGCTCCATGCTGTGCCTGTCCTCGGACAGCCCGCTCAGGATGTCGCGCTCAATCAGGTAGCATCCTGCGTTGATCAGATTGGAGAACTCGGTGCCCGGCTGGGGCTTCTCCTGGAACCTACCAATCATGCCCGACCCATCGAGTTCGCAGACCCCGAAACGGCTCGGGTCCTCGACCTGCCACAGGGACAGCGTGGCCTTGGCACCGGTTGCCGCGTGATGAGCGGCCAGAGCGGTCACATCGACGCTTGAGATCAGGTCTCCATTGAGCACGAGAACTGGTCCCTCACCTCTCAGGTGCTGCCGCGCTAACGCCACCGCACCGCCCGTCCCCATGGCCTCGTCCTCGATGGACAGCACTGTCTCGTAAGGCAGGCTCGCGCCCGCGAGGAACGACTCCATCTCGTCAATCCCATAACCTGCGGCGACAACCACTCGGTCGACCATCTCAGAAGGGACTACCTCGACAACGCGCTCCAGCAGGGTCTTGTCGAGAAGCGGTAGCAGTGGCTTGGCCCGTCCCTCTGTCCACGGCCGCAGACGGGTGCCGAAGCCTCCTGCCAGAACTATGACGTCCATGTCCTGTCGGGCGTGCGGCCGCGTTTGAGCGCTTCGCGTCCGCGCCACACACGACGCGCATGCGCATCGTTGAAAGACGGGGTTGGGGTGGCCGGGCCGTGAACATCCACGAGTATCAGGGCAAGGCCCTGTTCAGGGAGTCAGGCATCGCGGTGCAGGACGGGGTCCACTGCACCAGTGTAGAGCAGGCCCTCACGGCCTACGACTCGCTGGGCTCGCAGGTAGTGGCGGTGAAGAGCCAGATTCACGCTGGAGGCAGGGGCAAGGGCAAGCTGTACGACCATGACACGGGAAATCTCGTGATGGAAGGGGGCGTCAAGATTGCCTCCTCGCGCGAGCAGGTCGAGGAGTACGCCTCCAACATCCTAGGCAACCGGCTGGTCACCAAGCAAACCGGAGTCGTGGCAAGACGGTCGGTAACCTGTATGTCGAAGCCGGCTGCTCAATCGCGCATGAGTACTATCTCGCCCTGCTAGTCGACCGCGAGGCCGACTCGGTCCTGATTATGGTATCCACAGAGGGTGGCATGGACATCGAGGAGGTGGCGGAGAAGACTCCCGAGGCCATCCACAAGGCATGGGTAGACCCTCTGAATGGGCTTGGCGACGAGCAGAAGGCTGCGCTCGCCGACTCGCTAGGACTGACCGGATCGGCCCACGGCTCGTTCGTCGAGATGATTGGTCGGCTGGCGGAAATGTTCGTCGGGCTGGATTGCTCGATGGTCGAGATCAACCCGCTGGTCAGGACCGAGGGTGGCACGATGGTCGCTCTGGACTCTAAGGTCAGCTTCGACGACAACGCATCGTTCAGGCACCCTTGGAGGGCGGAGCTGCGCGACCGCTCCGAGGAGGAGGAGACCGAGGTCAGGGCGAAGCGGTCCGGCCTATCCTACGTCAAGCTCGACGGTAACATCGGCTGTCTTGTCAACGGTGCGGGCCTAGCGATGGCCTCGATGGACGTTATCAAGCTCTACGGTGGCGAGCCGGCCAACTTCCTCGACATCGGGGGCGGGGCCAACAAAGAGTCAATCACCGCCGCCTTCGGAATCATCCTAGAGGACCCGAACGTCGAGGGGATTCTCGTAAACATCTTCGGCGGCATCATCCGCTGCGACATGGTAGCCCGCAGCATCATCGACGCGTCGGCGGAGGTCGGCCTCAATGTGCCACTGGTGGTCAGATTCTCAGGCACGAATCACGAGCAGGGCAAGGAGGTCCTCGAGTCCAGCGACCTCTCTGTCATCACCACCAGCACGCTGGCTGAGGGGGCCGAGGCCATAGTCGGTGCGATAGGAGGCGGAGACTGATGAGCATCTGGGTCCACGAGGAAAGTAAGGTGCTCGTGCAGGGCATCACCGGCAGTCAGGGCACCTTCCATGCAACTCGCATGGAGGAGTACGGAACCGACGTCGTCGGTGGGGTCACCCCGGGCAAGGGCGGCCAGACCGTTGAGCTGCCCGGTAGAACGGTCCCCGTCTACGAGAGCATGACGGAGGCGGTCTCGGACACCGGTGCCGATGTCAGCGTCATCTACGTGCCAGCGAGGTTCGCAGCCTCGGCCATCATTGAGGCGGCAGAGGCATTCCACGAGATTAGGGGAGGGGGTCTGATAGTCTGCATCACTGAGGGCATCCCGACACTCGACATGGTGCGCTCGATTGGTCATCTGTCCGACAAGCCGGGCGTCCGCCTGATTGGCCCCAACTGCCCGGGGATAATCACACCCGGCGAGCAGGGCGGGTGTAAGGTCGGAATAATGCCCGGCTACATCCATGCCAAGGGGAGGATTGGCATCATCTCCAAGTCAGGCACGCTGACCTACGAGGCGGTGGCTCAGACAATGAGCATCGGCGAGGGTCAGACTACCTGCATCGGCATAGGCGGCGACCCTGTCAGCGGCACCGGGTTCATCGACTGCCTAGCGGCATTCGAGGAGGACCCGGAGACCGAGGCCGTGGTGCTAATCGGCGAGATTGGTGGCACCGCCGAGGAGGACGCGGCCGCATGGGCCGCCGACAACTTCAGCAAGCCCATAGTCGGCTTCGTCGCCGGCGCCACCGCGCCCCCCGGGAAGAGGATGGGGCACGCCGGGGCAATCATCTCCGGGGGCAAGGGGACTGCTGAGGAGAAGTTCGCGGCCTTCGAAGCGGCTGGTATCCACGTCGCGAGGGACCCATCGGCCATAGGACAGGTCCTGCTCGGGGTCCTCATCGAAGCGGGACTGCGAGAGTCTTAGATGAGGGGGCGGCTGAGTCGGGCCGAGGGAGTGCCATGGCCGATGTGTTGGACGCGGAGTTGGACGCCATCCTGAAGGGGACCTCCAGATCATTCTACCTCAGCCTCAAGCAGCTTCCCTCTGGAGTCAGGTCGCAACTCGGACTGCTCTACCTACTGGCTAGGACGTCGGACACCATAGCTGACTCGGAACGCGGTTCCCCGGAGTCCAGGCTAGCTGCGCTGGAGCATTACAACGAGTACGCGCAAGGTCGCTCGGATTCGCCTCCCGAACTCGCGGGGATCGCCCAGTTACAGAGCATAGCATCAGAGAAGAGGCTGCTCGAGAGCGTCGAGGAGACCGTGGCCTGCATAGGCCAATTGAGCGAGTCCGATCAACTGCACATACGTCGTTGCCTCGACGTCATCGTGGGTGGTCAGAGCCTCGACCTGCGACGCTTCACCACTGCATCCGAGGGTGATGTGGTCGCCCTCTCGGAGGATGCCGATCTGGACGACTACGCATACAGGGTCGCCGGCAGTGTTGGTGAGTTCTGGACCCGGATGACTCTGGACCACATCTACAATGCCGATGCACAGACCGAAGAGAGGCTCTTCGAGAGGGGGGTTCGGTTCGGCAAGGCCCTGCAACTGATCAACATTCTCCGCGACATCCCCGTGGACATGAGGATGGGGCGCTGCTACATCCCGAGCAGCTCCCTGTCGGCGCACGGATTGGTCCCTGCCGATCTCCTCGATGAGGGCAACATGGAGAGCTTTAGGCCCTTGTTCGACTCCTACATTGACCTAGCCGAGTCCCATCTGGATGCGGCCGTGGAGTACATCGGCATGCTTCCCCACCGTCAGTTGCGACTGCGCGGCTCCTGTATGCTCCCCGTGCTCATCGGGCAACGCACCCTGATGCTACTCAGGCAGGGCAACGTGCTTGATTCCGACAGCAGAATCAAGATTAGCAGGTCCGATATCGAGGGACTAGTTCGTAGAGTTGCCCTCGCAGTCCCATTCTCCAAGAGGAGTAGGGCGCTACTCAACGAGTACCGTGATGGATGACGCTTTGAAAAACGCTCCACTGCGGTCCTGAGGACCGCACGACGCGCGTCCCGCGCGCACGAGGGAGAGGTTCAAAGGCAGGTTGCGGTCGCTCGTTTCGGGAACAGCATGGCTCAGCGTCAGGATTCTGATTCGGTGATTTCGGCCGGATACGATGCCGAGCGGAGCATATCCCTGTTCGAGACGGACGAGCCTGCGAGTGGTATCGACAGGGTGCGATCGGCGGTCAGCCTGACCAAAGAGGCTGCTCGCGCAATCAGCATCACAGCCATCGAGGCAGTGAGAGAGGGGGCCCTTTTCATGGGAGTAATCGGAAACAGGGGACAGTTGGTCAACCCGTTCAGGCACATCGACGCTGCAATCTGGACCGAACCAGACGTACCTGACGACATGACAGAGACCGCCTACGACTACTGCGAGGAGCTCACTAGGAGGGAGGCGGGCAACTTCTACCACTCCTTCAAGTACCTGCCAAATCTGGAGCGTAGGGCAATAATGGCCTACTACGCGTTCTGCCGACGCGCTGACGACATAGCCGACGGAGACTACGAGGACGTCTTTCCCGGTGGCTCAACCGACGAGCCCGAGTCAGTCGACTACAGGTCGAAGATCGAACTACTGAGCCCGGGCCGTCCGGTGGTCGAGAGGTCGGCCTACAACGACAAGATGTCGCAGTTGTTCTACTACAGGAAGAAGCTCTCCACCGCATACGGAGACATCACCTCGACCGACCCCATTTTCATGGCCATGAAGGACACAGTGGAAACCTTCGGGATTCCGCGGCAGCTGCTAGACGACATGGTCAGCGGAATGGAGGACGACTTCCACCGCAACCGCTACGAGACCTTCGAGGACCTGTACTCGTACTGCTACCGGGTCGCCTCCACCGTCGGCCTGGTGTGCATAGAGATCTACGGCTACGACGACCAACGGGCTCGCGAGTACGCCGAGTCATGGGGCGTGTTCATGCAGCTTACCAACATCCTACGTGACGTCGCAGAGGACGCCGAGCGCGACAGGATCTACCTGCCGCTGGACGACTTAGCACGCTTCGGAATCACCGAGGAAGACGTGAAGAGCGGTAAGGAGCTACTCAAACACCCTGGATGGAAGCCGTTCGTGGACGAGTACATCGAGAGATGTGAGGGATACCGTGAGAAGGCGTTCAAACTACTACCGATGCTGGACCGGTCATCGCGATACTCGCCGGCGGCCATGGCGAGCTTCTACACGTCAATCCTGAAGAAGATTCAGAAGAGGGACGGTGACGTCTTCACCGAGAGGATACAACTCAGCAAGACCGAGAAGATGGTCTTCGCCGCGTACGTGTACGTGCGCTACCGCTTCCTTGCACTCTGAGCAGAAGCGGCTGCCTATGGCAAGCCACACGGAAGAAGTATAGAGCAAATCGCAACGGGGGAAGGAGCATGAGGGTGGCAGTTCTGCTGGAGGACCGTTGCCAGCCTAAGAAGTGCAATGCGGAGTGCTGGGCTTTCTGCCCCCCCGTGCGCAACGGCATCGAGTGCATCGTGCTCGATGACTCGAGTGGCAAGCCGCTGGTCTCGGAACCCCTTTGCATAGGCTGTGGGATCTGCGTGGTCAAATGCCCATTCGACGCGCTAATCATCACCAACCTGCCCGAGGAGCTGGACGGTGAGATGACACACCGGTACGGTGAGAACGGTTTCCGGCTGTTCAGGTTACCAGCACCTCGCGAGGAGCAGGTCGTCGGTATACTGGGGCCCAACGGGATGGGTAAGTCGACCGCGGTGAACCTGCTAGCTGGGACCATCCAACCCAATCTGGGAGATTGGACTGTGGATTCACGCGAATGGACAGAGGTGCTGGAGTCATTCCCGCGTGGCGAGCTCCGAGACTACCTCGGGATGGTCGCCAAGGAGGGCGTGACGGTCGCTGTGAAGCCGCAGTACATCGACAAGCTGCCGAAGATATTCGACGGAGAGGTGCGCGAGCTGCTGGAGAGGGTCGACGACCGCAGTGAGCTCGTCGAGCACGCCTCAATGCTGGCAATAGACCACGTCCTGGATCGAAAGCTGGGCGCGCTGTCTGGAGGTGAGCTGCAGCGCGTGGCGCTGTGTGCCACGCTGCTGAAGGAGGCAGACGTGTACTTCTTCGACGAACCATCCTCGTACCTCGACATCCACGAGAGGATGAGAGTTGTCCGAATCATTCAGGGTCTAGCGGAGCGCGGCAAGCGCATTCTGGTCGTCGAGCACGACCTAGCGATACTCGACGTGCTGTGCGACCTGCTGCATGTGGTCTATGGAGAACGAGCGGCCTACGGCATCTTCACGCCTCCTCGCTCGACGCGGACGGCGATCAACGCCTACCTAGACGGTTTCCTCCCTGAGGAGAACATCAGGATTCGTGACAAGCCGATACAGTTCCTGCGCGGGCGCACAAGGGGAGAGGAGGTGGGTATGCCGATTCTCAAGTGGGGAGGCATCGAGAAGAAGCTAGGAGACTTCCACCTCAAGACCGGTGAGGGCGAGGTCAAGTCCGCCGAGGTGGTGGGCGTGGTTGGTCCCAACGCGACGGGGAAGACGACGATGGTCAGGGTAATCGCAGGGGAAATCGAACCGGACGAGGGATGGTGCACCATGGACGCGAAGGTCTCCTACAAGCCCCAGCACGTGAGTGCCGACTTCGATGGCACCGTGCAGGACTGGCTAGACACCGAGCTGGGTAACAAATGGCGAACCGGTGAGTTCCACACCCAAGTGATTCGGACCCTGCAGGTTGACAAGATGCTGGAGCTGCAAGTCAAGAAGCTCTCCGGAGGAGAGCTCCAGGCGGTGAGCATTGCCATCTGCCTAGGTAGGGAGGCTGACCTGTACCTGTTGGACGAGCCGAGTGCGCACCTCGACGCCAACGCGAGGATGGAGGCAGCCAAGGCGATTCGGAGGACCATGGAGAGCAACGAGAAGGCGGCCATGGTGATAGATCACGACATCTACTTCATCGACATCGTCAGCGACTCCCTCCTAGTCTTCGAGGGTGAAGGAGGTAGTAATGGCGAAGCGATGGGACCGCTTAGCCTGCGGAAGGGTATGAACCGCTTCCTCTCCAGCGTGGACGTCACATTCCGGCGTGACCATGACTCGCATAGGCCCAGAATAAACAAGCCCGGCAGCGTCAAGGACCGCTCCCAGAAGGCCGAGGGAGAGTACTTCTACGCTGAGTAGGATACCATTGGATTATTGAATAGGCCATAAGACGCGGCAGCGTGACGGACGAGACAGGAGGCGAGGCCCCGGAGGCCCCCGAGCAAGACGAGGGGGTTGACCCAGTGAAGAGTCTGGAGAACAGGGTGGCGGAACTCGAGAAGGAGTTGCAGTACTCTGCCGCGGAGATGGTCAACGTGAGGCAGAGGGCCGCCAAGGAGCGTTCAGAGGCAATGCGCTACGGAGGCATGTCGATGGCCCTCAGGATGCTGCCTCTGGTCGACAGCCTTGAGAAGGCACTGGCGGCCTCCGATGGTGAGGGTTCCGAAGCCCTCGGTGAAGGGGTCAGACTCACCTTAGAGGGCGCTAGGGCGGCCTTGGAGGCGGAGGGCGTCAGCCAGATTGATGTCGAGTCCTCCTTCGACCCAACCAAGATGGAGGCGATAGCCACGGTTCCCGTGCCAGAGGGAGCCGTGGCGGGCAGTGTCATCGAGGTTGTCGAGGTCGGATACATGTACCATGACCGCGTCCTCCGCGCCGCTAGAGTGATTGTGGCCGAGGGTGAGTGATGTCGGACGAACTGATTGATCCGGACATTCGCAAGGCGCATACTCTGCCTTCTCGGTTCTACACCGAAGAGTCGGTCTTCTCCGAGGTGGTGGCGGGGTTCTCCGAATGCTGGCACTTCGCAGCCCACGTGAGTCAACTGGCAGAGCACAACGTGCTTCCCCTCGAGCATATGGAGCGGTTTGTGGGGGAGTCGATGCTCTCACCCGCGATGATGGCTTCAGGTGCCTTTCCAACGTCTGCACCCACCGCGGGATGCTGGTTTCGACCGAAGCATGTAGCGCGTCGGTCCTGCGATGCGGTTACCATGGCCGCACCTTCGGACTCGACGGTTGCATGCGGAACATGCCGGAGTTCGAGGGTGTGGAGGGTTTCCCGAGTTCCTCTGACGACCTTCGCGAGTTCGACCTCAAGCGATGGAAGGGGCTCCTCTTCGCAGGTAACGGGCCGAGCCGCTTTGCAGACTGCCTAGCAGAGCTCGAGTGCCGTGTGGGCTGGATGCCAATCGAGTCGTTCGAGCACGACCCCTCGCGCCACCGCTCGTACGAAATAGATGCCAACTGGGCCCTGTATGTCGACAACTACCTCGAGGGATTCCACATTCCCTACGTCCACGGGGACTTGCACGAGGAGCTGGACTACGACTCATATCGCACCGAGCTGTTCGAGGGAGGTGTGCTACAGGTCGGCATCGCCAGAGACACAGAGACGTGCTTCGATCTGCCAGAGTCCTCACCCGATCACGGACAGCGAATCGCGGCCTACTACTACTGGCTGTACCCTGGCTTGATGCTGAACTTCTACCCGTGGGGGCTGTCTGTGAATCTCGTCATCCCAATCTCGGTGAAACGGACCAGAATCGTCTACTACGGCTTCGTCTGGGACCGTTCTAAGCTCGGAAAGGGCGCAGGTGGAGACCTCGACAAGGTAGAGGAAGAGGATCAAGGAATCGTCGAGGCGACCCAGAGGGGGGTGATGTCCGGGACTTACGACAGGGGGCGATACTCTCCAAAGAAAGAAACGGGAGTTCACCACTTCCACAGGATGCTTGCATCCTGAAGGACATTTGATAACCACTTGGAGCCTCACGGGGTCGATGAGGAATAATGCCAAGACGAAGATACCCATTCTGCTAGTAATCTCAATGCTGCTATCCGGCTGCACTGGGGGGGAGACTGAGCAGGAGCCCGAAGAAATCCCAGGTTGCATGGATGAGGCTGCCGAGAATTACAATCCAGATGCGACGGTGTCGGACAGATCCTGTATCTATCCTGAGCCCGAACCCGAGCCCGAACCCGAGCCAGACGTTAGGCTGGCTTCACAGTCAGAGTTCTGCGATGATGTCAATCCGCATCACTGCATGCTTCCTTTCCCGGCTCCAGCATTTCTGGTAGATGACGGGAGCACGGCCACTGGTTACAGGTTGCACATCCCGGGTGAGGCGATTCCAGATTCCGGTTCGGGGACATCCGATGAGTTTCACATGATCAACAGAGTGGACGGATACAGTCCATCCACACAGATATTCACCACATTCGAGTCTACTCCGGACGTCTCCGGCATGGCTGACCAATACAGTATCGGAGACTCCTTAGACTCAGGCCACAGCACCTTGCTGATTAACCTCGATACTGGGGAGCTACTGCCCCACTGGGTCGAAGTCGACATGAGGAGTCAAGACGATGAGGCGACGTTCGTCTACATCCGAACCATTCGGGGCCTCGACCACGATGCGTCCTACGGAGTTGGGTACAGAAATCTAGTGGATTCGGGGGGTAATTCGATTGAGGGTTCCGATGCTTTCGTAGCACTCAGAGACGGTCTGACTACCGACTCGCCGCAGATTGAGTCGCAGCGAGCCCAGTACGAGGGGCTCTTCGAAGCCCTAGGCGGCGCGGGTGTAGAAAGGGCAAGTCTGCAAGCTGCTTGGTTCTTCCATACTGCTTCAACGGCTTCCATCCTGCAAGACATTGTCCACATGCGCGATGATGCATCACAAAGACTCGGGGATGATGGAATAGGTTGCAATGTTACAGAAGTCGTCGACGGTTACGGCGATGACAATGCCACCTTCCGACTCATCCGAGGCACATTCAGCACCCCTCAGTACATGGAGTCTGACTACCCTCCTGCAGAGATGCGGAGGGATTCAGCGGCACCCCCGAGTTCATCGAATTCAGAGAAGTGGTCTTCACCATCCTGATTCCGCAGATCCTCGCTGACGAAGGGCGTTCGGGCCTCATGACCGTCTTAGGTCACGGATTCATGGGTGACGGAGATGGCATGGCCACAGGCAGCCGAGAGTTTGCAAACCTCACAGGCAGGGTAATGATAGCGACTGATTGGAAAGGATGGAGGCTGATGGCGATTTCGATGCCCTGACCTACTCTCTAATCAACGTCGAGTACTTCCAGCACCAGCACGAGCGCCACATGCAGTCAATCGTCAACAACCTAGCAATGATTAGGACGTTCACTGGCGTCTGCGCCGACCTTCAGGAGTTCGTCTACGAAGGCAACAATCTGGTTGATGGATCGAATGTCGATTACTGGGGAATCTCGTTCGGAGGACTGCGCGGGCCGGCCTTGATGAGTATGGTCCCCGAAGTCGACAGAGGGGTGCTCTGGGTCGGAGGTTCCTCTTTCACCCAGCAGATTGAGAGGTCCACGCACTACATCACCTTCGAGATGCTCTTTGCCGAGAGTATAGCATACCCATCGAGGAACGATAGAGGAATCATGATTGCCACGATGCAGTCAATATGGGACTCTCTGGATGCAGAGACATTCCTGCCTTACCACGAGAATGGCATCGAGGGATTGATTCAACCGTTCCAAATGCTCTACATTACCTCAATGAACGACTTCCAAGTTTCGACTTTGAGTTGCGACAGGGCCGTCAGGACAGCCGGTATCCAGAATCTGGAGTCATCTCCTTGGCACCCATGGGGGGTGGATTTGACAAGCGGTCCAATCGAGGGTTCTGGGGTTGTGTACTTCGATGGCGATTTCCCCGAAGTGCCAGTCGGTAATCTAGCAGGATCACTGGACTACCACTCTCATGCACATGGGCAGATTAGGGGGGTGCCTGAAGCCTACAACATGGGATTCGAGTATCTTGATTCGGGGATAATTATCGACACTTGCAACGATTCTTGTACCTTTGAAGGAGTCTGGGATTAGCCGACTGGCTCACCACCTTCTCCGAGGAAGGCGAGGCGCCTGAGCGCGCCGCAGTCGATTAGATGGTCGACTACGACCGAGGGCATGGATTGCGACAAGACGCTGCGCACGGCCTCTTCGTCATCAACCGTCGACATCATCCTAGCCGTCTCCCTGACCCTCCATCCCTCGAAGCTGTCCCGGCTCTCCAACGGGGTCATCACCACCGTCCAGCCGGCGCTCTCGTAGAGTTCTGCGGAAGCCACGTCGCTGGTGAAGAAGACCCCGGCTACACCGTGATATCTCTCGGCATGAGCCACCCAATTGGGAGGATCTTCGATGTCAGGGACAGAAACTACGCGCGCATCGCCAATGCCCTCTGCCTGCAACCAGGCATCCAGCATAGTCTCCCTCTCCTCGGGACTCCATGGATTCTCCATGGACTCCGGCCTGTTCGATGAGCCGATGGCTATGACCAGTCGGAGCTCCGGGGAATTGAGGTTGCGCCACTCCTCGGCAGCGCTAATCATCAACGCGTGACCGAGGTGGAAGGGCTGGAACCTGCCGAGCACCACTAGGCCAGGGGCGGGCGGGGATTCAGGTGGGTCGTGGTCAGGTAGGAGGTCGGTCAAGCCGTCACCCCCAGCGCTTCGTCGAGGCTCTGTCCGTCCAGCCTCCATAGCCCGGACTCAAGGAACTCCCTGCCAATCAGAATCGACAGTCCCTCGCTGTGTGCCCTAGACAGGAAGTCGAACAGGGACTCGCTGGCAGTCCGGTGGGACTCCATGGTGGGTAGTATCCTCGGGTCCTCCGACGGCTCCATCGTCTCACCCAAGTCCTGTCGGCGCGACATCCAGTCGAGTACCACCGACTCGGAGTATGACGCCCTATCGGTCCTAGATAGTGAATCAGAGAACTCTGACCAGACCTGATGCCTTAGGAACTCGTCTCCGGAGAGGTCTCTGCCTAGCAGGGGCTCTAGGTACAGGAACAACCTGGCATCCCAGCAGCTCCATTCGCCGAAACAGCACCAACGAGCCAGTGAAAGTACCAGTTCGCAGGACGTTTTCGAATCCAATTGCTGCTCGGCGAGACACTTGGATTGGTCTAGGTTGCCCGCTGCATCGAACCACTCCATGACATCGCCCTCGATGTCGACGTCGAAACTACGGTGGAAGCGTGCATCGGGAGGTGGTCGCAGCGCCCTCAGAGCACCCCCCTCCATGCCATCTCTCAATTCGGCGAGGGGTTTCGAGCGGAGGCTGTCAAAGCCCTCCCGATCGACGAGAAGCAGGATGACATCGACCAAAGCGCTCGCCCCGCACTCACCACTCGGTGGTACGCAAAGAACCCTCGCTCGCCTATGGCGAGCGCTGTATCGCCACCGGATTCAAGAACCCGGGGCGGGGCGTGGGTGACGTCCAAATGGGGCTGGAGGGATTGCACTGGCAACCATCGAGGAGCAGATTAAGTCCCTCGAGGAGGAGATTGGTAAGACCAAGTACAACAAGGCGACGCAGGGCCACATTGGCAAGCTCAAGGCCAAGATCGCCGCACTCAGGGCTCGCAAGGAGAAGGCTCAGGCACATGCCAAGGCCAGCGGTGGCGGACCGGGTTTCGAAGTCAAGAAATCGGGCGATGCCTCGGTGGCTCTGGTTGGGTTCCCTAGCGTGGGCAAGTCGAGTCTGATATCGAGGTTGACGGATGCTGATTCAAACATCGGGGACTTCGCCTTCACCACGCTGACCTGCATCCCGGGGCTGATGGAGCACCGCGGTGCCAAGATACAGATTCTCGACCTCCCCGGACTGATTAAGGGAGCGGCCGAGGGAAAGGGCAGGGGGCGGGAGATTCTCAATGTGATTCGCAGTACCGACATGGTGCTGTATGTGGTTGACCCTTTCCAAAAGTCGCACTTCGAGATACTGGACCAAGAGCTCTGGAAGTCGGGAATGAGGCTCAACCAGCAGCCACCTCAGGTCTTCATCACGAGGACGAAACGCGGAGGGATAATCGTGCGGTCGACGCTGGAGCAGACTAACCTGACTGAGGAAGAGATTCGGGGGATAGTCCGCAGCTTCGGAATCGTCTCCGCCACCGTAACTCTTCGTACAGACGTGACCGATGACCACATCGTCGACACGTTGGCTGGGAGTCGAATCTACAGCCGGGCGGTTGTGGTGGTCAACAAAATCGACCTCGCCACCGAGAAAGACCTCGGGCGGACGAGATCGATGCTGCCTGAGAGCTGGCCGATTCTCGAGGTCTCGGCGAAGACCGGCGAGGGAATTGACGGGATGAAGGACTTCATCTTCGACAACCTCCACTTCATGTCGATATACCTCAAGCCGCAGGGCAAGGAAGCGGATCTCGTCGAGCCGCTCATTGTCAAGGACACGTCGACTGTTCGCGACGTCTGTGCCAAGTTGCACCGGGACTTCGTCCGCAAGTTCCGATACGCTAGGGTCAAGGGCCCGAGCGCGAAGTTCGATTGGCAGAGGGTTGGATTGGACCACGTCCTGAAGGACGATGACCTGTTGACCATAATCACGCGGAAATGATTCCGTGTCGTCGGTCTGCGTTGCGATGTATTCACGAACGGGACGCCTACCCGAAGCATGGCCGAGGGCTCAGCCGATGTGCTTCCTCGGGCCGCCATCAGGGGGCTCATTGAGCATATCTCACGCAGGCTGTACCTGCTGCTGGCCGTGTTCGTGGCCGGTCTGGCCGGGGGTTACCCCCTGGCTGGTGATGCGATAGAGTGGCTGATGCAGG
The DNA here is from genome assembly GCA_019654055.1 of Methanobacteriota archaeon. Classification (GTDB taxonomy): domain Archaea; phylum Thermoplasmatota; class Poseidoniia; order Poseidoniales; family Thalassarchaeaceae; genus Thalassarchaeum. Next base: position 35,374 of record BPDA01000007.1, on the reverse strand, counting down.
CCGATGGGTATCTGCCTGAGGGGGTGCAGGTAATTATCTTGCAACCGATGGAAGTGGTGCTTCTGAGACTCAGAATCGCAGCCAACATCGGCATCGCCCTAGTGGTGCTGACGATGCTGTGTGACATCGGCTGGAACGGACGTAAGATTCTCTCCGATGCCTATCGCAGGAAGTTCGTACCGACCGGCGGCGGGTTCGGAGGGCTGCTCTTCGCGCTGACTTGCTCCCTCGGGCTTGGGGCCGGTGGCGCGCTGTACTCTCACGAGATACTGGTCCCGATGCTGCTGGAGTACCTGTCCGAGGACGCTGCGTCTGCGGGGCTTGACTCGACGTGGCAGTTGCAATCGTGGATTGGTTTCATCCTTGGCCTGTACTTTGCCTCCGTCGTTGGATTCCAAGTGCCACTGGCAGCGCTGCTACTGCTTCGATACGACGTGATAGAGCGCACGAGCATAACCGACAACAGAGGGGGTCTGTGGTTCTCTGCACTGCTCGTCGGGGCGGTCCTATCTCCTCCGGACCCGCTATCGCTGTTCCTAGTCGGCGGCCCGATGCTGGTTCTGTTGGAGGTCGCTCTGATTATCGACCGTATGACTAATCGAGACTGATGCCGCGATTACGAGCATCCTCTTCCATGGCCGCTCTCCGTCCGTCATCGACATCAACCCACTTCATCATCGCAGCTCCGATGACGATTAGGACGCAGATGCTGGCTATCCCAACTCTGCTGTCGTACATCACTGTGAGAGTGCCATACAGGAGCGGTCCAAGAATTGCCGCCACTCTGCCGAAGAAGCCGAAGAAGCCGAAGAACTCGGCGCTGCGAGTCTCAGGTACCATCTGACCGAAGATGCTGCGCGCCAGTCCCTGTGAACCACCAAGTAGAGCCCCTGCCATGCAACCGAGTAGAAGGAACTGGAGGAAGACTCCGAATCCGAGGGGACCCCACAGATTGTCACGAGCAGCGTCAGATACGAAATCCAGAGGGCCATCTCCCAGACTCGTAGGGTGATCGTCGCCCAGTGCGGTGGAGCCATCCAAATCTCCACCCCGGATACTCATGCTAAGGCGGCTGTTCTCATCGAAGGTAGAGCTGAAATCAGATATCCTGCTGACATTCAAAACCGAGGTGGCTGGGCCAGAGGGGTCGTCAAACTCGTATATCGTGTCTCCTGCTTCGTTATCCAAAGTGTGTAGGGGGAGGACATCTGACCATTCCACTCCCCAAGCCTGCTCCTCATCGCTCTGAGACAGGCCGTTATCGTAGGTGCTGACGCCGACGGATACGACATATTGGCCCTTTCCATCCAGACGTTGCTGCAACCATGTCGATGGATTCGGGTTGGGGGTGCTAGAAGCGTCCAGCGGATCGGTTCCCTCCTCTTCCTCGGCCACGTTGGAGTACCAATCACCATCAGTGTCATCGTCTTCAAAATCGGCGATTCCATCTCCGTCCATATCCCAATCGAACTGGATATCATACTCGTCATGCGACTCGAGAACCAGCGGGGCGAAGGATAACGCACCAAAGATGACAATGATCCACATAACCAAGAGAAGGAGAGTGCTTGGTGTGTGGAGGTTCTCTCCGCGAGTTTGGTGAAGCCGATTGCACAGGGCGCGGCCACGAACTGGATTACTAGGATGATGGCAATCAAATTCCCAATGGTCAGGCCGAGTACTGTGACTCCGTAGATTCCAGCCAGTGCAGTAACGGTGTTAATGCCGTCAATGAAGAAGAAGTAGGCAAGCATGTAGATGAAAAGCGTGCGGAAGCGAGTGATTTGCCCAAGGGTAGTCTTCAGCTCACTGAAGGCAAACTTCGCGGAGTCGGCAACCCCGAGTGTTTCCATCTCGTTCTCGATTGGAGGCTCGGGGACCCAAGCGAAGGTCAAGCAAGCGAATCCCAGCCACCAGACGCCGGACGAGGCCATGATGAATGGGATAATCCAATCTCCAGTGAGTGTCATCCACATTGCAAGGTGGACTGCTAGAAGAAGTCCGCCGCCAAGGTATCCGTAGGCATATGCCTTGTTCGAGATGGCGTCCATCTCGTCATCGGTCCCCAAATGGGGGAGGAGGGCATTGTAGAACACTCCCGCGCCGTTAAGGCCGACGTTTGCCATCAGGAACATTACAATCAGCCAAACCCACTGGTGGGAAATCCCAAGCATAGGAGCGAAGGCGAGCAGGAATGTTGACCCGGCTCCTAAGTAAGTCAGAATCCTTAGCCACCATATCTTGATTGCGCGTCGATCGGCGATGACCCCTAGGGAGGGAGCAAGGATGGCAACAAAAAGGGCAGCGATAGTAACAGAGAAGGACCATATCGCGTCGCTGGTCATGTCCATGCCGAGTACGCTTGCCTCCAACCCATTCGCCTTCAGGAAAATGTAAGCGAACCACCCCGGCAGCACCGCAGTAGTGACGCTGGTCTCGAAAGAGGACTTGGCCCAGTCGTAGAATGCGTATCCTCGTACTGCTTGAGGGTCTGATGCGCGGTCTAGTTCTACTGTGTCTGACATGGTAATACCTAGGCGTCGCTAGAGGTCTGAGGGTTTGAGCATTGGGGAAGTGGATAATCGCTGTCGTCCGTGCATTATTGGACTTGATACCTCCTCGTGCCGCTAGATGGCTTGGGAGCAACCGCCGGAGAACTCGCTTGATGCGTTATTGCATGGCATGCGGTTCTCGGACGGCGTGGAGTTCGACTTGCGACTCTCTGCCGATGAGGAACTAGTCGTGTATCACGACTCGATAACTGCCGATGGTCGCTACACAGAGTGCGTGGAGGCCTCAACAATGCCGGATTACGTATGCACTCTCGATGACCTGCTAGCGGAATCGGGATTCGTCGAACCATGGGTGAGCGAGGGGAAGTTCGCCTGCATCGAGCTCAAGATGCCTCATCCAAGCAGTGGGAAGGTGGGCGGGATGTTCTCGGCAGAGGCGAAGATCGACCACCTGAGAAGGATGATTGAGATGGTCGACGAGTCGGTAGGGTCTCTAGGAATCAGTCCCTCGGGGTCGGTGGTATACTCGTTCGAGCCTAGATTACTCAAAGCCGCAGCCAGAACAGACAGCGAACTTCGATTCGCCAGACTAGTGCCCTACCTCAGACCATGGGGGAGCAGTTTCGTCAAGAGAGTGTTCGCCTCACCCTACTTCATCGGACTGTCGCTGCCCAGATTGATGTCGATGCAACGGAAGGCAGGCGCCCCGATGCTGCCCGCTGCTCTGGACTACCTAGATGGTAGCAAGCGTCACTTCACAATCGGCACGACAGTCGGGTTGCACGGGCGCCATCTTACCAATCTGACTCGGAAGAGGAAGGGTTTCCCCGTGTACGTCTGGCCGGCCCACATCCGAGTGGAGCGGGCCATTCTGGATGCTGGGCTGACGGCGATATCCGACGAGCTCTCACCGGAGGTACATACGCTTCCAACCGGCGAGCCGCGGTGGCTGAGGCCAGCCACCCAACCTCTCGATGACGAGGTGAGGGCGCAGTTGGATGCCACTCCCGAAGATGGACATGCGGATGCGATTCGCAGGCTGCAGAGAGAGGTTGCACCCTGGTCCGAGCTCTCGGGCACTGAGAGGAGGGTCTTCATCGAGTCCTGGAGGAAGAGGTGGATCTGGGAGAGAAGTCTGGACTCCCTGATGTCCGAGGCCTCCGAGTCCAGCATGCCATGGGAAGTCTCGAGGATTATAGGGCACAGAGGAGCGGGCAGAACCTATGGTGCCGGTTAATCAGCCGAGTCGCTGGTGTGGCTGGTCGAGTGGGATGTACTTGGGCCGGTAGATTGGCGTTCCCCTGCCGTCACGCGCGCTGCGCTCGTCCAGTATCTGAGCGCAAATCCCTGCGACACGTGCCCATCCGAAGAAGGTCGTGTAGTAGTCGGGCTTGCGGAATCCGACGGAGTTCAGCAGACTACCGCTAGCCAAATCCACGTTTGGGTACGGGTTGCTGATTTTCGGTATCTCCTTGAGGATTGGTGGGACGACCTCGCGGAGTGCTGTCACGGTCCGGAAGTTCTCGTCGTCCGGGCAGATCTCCTCGCCGAGCCCGATGAGTAAACTGGCGCGTGGGTCCTCGGCACGGAGAACGCCGTGGCCGAAGCCGTATATCGGTCGACGGGCCGCTAGCTCGGAGCGTACGAAGGCCTCAATCTCATCGGGGTCAGACGTACCGATTCTCTGGACGAACTCGAGGCAGGCCTGGTTGGCGCGGCCATGCAGGGGGCCGGAAAGCGCGTTCATCGCGCTGGCTATGGATGCGTAGATTGAGGCGCGGCCGGAGGCGACCGCCTTGCCGGAGAAGGTGGAGAGGTTTCCCCCTCCATGATCCATGTGCAGAATGAAGAAGAAGCGGAGCACGCGCTCCATGCGCTCTGCCTCTTCTCCCTCGATTCCGAGCATGTGGACGAAGTTCTCAACCAATCCGAGCTCAGGCTTGCGTGGCCTCAGGTCCTCGGACTTGCCCCCACGCAGAAGGAAGAGTCTGGCCATCAACTCGGGCATCCTAGCGATGAGGTTCATCGAGTCAGCGCGTGCATCCCCTGTCGAGTCGGCAGCACCCAGAGCCATGATACCGATGGCCAGCCAGTCCATCGGGTGGCCACTCCCGGGAGTTAGCGACTCGAGAACTCTCAGGGCCCCAGTGGGAATCTCCTCGGCCCTATGGGCGAGCTCAGCCCTGAAGGCCTCGGACTCCTCGGGGTCGGGTAGTCGCTTGTGTAGCAGCAGGTAAATCACGTCCTCCTCCTCGAGGTTCGCCAGATCTCCGACTGGGTATCCCACGTAGTGGACGCCCTCTATGGGGTCTACGAAGGATGTTCTGCAGGTGCCCACGGGAACACCCCTGAGACCCGAGTCTAGATTGGCCTCGGTGATTGTGAAGATTGGCTCCTCGTCACCCATGATAACCCTCAGCATCCGACGTATGGAGGCCCACATGATAACTCCTCCGACAACGCAATCAAGGTAGCACGGGGGGCTTCGGTGGGCCAGAAAAAAACTGACTTGTTCTTGAAAAGCGCCCGGGACCGACCCGTAACGGTGATAGAGAGGGCGTTCGCGCGCAGGTTCGTGTCATGGCGTGACAGACTCGATGAGTTGGACTCCGAGCATAGGCACATGCTCGAGGGAGGATCTCTCAGCCAGATGTTCCTGCGTTATCCCATGACTATATCGCACCCGGTTTTCGTCGGTGGCTTCTACGGGCTCCTCATCGGCCTCACTCTACTGCTTCCTTACGGCTACATCGGCAACAGCGAGGGGCAGGTGCTGGAGGTCACAATGAAGGATTGGGGCTTCCAAGCGCTAATCCTAATCACCCTGACAGCCTTCCTGGGTGGCTTCTCCTCGATGCTCGCATCAGTGGCGAGACGCCCTCCCATCCGCCTCGAGAACCGGCGCAGGTACCTGTTCCCGTTCCCATTCGTAGGCCTAGCTGTGCTCTCATTGTCCATGATGAATGATATCCCCGAGTTGGCGATTTGGGGGGGTTGGTTCTGCTTCGTCTTCCCCGGGCCTCTCTACATCCACCTCTCGTACGCGCCCAGATGGAGAATACTCGACCGGCTCGATCGTGGCCTAGCCCCGTTCGAGGGGATGAGCAGGACCATTGACGAAGGACCTGTGGACGAGGTCGTGGAGGCCGAGGACGGCGAGCTCGAGGAAGTCGTCGAGGCCTCCTCCTAGCCGCTTCCGGTGGCTTCGAGTTTCTCTATTCGGGACCGCAGTGAGTCGGGCATCGGAGTGCTGGAACCGGCATCGTAGTCGAAGACCACACCCGAGACGGTCCCAGTAGCAACTGACCCGTCTCCCTTCGTAGCGCTGGTAATCCGGTATGCCATGTCGAATGACGAGTTGCCCAGTCGGGTCACTGTGGTGTGTACGGTGATGGTGTCCGGGAACTGCACCGGGGCACTGTAATCCACCTTTAGGCCTGCTAGTATCGGCCCGATACCTTCCGATTCTAACAGACCGGTGAAGTCGCAGGCGATGAAATAGTGCATACGAGCGGTTTCCATCCATCTGATGAACACGGTGTGATTGACATGGTTTAGGGCGTCCAAGTCACCCCATTGGACAGGAATCTCGCAACTAATCGGCCAGCGGCCCAACTCACTCATCGCCGGGACCCCCTGGTATGTTTCGGGCAACTATCCAGTAGAGTACCAGCCCAGTGAGAACGGCGATGAGCCCTTTCCACGCGCCAAGCTCGCTAGCAGGGGGAAGTATCCCTGACTCCTGCATCCAAGACAGTACGGCGAACATTATGCCGAAGGCCGAGGCGACCAGCCATATCACGAGTAGTCTCTGCCTTTGCTCTGTAGTCCTAGTATTCATGTCATACCCTCAGATTAATCCCAATTCCCTTCCACAGGCTTCGAACTTGCCTAGGACCTCCTGTAGATCCTCGCGGGTCAGTCCGGCTGACATCTGCGCCCTCACCCTCGCCTTGTCACGTGCCACCATCGGGAACACGATTGCGCCCACCATGACTCCGGCCTGCCTCAATGCGGCCGAGAGCTCTTGCGCCAATCGGCTCTCTCCACACATCACCGGGATAATCGGGGTCTCGCTCGCGCCCGTGTCGAATCCGAGCGAATCGAGCTCGCTGCGGAAGTAATCGGTGTTATCCCAGAGTCTCCGTACGTGCTCCGGCTCCGACATCAGGACCTCTATAGCCGCCTTCTGGGCGGCGGCGACGCCTGGTGGCTGGCTGCCGGAGAGCAGCCACGAGCGGCTGTGGTTGAGAGCGTGCCTCCGGACGTCCTCAGAGCCAGCGACGATGCCCCCTTGGACGCCCAGTGCCTTGGAGTAGGAGCCTATCTCGAAGGTGACTCTTCCCTGTAGTCCGAAGTGAGCGACTATGCCCCGGCCGTCGCCGAGTACTCCCTCGCCGTGGCAGTCGTCGACCAGAACCATGGCATCATGCTGCTCAGCGAGTTCGGTGATTTGGTCCAGCGGCGCGATGTCACCGTCCATGCTGAACACGCCGTCGGTGATAATCAGCTTCCTCTCGCTCTCTGAGTGCTCCCGGAGTATCTGCTCGAGTGCGGCCATGTCGTTGTGCTGATACACGGCCCTGGACGCCTTGGTCAGCCTCACGCCGTCGATTATCGAGCCGTGGTTCAGTTCGTCGGAGATGATTACGTCATCGGAGCCGCGCACGAGGGTGGGGATGAGGCCTACGTTGGCGGCGTATCCCGAGGAGTAAACGAGTGCCGCTTCGACCTCCTTGAAGCGAGCACACACGCGCTCGGCTTCGAGATGGAGGTTCAGAGTGCCGGCTATAGCGCGCACCGAGCCCGAGCCGGCGCCGTACTTCCGAGTGGCCTCCACGGCTGCCTCGACGACCTTGGGGTGGGTGGCTAGGTTGAGGTAGTTGTTAGCAGAGAGCATGACCATCTCCCTGCCGTCGATCATGCAGCGCGGCTCGCTAGCCGATTCCAGGGTTGGAGGGGCCCAATCAAGGCCCTGCGAGCGCAGCTGCTCGTAGCGCTCGCGCATCCACGACAGGTCGGCCGCCATGCCCCGCAAATCCCGGTGAGGTTCATGGCTCCATCGGAGCGATTGCCTCGGTTTTGCATCGAGTGCTTCATTTCCGATGGCGCAACCGCGAATCATGGAAGCGACCCTGACCATTCTCGGGATCGCCCAGGACGGGGGGGTCCCACACGCAGGTTGCTCGTGCGCGCGATGCATGTCGGCGCATGCGGACCCATCGCTGCGCCGCCACCCGGTGGCATGCGGGGTCCACGGCGGTGACGGCAGTCTGCACCTGATTGAGGCGAGCCGCTCACTGCCCGACCAGATGCGTCTGTGGGCCGAAGCCCTTGGCGCTGAAGGCGTGGCGCGCCCTGACAGCGTCAGCCTGACTCATATCCATCTTGGGCACATAGACGGACTGGGTCAGTTCGGGAAGGAAGTAATGGGGTGCTCAGAGATGCCCCTGTTCGCTAGCGAATCCGTACTGGATGAACTGTCTGGAAGGAGCGTGATGGGGCCATTCAGCGCTGCGACGGTGCAGGCGATGGAGCGTTTTTCCCCGAGCGAGGGCTGCGGCTTTGAGATGGAGTTCGTGCCCGTCCCGCACAGGGACGAGCACGCGGACACCCACGCAGTGGTGATTAGGGGGCCCAATCGCTCCGTGCTCTTCCTGCCAGACCATGACGACTGGGATCAGACCCTCCACAGGCATGGAGCCGTCTCGATTCGCCAGTGGCTGACGGACCTCGAGGTGGACATCGCCCTTCTCGACGGCTCCTTCTGGGACGCCAGCGAGCTACCCGGGAGGGACATGTCCGAGATACCTCACCCTCCCGTGAGCGAGACCCTAGCGAGGCTGGGTGAGCGTGTCGAGGGGGATGCCGAGGTGCATTTTATCCACCTGAATCACAGCAACCCCTTGCTGGGTCCCGGGCCACAGGCCGACGAGCTGTCGGACCTAGGCTGGGGGGTAGTGGTCCAAGGGCAACAGTTTGCCCTCTGATTCACAATCAGGAACATTATGAGCGGTCGCCTCGGGGCAGGGCCGTGCATCTGAGTGGGGTCGTGTCTAGCGGGCTGGGCAGGGCTCACGTCTTCATGTCGCAGACCCACTACCAGAACCAGTTCAAGGACATCCTAGGCTCCGGTGCTTGGCCCGGCACCCTGAACGTCGACCTATATGGGGACAACCTGTCGAACTACAGGGGACTGAGAGTCCTAGCCGGCCTTGAGGAGGGCGAGGGCATCGAGGGGGCCGTTCCCATCAGGATACAGGGCTTCGAGAGGTCAGGTCGCTCGTTCGGTGGCGCGACCGCCTTCAAGGCCGAGATCAGCAGAGGAGGAGACGATTGGGTGCCCTGCGCCATACTGATACCTGACCTGACCCGGCACACCCGGACGGCCGAGGTAATCTCGTCCTCCTTCCTGCGCGAGGCGCTGCCCTGCGAGGATGGTGACGAGGTCACAATCAGGCTCATCTGAGCCGCTTCATCCACTCACGCTCGAGCAGCGTGGCCATCTCGAGACGGGCGAGAGCGAGCCATCTGGTGTGCTCCCTAGTGTCACTGGGAGGTTGGGAGAACCAACTTGTGTCGGGCAACGAGCCATCGGTAATACCAGAGGAGTGGTCGTTCTCTATCGACCATAGCACGAGTCCGTCCGAGGGAGAGCGGCCAAGATCGACAGGGTCTTCCGGGTTGTCCAGAGCGGATTGTATGTCATCCAGCGTATTCCTGCCGGAGACCGTACCAGATATCGCGCTGGCCATCCTGCGCACCTGGTTCCAGAGGAAGGCCTGGGACCTGACCGAGATGCCGATTACCCTGCCGTCGGGGGCAAGCCATGGCACGCACTCGTCGACTGTCCTTACCGGGTCCTTACCCTCCTCCAGCCTGCACATGTTGGTGAAGTCGTGCTCACCCTCGAACAGGGCGCAGGCCTCGGCGAAGACCTTGGCATCGGCTTCGTACGGCCAGTCGTGCATAATCTCGGTGCGAAACAGGTAGTGTCGCGACGTCGAGTGTCTGATGCGAGTCTCAACGGGTATTCCCCTAGCCGCCCAGACAACCATTCCGATGGGCAGGTTGTCGTTCACCGCCCTCAATAGGTTAGTCTGCTCAATCGGGCCGGCGACCTCAGTAGGTAGGTCGATTCGGGCTAGGTTCATCCTGACGCTGACGCCGGCGTCGGTACGACTGGACATCTCCAAGCAGCTGTCTCTCCACCAACCCAGCCGCTCGAGGGCTCGCATGAGCGCGCCCTCAACTGTCCTGATTCCAGGCTGGACCTGGGAGCCGTGGAAGGCGTCGCCGTGGTAGCCCATGGCGACCATGACGCGGTCACTGTCCAAGGGCCGTCCCCTCCTCATTCCTCGACGAGGTACTCGGTCGCCTCGTCAGCGGATGGGAAGCCGAGTCCGAGTAGGGCGAACTCGATTGCGACCGGGACATACTGCCTGGCGAACGGATGGCTGCGGTCGAAGTCGGTCTTGAGGTCAACTGAGTCTATCAGCATGCGAGCGGCCTCGTAGAGGTGGAAAGACACGTCGACCTCATCGGTCGAGGCACCGAGGTCGCGCAGCTTCTGGAACTCGCGCACGGCCATGGGTATGCGATCGAACTCCAGCAGCGCGTTGGCGTGCGCAGCCAGATACTCGGCGTTATCGGGAGCGAGTCCGGACGCCTTCCGGAAGTATGCGGCGACCTGCCCCTCATTGATGCGATCTTTGCCGCTGTCGTCGATGTTGCCGTTCTGCTGGATCTCGAATAACGCGGCTTCGGCCCAACCATGGTATCCCACGGGGTCATCGGGATTAGTATCGACGTGCGCCTCGAATATTCCCATAGCTCCCATGAAATCGCCCTGTGTTATATGCTGGGCTGCTCTTGTCATCAGGTCCTCGTCGCTCACTCTACCGCCTCGGTCGCACTTGGTGGGCCCACCGTTATGAACGGTGCGGAGCGGAGGTGCCTGTGCGCTAGTGCAGGACTCCCCATGTGTGCTCGGCGTTGCCCATGATCCACCCGTAGTCGTCGATTGTCCTCAGGCCCTGCTCATCTAGAATCGCAATCCTCTCCACCTCTAAGGGATACTCGTTGTAGGTCAGGTGACTCACCATACCCGCGCGCGTGGGCTGGTCGAAGGTCCAGCGTGCGCGGCTGCAGGCGCGAACGTCAATCGAGATCTGCGTGCGGCCGTTCCATATCCTAATCCTGAACTTCGGCAGGGCGTTGCCCTGCTCGTCCCTGAGGGGTTCCTCGCCGTCGGGCTCCGAGACCTCGACCTCGCAGCGCTTGAAATTCTCAGTCCTTCCTCGATTCGCGTCGTGGAATATCCCAGTCCCGATTGCAGGGGTCCTGATGAAGTCCCGGCGTCGCCACGGCGTGTCGTCCATCGAGGTCATCCCAGGGGTGATGTGCGGCTTGAACCAGTCGATGTAGGAGCCGTCGTCGAAGTGGAGCATGCCCCAGAACCAAGGGAACGAGGGGGCTTGGACGGAGACCTTCTGGAAGTAAGCCGTGCCCTCGAACTCCTCGCCGTCGACCTTGAGGCTCAGTTTGTCCCCTGCAGCCTCAGTATGTCGTAACCCATGTCCAGACCGTACACGTTGTTCCTGTACGTCAGGGTGCTGGGAGGTCCCCACCAGGGGGTTAGCTCGGCCTCAAACGAGGTTGGCGCGCCCTCTGCTCGAGCCTCGGGGTCGCTGGTCAGGCAGAGCCAGAAGCCCTCGTTGCCGGGTCGCATCCCGAGCGAGAAGTCCTCGTCCAGAATCGGGACTATCGCACCCGCCCCCTCGCCAGTACCGGATGCCGGCCATAGTGGGTGCTCGTCGTTGACTAGGGCCATTCTGCACTCCCTGATGACGAGTGGTTCGAACATCCGCTTGCCGTCGTACCACCATGCACACACCATCCCGGGAATGACGTGTCCCCCATGCTCGTCTATCGACATCCTAGAGCCGGGCTTCCACCAGTGTCCGCTCACTCGGATTGCGGGAGTCTCCTTGGTCGACCACAGCACCATCAGCTGGCGCGAGCGGCCCGGGTTATCCGGGTCGGGTACGAACATGATTACCCAGTACCACCACCATGACAGGCGCGGAATCGGAGGCATCACATCGAGTCGCCACAACAGAGACAGGTCTCCGACGAACTTCTCCATAGCGAAACCCCTGCTTACATAATCTCGCGGTTCTTGAAGCTGGACTGGCCTATACCCATCATAGCGAAGGTAATCAAGAGCAGAACCGTGACGCTCACCAGCATCGCTGCGACCGGGCTCTGGGTTCCTAGGGTGTGCACCGGGGGCTGCCAGAAGAAGGGGAGGCCGGAGTCGATTCCGAAGGCCGAGGCAATCTGCGAGTATTGCAGCGTGTCGGGCCAGGCTATCAGCACGATGGCGTCAATGAATTGCAGTGCCCAGTGCGATATCGACAGCATCGGCACCGAGGCAGAGGGCATGGTCATGGTGAACATGCCCATGATGAACTCCCATATCCCGAGAATGATACAGAAGTAGACGCCGTACTTGGGCGCTATCAGACCGAGCGTGTTGTACAAAGCCCCGTAGGCTGCTAAAACTAGGAAGGTGGCCATGCCTATGCCGAGCCAAACCGGGAAGTCCGAGAGCCTGATTAGGCTGTCTCCAGGCCCAATCAACGAGGTCACCAGCGCCATCAGTAGAACGAGGACGAGGATGTAGGTGCCCGCCAGCAGCAGGTATCCGAGCAGCCTGTAGGTGATGAACTCGGCTCGGTGGATCGGCTTCGAGAGGAGGTAGTGCAGCGTGCCGTTCTCGGTCTCGTCTCTCACTAGCCCGAGAGCGAGGAACAGCGGGATGAAGATTCCAAGCATCAACACGAAGGCCATCTTGCCGGTACCAATGATGAACGTCCTGTGTGATGACTCTCCTTGGTACTTGCCCTCTTCGATATCCTCATTGACATTGTAATCTGCACGAATATCAACAATCTCGTCCCTGTCAGCGTCGAGAACCCAAATCACGTCGCAGGGAATGCCGTTGTTGTTATCATCATACATTTCCACCAAGCAGTCGCCGTCGTCGTCCACCTCGAAGCCATTACAGATGTATACTGAGCCATAGTACCAACCCGGCTGACAATTGCTTTCAACATATATTTCGGAGACGTCTTCGCCGTCCCACAGTATGCTGTCCTCGTCAATGTACATCGAAGCAGGTTCTGGCTCCACATAGGTCTCTAGGGTCATGTGCCCCCACTGCATGTAGTACCCCTCGGGTATGTTGACAGTTCCTGATGCCCTGAACTTGCCCGAGACGAAGTAAGAACCGTCGTCGTAGGTGCAGGCCTCGCCCCATTCGATCCACCAATCATCGAACGCATCGCCCTCTGGACAGGGATTCGCTTGACCCCAGTCGATGATTCCTGACCACCTATTGCCAGTGTAGTCAAGGTCTACCCACTCGGCATCGAGATAGCCCTGCCCATCCCAAGTGTGATTCCCACTGTGGAATCTTGAATCGTCGTTCCAGTCTATCTCTCCGGTCATGACGTAGTATCCTGAGCCGGGATACTCCTGCCCGTCCCAGTCGCTGGTCCCGTACTTGTTCTCCTGGCCCAAGGGGTAACCATCCTCGTCCCAGTCGACGGAGTCACCGTCGTTGTCGACTGGTTCGGATTCGCGCCTTATCTCGTCGATGTAGAAGGCGAGGAGAAGAATCATGACTAGTGCGCCGACGGCGAGCACGACCCACGTGGATAGTCGATGCCTGAGCTGCCTAATCGTTAGTTCGGTAATCGCGCCGGCCTTGCGGTCCAAGCGGGTCCAGACGGTCTCGCTGAGCGCCCTGCCCTTAGCGTCCATCAAGAATCACCTCCCGTTAGGTAGCCGAGGAGCGACTCGAGGTTGTCGTCGGGGTTCTCGATGGCAGAGACGTCGGTCCCTGAGTCGACGATGACGCGAGGCAGGATAGCATGCGCGGCCGAGAGGTCGTTGGTCTGAATCTCAAGCTGCCCCTCTTCGGGGAAGCGTACCCCGTAGACTGGGTCCTCGGAAATGAACTGGGAAGCGAGGCTGCGCGGGTCGTCACAGGTCAGTAGGATGCGATGCGGGTGCTTGTCGAGGAGGGCCCTGATGGCATGCAGGTTGCCTAGGGCCAGCAGTCTGCCGTTGTGGAGGATGACAATCTGCTCAGTGATGCGCTCTATCTCCTCTAGGATGTGGCTCGATATGATGACGGTCTTACCCTGCGAGCCGAGTTCCCTGATTACGCTCATGATGCTCGTCCGGGCTATCGGGTCGCAGCCGTGGAGCGGTTCGTCGAGGATGATGAGATCGGGGTCATGGACCAGTGCGTGGGCTATCTTCACGCGTTGCCTCATGCCCTTGCTGTACTTTCCTAACTCCTTGTTCCGCACATCAGAGAGGCCGACGAAGTCCAAGACGTGCTCGGCCCTCGCAGTGGCCTCCTCGCGAGTCATCCCATGCAGCCTTGCGAGTGTGGCGACGAAGTCTAGGCCGGTCATCCAGTCGTACATCCTCTCCGACTCGCTAACGTAACCGACCCGTCGGTATGGTGCTGTGCTTGTCCACGGGTCGACGCCGAACAGCCTGACGCTTCCCTGATTGGGCTTGAGCCGCCCCATCAGGAGCTTGAACAGGGTGGATTTGCCGGCCCCGTTCGGTCCGAGTACGCCGGTTACTCCCCCGTCGATAGCCAGAGAGACGTCGTTGATTCCGATAACCTCTCCATACCACTTCGAGGCTTGGTCAATGAGCACCGCCGGTGTCTTGTCACTCATTCCCTAGTCACCTCCAGCGAGCTGACTCGAGTGGTCAGCAGTGCCACGCAGGCGGCGTTGATAGCCAGCACGGAGACGATGGAGAACGCAATTGGGTGGTCGTAGTTGGAATCGATGCCTAACAGCCACTGGCCGACATGGGCTAGGCAGTCGTAGGGGCTGAGCACGTACAGTATCGAGGTGTCAAACTGGGTCTCGATGAGCAGTGCCAGCAGCTTGGTGCCGTAAATCACGCTCAGGAAGGCGATTGCGGCGAAGAAGCGGCTCTGGCTGATACTGGATAGGGCGAGTCCGATGGAGGTGTAGGTGATTACCACGAGTATCCCAGCAATCAGCCCGGCGACAAACATCGGCAGGGTGTCCACGAGATAGGCCCAGCCCTCGCCGTTGAACACTATGGCAGAGGTGTAGTAGACGAAGTACGAGAGAACGATGACGAATCCTAGAACTACGGCCACGCTGAGATACTTCATGGCGGTGTAGTCGAATCTTGTCACGGGACGTGAGAAGTAGATTGCACTGGTGCCATTCTTTCGGTCGTCAGATATCATTCCGCCCACTACGAGAGCGGTCAGAAGGGGCCAGCAGCACAGGTTTCGAGGGAAGTACCCCAGGACCTGTCCCCATAGGTTGTGGCGGTTGATTCCCCACATCCTAGAGAAGAAGTCGGTCATGAATCCGTCACTGGAGAGTGAGGCGAGGAACAGCATCAGGACGGGGAGCAGGGAGAACAGGAGTATCACGAAGATTGTCAGCTTGACCATGGGGTGATAGTGCCGGTGTCCAGTGCCCCTGAACAGCCCGTACACGTGGTGCCTGAAGATCGCGTAGTTCCTCACCCACCTAGGGCCCAGTTCGCCGTCCCAAGGACGGTATGACTGCTCGAAGATGGAACCCAGCTCAGCCTCGTTACTGGCGACCACAGCTCTGGCCTCGTCGTCACCGTCACCGGCTCCGTATGCGACCTCCATCCGCGTCTTGTGGCCCTCGATGTCGATGCCGTCTTCACTCATCGCGGTCACCTCCCGTGTGAGCCGTCGTCATCAGATCCGAAGTCCCCCTGACCTCGGCACCGAGTCTTTCCATGATGAGCAGGAAAATGTCCTCCAAATCAGGCTCGTACTCCCTCATTTGCCTGACTTGGACGTTGGCAGAGACTGCGGCCTCAAGGACCTCCTTAGTGGTCCCTTCATCGACCCTGTCCACCCGCAGGACCCTGCCAAGCCGGCGAACCTTGAAGCCCCTCGTCTCGAGCTCCTGCTGCATCCTACTGGCACCGCCCCACACCGAGATTTCGATCTCGCGCTCAATCTGCCTAGCGAGGTCCTCGATTCTGCGCTGCACCACAATCCTGCCTTTGTGAATCATCACTATCCTCTCGCAGACCTCCTGCACGTCGTCCATGACGTGGCTACTCATCAGAACGGAGCGATTGCCATCCGACACCGTGCGTCGCAGGGTCTGCAACATGAATTCGCGGGCCTTCTGGTCGAGGCCGTTGGTGGGCTCGTCGCAAATCAACACGTCGGGGTCGTGGACCAAGGCGCAGGCCAGCTTGGCGGCCTGCTTCATCCCCGTGCTGTAGGTCTCTATCTTCCTGTACCTCTGTTCCTTCAGGCCCACGTACTGCAGGACCTCGTGGGCCCTGCGGGTGGCGTGGGCCGGGTTCATGCCCACCAGTTCTCCGGCGTACCGGACCTGATCAATTGCTGAGAGGTCGGGGTCAAGTGCGTCGTACTCCGGCATGTAGCCGATGCGAGAGCGGATCTTGTCCCCCTCAGTCCTGATGTCGTAACCTAGGACGGTTCCCTCCCCCGAGGTGGTGGTTATCAGGCCGAGCAGACACTTGAACAGAGTCGATTTGCCGGCCCCATTAGGGCCGAGTACCCCCACGGCCCCTGGAGGGATTTCGAGGTTGACGTCTTCCAAGGCCATGTGCGGGCCGTACATCTTGCCCAGGCTCCGAGCAGTGATAATCGGAGTCGAGTCTCCTTCACCGTCCATGTTCGACCCTCGACTCCTATAGGAGTCGACTTTCGCTTGGCAATACGCCACTTGAACTAATCCCCGACACGTCCCGAGGTGCGTCTAATCTTCCCTCAGTGCCCCGTCACGCACCCTGACGGCGACTCCCTTCTTGAGGTGAGCCATCTCTCGCGCGGTCGACAAGGCTGTGCCATGGGCCACCAGTGCGCCGTTTCCGTCGACCACCAAGCAAGGCTGTCCAGGAGTCAAATGAGGGTCCGCACCGAGCACGTAGCCGTGCATCACGTTACGGCCCCTGCCGACGAACGGGATGGCGTCATCAAGTAGCCAGACGCGTGGCACCCCGGGGTGGTCCGAGACCTCGTCGACCTGCTCGCCGAAGCGGGCAGGAGGAGAGGGGTTGAGGGTGTTCAGGCGTCGGGCGCCGGCCAATGCGAGGCTGATGCCGCCGTCAGAGAGTCTTGGTGAGAGGATGTGCTCGTCCCCCAGCAGAACGTTGCCCACTCGGTCGGTTCGAGAGCGTCGGGATACCATGCCCTCGGTCAGACTACAGCCATCGGCAGGAGAGACGCCGCATAGGACGGAGAGCTTGTCCACCACGGAACATCGGTCGAGCCAAGCCCGCACGGCACCGACATCGTCGGAGTCCGGAATCCCCCTCGGCCCGGTGCGAACGAGGGGGATGTCTGCGAGGCCCATCTCGAATAGGGCCTCTTGACTTCCTCATCTTCGTACGCTTCCGACCAGACCTCTTCGGGACAGTCGAGGTGGCACCACGGGGAGACGTCTTCTAGGCTGAACGGGATGGGTCCGAGGGGGGTCGAGAGCATGACGACGCTGCTAGGCTCCTCGAGCAGTTCTGTGACAGCGGCCCCCATGGCGGAGTGGCGCCAGGGAGGAGATGTGCCCTCAATCAGAACGACCCTCTCAGGGCCTGAGCCTGAGCCATCCCACCAGGATCCCGGTGGCCTCCACCTCAGGGATAGAAGGGCGTGCAGATGCAGGATGTATGGCCTCGCTCCGATGTCTTCGCTGAGTCTCTCTCCACCCTTCCTCAAGGGGTCTGTCGACGCCAGTAGTTCGAGGGCCGAGTCTCCGACAGGGCCGTCTGGGATTTCCTCGAATTGCTCAAGCACCCACTCGAAGGCATTCCTGAGGTGTGGTGAGGCGTGACTTCGGCGTTCTGCGAGCTGCCATATCGAACTGTCGCGAATCGCCTCGCGGCAGCGTGCGAGTTCTGCCTGGGTAATCTCGAGGTTGTGGTGAGCGAGTAGGGTCGATCGCTCCTCGGTACCCATTTCGCGAACCTGCTCGGGAGTGTGGCCGAACAGGTCGCAGAGTGAATCGGCCACTCATTCAGGCCCTCGAGCTTGAAGGTCCCATGAGGAGACAATATGCGGTCGTCGCGAGCGAAGATTGCATAGGCTGCGCTGTCGAACAGGTCGGCACCCAGGGCAATTGCCATCGGGAATAGCATCGGGTGGCCGCATCCGAACAGGTGCACTGGGCGGTCAGAGGGGGTCGTGGATCTGACAGCGAGCAGAATTTCGAACAGTTCCCTGTACCTCTGCTTCTCCATCAGCGGTACTATGCCTCCGACGGGGTGTACGGGAATCCTCGGAACTCACTGGAGGCCGAGCCCATGAGATTGCCGGCGCTGGCCCTGAGATCCTCGTGGAGACCTCCTTGCACGGGCCCGTTCAGAAGCATTCCCGGACCAGCCGATTCTAGGGATTGCTCGGCCCTCCGTGCAGTCTCATCGACGCATTCCTCGAGCTCCTCCCGACTCATGTCGGGGCGGCCGAATACATCCAACATGGTTCCGATATCGACGCCTATGTCACGCTGGAACTCGACTATCTCAGAGACCCCTACCTCAACATCGCCGTAGACGTATGACTGGAAGGTGCCTGAATCGGTGACCACCACTCCCGGGAAGTCGAGCATCGAGTGAATGCCATCCGCCAGCGCTGTCTCCCTAAGGTCGTCGTGCTTCCAGATGACGTACGAGTTGGTAATTAGAGCGTCTACGCCATACCTCTCCCACATCTCGCGTGGCTCGATAGTCCTCAGGTTCGGGGTTTACCACAGGGAGCAGGGCTGGCGTGTTTAGATGACCGTGTGCTGTATGCAGCCGTCCTATCCGTGCGGCGCCATCTCGGACTATAACCTCGAACAAGCCCAGGTCCTGCTCCCGGCATGGTTCGGGGTCGGCTCGCTCAGACACGGAACCGGTGCGAAGCACCGGGAGTCATCAATCCTCTCCTGCCCTACTGACGACCCTCAGGGTCGTCACACCACCGCTCAGAGATATCTCAACTTCGTCCCCCGTGTTGACCCCCCATCGTGGGATCGGAGCCGAAGCCGTGGGCGTAGGGCACTCCGAGCAACGAGGCTGCCGGCATGTGAGCGGGCATACGTCGCTATTGACTATCGCGATTGGCCCCTGCCGGAATAGACCAGTCCCATTAGCACGAAAGGCGCGACGGTGGAGCCGGAGCCCTTGGGGTAGATTAGCACAGTGTCCTCGATGGTTTTCCCGTCCAACGGGTGGCCGGGCTCCTCGACGGTGCCGCTATCGCGGTTGCGTATCCGAGGTAGGTGATTGGGACGTCGGTAACCAACGCCTTTCCTGAAACGGTCCACTCGCTCTGGCTTGGTATTCCGCTCCCGTCGGAGGCATACTCCCACTACGCTGGGGCTTCGCGGACGGCATCGGCATCGCTGCTTTGGAGCTCAGCACCGGGCGCTCGCCGGACACGAGTGTCGGGTCGAAGGCGTGGGCCACGCATTGCTCAATGGTGGCGACGCTGGTAGGCATCCTGTTGAGTCCGCTGGTCAGGTAGTGCTCGGCCTTCAGAGAGTTGGTCAGCAGGTGGTTGTAGCGGGTGCGGTTGTACGGGGTGACCTCGGGGCAGTGTCACGCAGCACTAGGGCTCCCGCCTCCTCCAGCACGTCGAGAGTACCGTCCGCCGAGATTAGATCGTGGTTGTGGCCGCTCATGAAGATCCAAGGCGCTGGTCCGGGATGGCCTCACCCAGCTCCATCCTAGCCCTT
This sequence comes from Methanobacteriota archaeon, assembly GCA_019654055.1. GTDB lineage: Archaea > Thermoplasmatota > Poseidoniia > Poseidoniales > Thalassarchaeaceae > Thalassarchaeum. Next base: position 16,050 of record BPDA01000007.1, on the reverse strand, counting down.
ACTGCCGCAGCAGTCGCGCGAGCCTCGCCGACGCTGGCTTGGGGGCATCCGATGACGACGAGGTCGACCTGCCCTTAGGCGAGAGTTCACGGTAGCGCTCGGCCAGATTGTCCTCGGTGAACGTCAACTCTCCCTGATAGCTCCCCACCTCGGGCGCTTCGATTGTGTGGCCATCTGCCCATAGCATGGGGCAACCATAGTTCGCGGCTGCTGCGGTCAGCGCCTTGCGCATCTCGAAGCTGGCCCATTCCGGGAGCCCTGTGATTCGTGGCATCGGGCCCCAAGGCAGGCCCCACTCAGGCCTAATCTGCTTGCCTATCCAGTCCCCGAGGATGCTCCAGTCGGTGGAGTCGGCCATAGTGCACTCCACCTTCACGAGGATGTTCGGGACTCTGTTCTCAGCGAGATGCAAGCCCCATCTAGGAGCCCAGCCGGTGAGTGCGGTAGCCAATGCGGACAGGCCCGACTCCCTGTTGGTCACGAGCGAGGTGTAGGAATTGGAGAAGCAAACTGCGTTGGACTCGGCCCAAGAGCCGATGCCTTCGTCCGCCTCGATACCTCGGTCGTAGGGCGTGCACGAGAGGATAGTGTCTATTCCGAGCTCGGAGTAGGCGTGAACAATCTCGAACTGCTGCTCGAGGAAGTCGGGATGGTCTATGCCCATCTCCTTTCCATCCTCTGGTGGTCGCACCCCCCCGAGTTGAGAGTGGTGGGAATTGCCACCTTGCCTTCGGGGTCACCAGACAGGTCGGATAGGAAACGTCTGAGTCCGTGCCCGCCTGTGATTACGCTCACGCCTGAAACGTGGGCGTTCTCGACCTCGATGAACTCCGTTGCACCCGCAGTAGATGCCAAGTCGACGACCAACCGGGCCGCTTTCTGTTTGGTCGACCCCATCGAGCCGGTGAGCATCGACTCAAGTTGCGAGGGTATTTCCACATCACTTGGTCATAGCGTCGCTCCTTCAATGCGACGCAGGCTCGACCTCGGCTGGCAGACATTCAGCAGCATCCTGCTTCGCGCAGGGGTGCGGAGACGAAGGATACCCTGTCGACGTCATTGGTATTCTTGAGTCTCTCGAAGATTTCCTTGACTGATCCTGCCTCGCCTCTGATTTGCATGGTGTCCACGCAAGTATGGCTCTCAGTCAAGCAGTTGTGATTGTAGGAAGAGACCTGGATTGAGTGGGAGTGCCTGATATCCAGGATCTTACTCTCCACTCCGTGCTGGTAGAATATCACCAGCACTCCCTCGGTGACCGAATCTGCGTCCATCGTACTCAGGTCGCCGCCGCGATTTGCATCCGCGAAGTGCAGGCTGGCGTCCCTGAGGAACATGCTTCTGTTCTTGTAGCCTGAATTCTCTATCATGGAGTCCAATCTGCGTGCGAACTCCCTGTCTCCACTGAACGAAATTACTCTGCTCATGGCAGTCCTAGGTACTCAGAATTAATAACATTTTTTATATATGTATTATCAATCGGCGGCGATATGGCAGCAGCAAGCGCCCCTATCGAACTAGCAGCACTAACTCTGATATTGGCCCTCATAGGAGGTCTATTCCCAATATTCAGTAAAATTAAGGAGGATCCAGAGACTCTCAAAAGAATCACGGGTATCGCATCCGGGATTCTGTTGGCCTCCGCCCTTCTCGTTGTAGTTCCAGAAGGTTTCGAGTTGGCTACAGGGGGTCACGATGAACACGGTCATGACGAGCACGGCGACGAGGATGCACTAGCTGGATCCGTGGCTCTAGTAATCCTAGAACTAGAGCATGGCGACATCGATGCATCTGAGGCCATCGAAGAGATAGAGGGACTCATGGGAGGACATGATGAGGATGAGCATGATGGCCACGAAGAGGATGAAGACTCACATGATGAGGGGGAATCAGAGGAGTCCCTGTCTGAAGGTATTGAGCATGTCATAGAGGAAGTCGAGTCTGGAGAAATCAATGCCTCGACCGGTATTGAGGAGATAGAGGAACTGATTACATCTCATGTTCATGAAGAGAGTCATGGAGATGAAGAAGAGAATCTTGAGAATCTAATCATCGGAGCAGCCATACTGGCTGGATTCATCATGATGTTGATTCTAGAAGGATCTGGTATGGGCCATGCAATACACGAAGAACATCATGACCACCATGACGAACACGGACACGAGCATGTGCATCACGGGGCAGCGCCCTGGCTTCTCGTCCTCGGATTGTCTCTGCATTCTGCGGCTGATGGGTTGGCAATCGGATCTGCTGCTGCGGGCGCATCAGAGGCGGTCACCGCCTTGGTCGCAATGGCAGTTCTGATTCACAAGGTCCCGGCTGCTTTCAGCTTGGGTGTATTCTCAATGCACGAGAGAGAGAACAGGAACGACTCCATCAGGGATGTTTTGTTGTTCGCACTTGCTACGCCTGTGATGATTATGGTCTCGTTCTACGCTCTGGAAGGTCTAGACGGGCATCTCATCGCGCTGGCGATGCTATTCGCTGCAGGTACCTTCCTGTATGTGGCTACAGTGGACACCTTGCCCGATATTCACAACCCCGAGACCGGTCGTGAGGCGCTGAAGAACGTGCTCATCGGAGTGGTGCTGATGGTCCTGGTGCTGTACGGGGCTGATGCTGCTGGGCTAATCGAGCACGGTCACTAGGCAACGACAGCATATTATGAACGGAATCTCCGTAGTCGCACTATGGAGATAACTAGAGAGTTCATCCTGGTTGCGACCTTGGTCCTAGGTCCTCTCGTCCTAGTTTCTTACGCCTACGGGATATCACATGCTGAGGATAGGATGGCGCTATGGGGTGGCATCCCGTCATCGTGGCAGACCTACATCGTCCCGTTCATGTTCGTAGCTGCCGCGGGATACCTGATGTTCTGGTGGATTGCTCTGTTCCAAATGGAAGTCTCCGCCCTAGAGGCCCTCAGATGGCCTTGGGGCGAGTCCGACGGGTCTGGAATGAACAGGCTCCTTCTGGCGTTTCTGCTCGTGCTGATTCCCTCTGCCTTGTGGATTGAGAGCACGATATTCCACCTAGCCAACGACTATTCCTGGACGCCTATATTGGTGATTGGCATACTGTTTCTAGTATCGGTTGGGAACGTGATGATGGGACTGCTGGCTTACGGAGCGTACCAAGACGGAGTAAATAGTTCAGAACTGATGATACTGGGGGCTGCGATGCTGGCTGTGCAGTGCATTGTCAACGATCTTGTAATCTGGTCCATCAGGTTCCCTTGGTGATTTTCGACCTACTGAACACGGGAATTGGATTCATCTTGTGTGAATTGGCATTGTGCAGCCTCTCGTAGATTGCCACCACTTCCTTCTGCCTATCAGTCATGCTACCACTAGAGGGATTTTCTGCCTCCTGCATGGCCCATTCCAGTTCTTCGTAGGTCGCGCCCATCTGGTCCTCGTCGGTCCTACCGTCGTCCCAGAGTCCATCCGTCGGTGCGGCGTCCTGTATCTCCTTGACCACTCCCAATGCATCGGCTAGCGCATACACCTCGGACTTGTACAAATCAGCGATAGGGGAGATGTCGACCCCGCCATCGCCGTACTTGGTGAAGAAGCCCACTCCAAAATCCTCTACCTTGTTCCCAGTTCCAACTACTATCCCATTGGTCAAACCTGCAAAATGATACAATGTTGTCATCCTTAGTCTAGCCTTAGCATTTGCCAGAGTAAGATTGGATTTACATTCTCCAACTTCATTATCGAAGGTAGTGAAAGTTTCGGAAAGATCGATAATATGACTTTCCACATTTCCCCAATTACTCCGTAACCAGTCAATATGCCGATTGGAGAGATCATACTGAGAGGTGTCTTGATGGATTGGCATGTTTAGAACGATGGTATTCAAACCAGTTTTTGCACAGAGGGTTGAGGTCACGGCGGAGTCGATACCTCCTGAAACTCCTACTATCAGGGAGGTGATTTGATTGCTCTCTGCATACTGCTTAATCCAATGGACAATCTCCTTGCTTAATTGGTCCCAATCTTGCATGAATCTTCCCCCAATTCAGTGGCACGCTGCATTGTACTTCTTCAGCCGCCAGTAGTTGTAGGGCCAAGGTGTCAGGAAGCCTGCGACAAGCATTGGGACAATGACCCACCAAGTCAGTTTGGCCCCTCCAGTCAATACAAGGTCGACGATATTCATCGCCGCTTCCATCGAGAGCATGGAAATCAATGACATTCCGATTGCCACCCGGAATGCCTCATTCAGTGCCATCTGAGCCGATAGGATGGCAGTTTCAAGGGCGATTGAAGTCATAATTCCGTTGAACATGGCCAGCGCCATAATCATCATCGGACTCCATCCCGATTCAGTGAATACAAACTGGAAAGCTGCTATGGTTCCGAAATCGCCAATGCTGCAACCGATTAGGCACCACTTCGTGTTGTTCGCGGACTTCCTCCAGACTTCTCCGTCCCCCCAGTTGAAGTCGGCACTGGCCCCGTCGGCGATGTAGCCCGCGCCGGTAATCGCCGCGAGCATTGCTTCGCGTCCCGTCCCCGAGTGCGAAACCACAGCCTGCCCGGTCTCGTGAGATACATCAGCGCTCAGAACTCCATCCAGAGCCTCCAAGGAGTCTCTCACGCGGCCAGAGCAGCCCGTGCAGGTCATCCCACCGACTGCGATAGTGGATGTCTCAGACATGTTCAAGGCGTCCCGGCGGTCACTAATAAGTCTGCTAAATGACGAATTCGCCCTATGGGCGACCGGGGCATCTTCAATACAGCGCCGTAGGTCGCCGGACCGATGGGCGTACCCAAACCTGCCGGCGATCTCGACCCGGTAGCTCTAGAGAATGCCTTGATGGAAACTTGGAGCAAAGAGGGGACCTTTGAGGCGACTATCGAGGCACGCCGAGATGGCGCCAGCCCCTTCACCTTCCTCGAAGGACCTCCCACAGCTAACGGGCGACCGGGCATCCACCACGTCATCTCGAGACTGTTCAAGGACATGGTATGCCGATGGAAGACCATGGAGGGACACGTCGTCGAGCGCAAGGGAGGTTGGGACACTCACGGCCTGCCCGTCGAGATAGAAGTGCAGAAGAAACTCGATCTGATGTCCAACGAGGCCATCGAGGCCTACGGTATGGAGGCCTTCAACGAGAGATGCAAGGAGAGCGTCTGGACCTACGAGGAGGCTTGGCGCGAGATGACCGAGAGAATGGGGTTCTGGGTGGACATGGATGACCCGTACGTGACCCTGCACGATGAGTACATCGAGTCGGCATGGTGGTCGCTCAAGCAGATGTTCGAGAAGGGGCTGCTGTTCCGCGGCCACAAGGTCCTGCCCTACTGCCCCCAGACCGGGACCAGCTACTCCACCCACGAGGTCTCGCTGGGTTACAAGGAGGTCTCCGAGCCAGCAGTTTACATCAAGTTCCGACTTGTGGACGATGATGCCTCCGTGCTCGCCTGGACGACCACGCCGTGGACTCTGCCGGGCAACGTCGGTCTTGCCGTCGGTCCTGATGTCACCTACTGCCGAATCCGAATCACTGAGCCGCCCTCCGGGTCTTGGGAGGGGCGGGGCGGAGCCGAGGTGGGCGAGGAGATAATTCTGGCCAAGGATCTGCTGGCCGACGTCCTGCGGCATCAGATCGAGGTCGTTGACGAGTTTCCCGGCTCGGTCTTGCTGGGCACGGCCTACCACCCCCTGTTCTCAGACGCCGTGGACAGGGACGGCTCGAACAGCGCCTGGACAATCGTCGAAGCGGACTTCGTCACTACCACAGACGGCACCGGGGTCGTCCACACCGCGGTGATGTACGGCGAGGAGGACTACAACCTCGGCATGCAGGTCGGCTTCCCAGCACAGCACACTGTAGGAATGGATGGCAGCTTTGTGGCCGGAACTCACCCTCTGCTGGACGGGCGCTACGTCAAGGACTGCGACTCGGACATCATCGACCATCTCTCGGATGAGGGGCTGCTGTACCGCGAGCACACCTACACTCACGACTATCCTCACTGCTGGCGCACGGACCACCCCTTGCTGTACTACGCCATGGACAGCTGGTTCGTCCGGATGACCGCGGTCCGCGACGAGATACTGCAGTACAACTCCGAGGTCGAGTGGGCGCCGGAGTGGACCGGTACCAAGCGCATGGGGGAATGGTTGTCGAACATCAAGGACTGGGCAATCAGCCGTGAGCGCTACTGGGGTACCCCCAATACCGGTCTGGATATGCTCCGACTGCGGCCACGAGCACTGCGTCGGCAGCATCGATGAGATGACTTCGATGAAGACCGATGCGTCGCCCGACCCCCCGGAGCTTCACCGACCCTATGTCGACGACGTTAGGCTGCACTGCCCGTCGGATGGCTGCTCGGGCGAGATGGTGCGCGAGCCCTACGTCATGGACTGCTGGTTCGACTCCGGGTGCGCCTCATTCGCCCAGTGGCACTACCCGTTCGAGAACGAGTCCGATTTCACTGGCTCGTTCCCGGTGGACTACATCTGCGAGGCCGTGGACCAGACTCGCGGCTGGTTCTACTCCTTGCTCGCGGTCTCCACCGCGGTGTTCAACAGCACCTGCTACCACCGCTGTCTCTCTCTCGGTCACATCCTCGACAAGGATGGCAAGAAGATGAGCAAGTCGAAGGGGAACGGGGTCGACCCCTGGGACCACTTCAACAAGGAGGGTTCGGATTCTATCCGTTGGTACATGACAACGCAGAGCGCGCCATGGTCACCGACCAACTTCGACCCCAACGGGGTCCGAGAATCCTACGCCAAGATGTTTCTCACGCTATGGAACGTCTACCGCTTCCACGCTGACTACGCGGCCATGGATGGATTCGATGCGAATTCCGAGGAGGGCTACGTCGCTGTGTCCGAGCGCAGCCCGCTCGACCGTTGGGTCCTGTCCAAGGTCACCTCCATGGCCGACTCCTACCACCGGCACTTTGAGGACTGGGACTTCCACAAGGCCGGGCGCGAGCTCGAGGAGTTCGTGGTCAACGATCTATCCAACTGGTATGTCCGCCGCTCGCGACGCAGGCTTTGGGAGGAAGCAGACAGCAACGACAAGAGGGGGTGCCAGCACACTCTGCACGAGGTCCTGCTTCTGGTTTGCCAACTTATGGCTCCAGTCTCGCCGTTCATGCCCGATGTGATTCACCGCGCGCTTTCCGGCTCCTCGGTCCACCTCGCGGACTGGCCGATCGGCTCCAGCCTCGTGGAACGATCCCTCCCTCCACGTGACTACGGGCTGGAACAGCAGATGGCGCTGGTCAGGAATCTAGCCGAGGCAGGTCGCCGGATTCGAGTCGACGAGGGTCGTCGGCAGAGACTACCGTGCCGCAACGGCTGGATCATCGGCGGACCCGGGCTCGGAGATTTCCACGACATTCTGGCTGAGGAGCTGAATGTCGAGAATCTGATGACCGAGGAGGATCTGGACCGTTTCCAGAGGATCGTGCTCGAGCCTAACAGGAAGGTCCTGGGGGCGAAGTGCAGGTCCGACCTTCCAGCGGTTCTGGCGAAGCTGGATACCGCGGATGCGGACTCCCTGTTGCTCGAGATCGAGGCTGGAATCGCCGCCCTCGCCGGCTACCAGATCACGATGGATGATATCGAGGTTCGTCGTACTGAGAGGGACGGGTACTCTGCAGCCACGCTGGCAGACGAAGACTTCGGTGACGTCTCACTGGTACTCGACATGTCGGTAGACGACGAGTTGCTGTCGCGCGGACTCGCGCGCGACGTGATTCGTAGGATTCAGTCGAAGCGCAAGGAGCTGGACCTAGCGGTCGAGGATAGTATCTCGCTGTCGGTCTGGATTGAGGGTGCGGAGCTGGCCGACGAAGACTGGGGTCATGTGCAGAGTGAGACGAGGGCGGGCAGTGCCGCCCTGAACGAGGGTGCGCAGCCGAGCGAGGCGGACTCGTTCGAAGTCGATGGCATCGCCGTTACATTCAGAGTTGGCGAATGATTAGGCGACTGCCGGTCCGTACCTGACTGGAAGCAGCATCTCGACGCCGAACAGCGGGTCGGGATCGGTGGAGTCATGGTATGCGATGAAGGCGCCGCCGTCGGGCAGGATTCCCATGCTGGCGAAGTCGAACCTGATGTCGTTGCCAGCCCCGGAAGTCGAGTCTAGGTCGCCCTGTCCTAGGTAGGTCTTCATGTCGGGGACGAGGCTCTCAGAGTACTCCCTGACGTGCCATGCAACGTCCACGTCAGGCCCCTCGGCGCTCTGGTAGCGCACGTTGAGCACGAACAGGTCGTGCTCGCCGTTGGCATGGAACTCCCATTCCTCCAACTCGGTTGCGACGCCTGATAGATTGTAGGTCTGGTTTTCCCAAGTCAGCCCGCCGTCCCATGACAGCATGTGCTGCAGCACGGTACCTCCCGCTGTGACGCAGTGCAGCGCGGTGGAAGAGTCGAATGAGCAGTACTGCGAAGGCAGGCTGCTGCCGTTGGAGTTGGTCGCGGCCCACCAGCTCAGTGACGTGTCCAAGTAGGCGTCAACGTCATTGTCGAAGTAGTCTGGGAAGTATAGTCCGCCCGAGGGTACTGGGAAGGCTCGCATCTCCTTGTGCGGCTTGGTGTAGTCCCACTCCACGCCGAGTTCGTCGAAATCGAGGTCCACCTCCATGACATCGAGGCTCGCATCGCGGTCTGGGAAGTCGAAGTTCTGGTAGTTCAGCCCGTCAGTGCTAATCTGGCCCCCGCGGTTGGCCACCTGGTGCCAGAAGTTGCTGATGACGATGCTCGCCCATGGTCCACTCCCGTAGATGCTGCTGATTGGGCCCGTCACCTCGACCTGCCACGACCGATCGTAGAACGCCTCCGGAGGACGATTGTAGCACCAGCTCCAATCCTGGTCCTCGGCGTCGTAAAAGGAAGGCGTAGAACTGATCCGCCCCGCTGGTGCTCGGGTATGGGAACCAGCCCATGGCGATGAGGTCGCCGTTGGTCGCCTGCACTATGCTACCCTCGCCCAATCCCTCTTGGCCGGGCACGGTGGGCTTGGGCAGCAGGCACCCGAACTGAGAGAGTATGGTGGCCCCACTCCTGCCAAGTCCGGCCCCTGTCCTCGCTCCAAGGGCGGGTACTCGCCTCCGAAGTTGAGGATCCATCCTTCCTTGGTAGCCGCGAGGTAGTGCTCGCAGCAGTTGCCACCGTGCTCGTTGCCGTAGACAGTCCACGAGGCGTTGCCCCAAGTGGGTTCAAGAACGGGTCGCCTACCGTGAAGTCACGCGGGTCCTCGTAGGAGGGGGGGAGGTCGATGTAGTGGTAGCCTGAGTCCCAAGGAGGGTGCCTTCGCCTCCGACTCGCCACCTCCGAAGCAGCCAGCCAGAGACATGCTGGCCACCATCATCACGGGGAGTACCGTCCTCGACCTGCTGCGCCCCGGGCCCTGGCACACCCGCTATATTGGGCCCTATTTCGCACTTCGCACGCGATGCGCCCTGCAACGCAGGGCGGTGAGGTTCAAAGCCTGAAGCGGGGCGTTGGAGGCCATGCGGCATCAGCCATCCCTCAATCCTGCTCATGCTGATGATGAGTCTGGGCCCCGCAAAGGTCGCATCTGCGCAGACTGCGCCGACCGATGCGATTTACATCAACGAAATCCTAGTCTCTCCCAACAACGAGCAGTACGACGGCACAGACTGGAACGGCGAGGTTCGATGGGGACCTACAACGACCAGTTCTTGGAACTGCACAATCCAACTTCCGATGCAATAGACATCGGCGGGTGGTGGCTCGATGATATCTCCGACGGGGTTCGCCGGCATGCAGTATCGGCTGGGGCACCGTCCTTGAGGCAGGTGCCTACATCGCCTTCTATAGGTCCTGGACGGGAATAGAGTTCGACTTCTGGGAGGGGGACACAATTCGCCTGCTCGATGGCTCTGGGACTGAAATGGACTCGGTCAGTTATGGGCCAGAGGATTCTGATTGGGATGTCCCCTACGGGTACGACTCAAGCGGTAACTGGGCAAACTGTCCGACGGCAGCCCGACCCCGGGGGGCGCCAACGACCTAGAGTGGGGGGGGCCAACCACCTGCAGGGCAACTGCTACCCTCCGCAGGACCACTCCACAGTGGAGAGTACATCCTCGAAGGACGTGTGGTTACGATGGTCTCTGAGAGCGATATCATCGAAGATGGGCGAATACTGGTTCGCGACGGATGATCGAAGCAGTTTGGAGTGCCGAGGAAGGTGCGCCGGCAACTGCAGCAGGCGTCATTTCGATTCAAACCAGCGGCACCATCTACCCCGGATTTATTGACCCTCATAACCACGCAAAATACAACCTAATTCCGCTCTGGGACCACGGCACAAACGGATGGGATAACAGATACCAATGGCAATCATATTCAGGCTATGCTGATGCAAAGGACATTGGATGCTCGCTATATGACTCGTCCGCGATGCGATTCGCCGAACTTCGTGCGGTTGCAGGTGGCAACACCGCGCTGCAGGGTAGCAGCACATCCCATACGGACACCTTCGAGACAATGCTCGCGCGCAACATTGAACTCTACAACTTCGGGAAGGACTACATCCACACCAAGGTCACCGAACTGGAGTCTGATTACTCGGGTCAGCACATCAAAGACGGAAACTCCTCGGGCGAGCTCGATGCTTGGTTCCTACACCTCGCAGAGGGTATCGATGAGTCTAGTCGCCCCGGAGTTCGACATCCTCGTAGAGAACGATCTCCTAGTGGGGGAGGTGGTCATCATTCACGGAACGGCACTCACTCAGAACGAGTTCTCTGCCCTAGGCGACGTGGGGGGGAGTCTGGCTTGGTCCCCTACCTCGAACCTGCTGCTGTACGGTGACACTACCGACATCGCCACGGCCAAGGCCGAGGGAGTGAACATCATGATTGGTCCCGACTGGGCGCCATCGGGTTCCAAGAGCTCCATGCACGAGTTGAAGACGGCTGACTGGTGGGACAAAGAACGTCCTCGGTGACGTGTTCACCGATTACGAATTGGTCCAGACCATCACCACCAACATCGTTGACGCAATCGGTTGGTCCGAGCATACGGGCCGCATCCAGGAGGGCCTGACTGCAGACCTAGTCGTGCTCGACACTTTCCGATCTGACCCGTACCGCAACGTCGTCGACGCAATCGATCCTGACGTTCGCCTAGTCGTCGTGGGCGGACTGGCGGTCTACGGCGACGTCGACATCATGCAGGCGATGGACGACGAAGTAGGGGATAATCCAAGGAGTGGGCTTCACCAAAGCCACCGATATCACCTACGACGGCGTTCCGGAAGCGCAGCAGACCTACGCCGAAATGCTCACTGCGCTTCAAGAGTGCAACCAAGGCGCTGGAGTACCAATCGAATACCTGTTCACGCTCGGGGACGAGCGCTACTTCGACGTCCTGAACAATTCCCTTTACCTTCCAGAGCGGTCGAACCATCGACCTCTGGGGCGACTACTACGATGTGGAGTTGAACGAGGACGGTCATCGCGTCGACGGGACGGTCGCAGGAGCCGGTCCGATTGACACCACTCCTCCCAGCAACGACGGCTCCGAGGACACCGAGTCCGCTTGCAGCGACGGTGTCGACAACGATGGTGACCCGTACGTCGACTGCGACGACTACGACTGCAGCGAGACCACGGTGTGCGGGGGTGAGGGGAATCAGGCCGAGGTCCCCGAGCCCGAGCTACCCGTACTGTGGCCGACCTACGGACCACGAGGCGGGACCATTTCGCATCCGACGACGATTGAGGAGGGGATACATCTCGAGGAGTGCGAGTCCAGCGAGGCGACTCTTTCGGAGGCCAATGTCCCGACCATCCCAGCCAGCAAGATTCTGCTGTGCGGTGCCATCATGGTGGTGATGCAGCCTACAGACGGGTGCATAGAGGCCGGAGGATCGTTCTGCAACCTCGAGGTCGCTGATGCGGTGGCGATTCCCGCTCACCTGTGCACTGATGCGGGCAGCTACCCAGACGAGGTGACCTGTCGGGCTGCATGGTCTTTCATCGATGCCGAGGAAGATGAGTCGGAGCCCAAACCGGAGCCGGAGCCGGAGGATGCGTCTTGGATGGACGGGCCTCTTTACTGGGCGGCTATCTTCTTCTCTCTCGTGGTGGTAGTCGGCTCAATAGGAGTGATTAACTCCAACATTCGCAGTCGCATCAGCAGCCAGCCCTCCGTGCTGGTCTCCGAAGAGGAGTAATCAGTCCAAGCGCCAGGTCGGGCCGTCTGGCCCGTCCTCGACGACGACTCCCATCGAAGCAATCTCGTCGCGGATCTCGTCGGCGCGGGCCCAGTCCTTGGAATCCCTCGCGCTCTCGCGCTCGGCCAGCAGCGCGTCGACCCTTCCGCCACCTCTGCTCTGGCGGAATCAGCCTGAGCGAGTCCCGCCATGACGTCCTCGGACGGGGGAAGTAGGCCGAGGACATCCCCGGCGTGCCTCTCCAACCAGACCGCCACATCCGATCCGTTTGCCGATGAGACAACTGCTTGGATCTCGATCATCGCGGCTCTGGTGTTGAAGTCGTCGTCCATCGCAGCAGCGAAGCGCTCGCTGGCTCCAGAGAGATCCGTTTCCGACTCGGAATCCGAGCTGAGCGAGTCCCCGTATGCTCCCACGAGCCTGTTGAAGTGAGTGGCGGCGTCCTCCAGAAACTCCGGAGTCAGGTCGATGGGGTTGCGGTATGGCACGCTCAGCAGCGCATAGCGAAGTGCGAGGGGTTCATGGTGCTCGAAGGCGTCCCGTATGGTCCAGAAGTTGCCCAGGCTCTTGCTCATCTTCTCGCCATCCACATTGACGAAGCCGTTGTGCATCCAGTATCCGACCACCGGCTCGGATTCGGTGCAACACTCGGACTGGAATATCTCGGCCTCGTGATGGGGGAACCTCAGGTCATGGCCACCGCCATGGATGTCGAACTGCTCGCCGAAGTGATTGAGTGACATCGCCGAGCACTCGATGTGCCATCCAGGCCTGCCATCGCCCCACGGGCTCTCCCACGAGGGCTCGCCCGGCTTGGCCAGCTTCCAGAGCGCGAAGTCGCGGTGGTCCCGTTTGCCCGAGCCGGTGTCTGCGACTCGCCCGCCCGCACCGGCCCTCACCATCTCCAGAGTCTGGCCGGTCAGCTGCCCGAACTTCCCAGGGGCCGTGTCAATCTCGAAGTAGACTCCGTCATCGCCGACGTAGGCGTGGCCCTTGCCCTCCAAGGTGGAAATCATGTCGATGATTTCAGGAATCGTCTCGGTGACTCTAGGGTAGTGGTCTGCCCTAAGGACGTTCATCGTGTCCATGGCCTCCAGGTAATCGTCGATGTTCCTGTTGGCGACTACCGAGTAATCGACTCCCTCAGAGTCGGAGATATCTAGGATCTTGTCGTCAATGTCGGTGAAGTTCTGTACGTAGTCGACATCGTAACCGCTGGCCTCCAGCCAGCGGTGCACCACGTCGAAGGCTAGGTAGCAGCGAGCGTGTCCCAGATGGCTTGGCGAGTACGGCGTTATGCCACAAACGTACATGCTGACCCTGCCGTCCTCCAAGGTCGACAGTTCGCGCTTCTCGCGCGAGCGTGTGTCGTACACTCTGAGTGGCATTATGTCCGGGCTGCGCGGCTTATCGGTCATCAACCCCGCGCCGCTTCCACTAGCGCCGAGTACAGAACGTCATGCCTCGCCCTCTCGGGGTGCCACTGCACGCCGAGACAGAAACTTCTGTCTGGGCGCTCGACGGCCTCGATCAGTCCGTCGTGCTCGGCTATCGCCGTTACCTCCAGGTCCCCTGCGTCTGCCACGCCCTGGTGATGCGTTGAGTTGACAGTAATCGAGGTCCCCATTAGACTAGCCAGCAGGGACCCTTCCTTAGCGGCGACTCCATGCTCCGTCTCGACTCCGTCGAAGCCCCCGTGGCCCTCGTGTCCCGGGGTCGTGTCTAGGTGCTGGTGCAGACGTCCGCCGTGCATCACGCTGAGCAGTTGCATACCCCTGCAGACCCCGAGGAAGGGCATGTCCCTAGACAGCGCCTCATGGATTAGTGCCATCTCGGTGTCATCCTGCTCAGGGTAGAACTCCACGGTCATGGAGCCGGGCTCCTCCCCGTAGTTGTCGGGACAGAGGTCGGGCCCGCCTGAGACGACCAGGCCATCTATGCTGTCGAGAATCTTGGTCATATCGCCGGCTGGGGGGATGATGAGAGGCGTGCCCCCGACCCTGTCGATGGATGAGACGTAGGCCGAGGGTAGTATGGCTGCATGCCTGTTCCAGTTGCCGTAGACTGTGTCACGCATGAAGCAGGTGACTCCGATGACTGGACGCACTCAATCACCTGAAGCTTCCCTGAGTTCCCGAGCATACCTGAATGATTTGATTCCTGCAATCATAAATGAGATTCCAACTTGTAGAAGTAAAAGATGGGCGATTATTGCTAAGGTGGACATATCAGAATATCCGGTTACAATCCTAGCCCCTCCCAAAGTCATGACCAATGCTAGGGCCATTGATGCATGCATGTAGTGGTGTCTGTTCTTTCCATCTCTCTCAGAAAATACCCCTAGGACGAGCATAGGGAATCCCAAGAAGGCAGGAATCAGTGCAGTAATTGAAGGAGGATCTGTACTTTGAAGAAAGTAAGATATTGCTCCCCAAATTGTGAGGACCGCTCCATTCAAAATTGCGATTCTTGGAATGGTCATTCCTAAGACTTTGAACTCGCTCATGAATTCACGTTACACAGTTTACTTTTGACTTTCACTGCCGGGCAGACTCTTCAGCGGTTTGTCGTAAACATCCTGAATCTCCTTGTCTCTGGCCACTATCTGCTCCCACAGCAACTCGGCCACGTCCATCACTTCCATCTCAGCCCCAACCGCGTCTAGGCCGTCGTTGACCATTACGGAACAGAATGGGCATCCCACCGCCACGGTGTCGCAACCGGTCTCCGAGAGCTCCTTCGCGCGAATCACGTTGACTCGCTTGTCGGCGTCCTCCTCCATCCACATCTGCGCTCCTCCCGCACCGCAGCAGAACGAGTCCTGGCCGTGCCTCTCGGTCTCCACATCGACCCCTCCGATGACTTTTCTGGGCTCGTCTATCACGCCTCCTATGCGTCCGAGGTAGCAGGGGTCGTGGAAGGTCACGCTGCGGCCGTTGCCCTCCACCATCGGCAGCTTGCCCTCGTCCTGCAGCTTGGCTAGAATCTCGGTGTGGTGGAACACCTCGAGTCGGTCGCCGCCGTAGTCCCCGTATTCCTTGCCCAGCGTGTGGAAGCAATGTGGGCAGGATGCGATGATGCGTTTGACGCCCAACTCCTGGAACGTCATCATGTTGGTCTCGGCCAGCATCTGGAACAGGTACTCGTTGCCCGCCCTGCGGGCCGGGTCACCGGAGCAGCCCTCCTGCATCCCCAGTATGCCGACATCGAGCCCGGCCTCCTTGAGCAGGGCTATCGTCGAGCGCGCGACCTTCTGGTTGCGCTCGTCGAAACTCGCGGCACAGCCTACGAAGTAGATGTACTCGGCCGGCTCGCCGACCTTGACATCGAGGTCAGCGGCCCAGTCGGCGCGCTCATGCGCGCCGAAGCCGTAAGGGTTGGATGCGGACTCGATATTGCCCATGGCGGTGTTCAGGACGTCAGGGTACTCCATCGTCTCCATCATGGCGTTGCGGCGCAGGTCCGTGAGCTTGGGGACGTGCTCGATGTAAAGGGGGCATACGTCGACGCAGGCGTTGCAGGTGGTGCAGGCCCAGACAGCCTCCTCGGTTATTCGCTGCATCATCGTCTCCTCCGGCTGCTCGCCCGCTAGAAGCAGGGGGGCGTGCTCGTTAGCGTAGTTGCGGACGTCGTGGATTACCTCCATGGGATTGAGTCCTTTGCCGCTGGCGTAGGCGGGGCAGGCGTCCTGGCAGCGGGCGCAAGAGGTGCACGACCAGCCGTCGATTAGTTGCCTCCAAGTGTACTGCGTGTAGGTGCTGACTCCGAACGAGTCGATGTCCAGATCCTCCAGCGGCACTGCCTTTCCGTGGTCGCCAATCGCCAGTGGTCGCATCTTGCCAGGTGGCTCAACGTCGTGGAAG
>BPDA01000006.1 GCA_019654055.1 Methanobacteriota archaeon | reverse complement strand
ATCGATCCACTTCCTTCGACTGTCGGGGTACAGATTCCGACGGGAACCGACTCCGGAGCAAGCCTCGATGTCCCCGAGCTAAACACATCGAACGGACTTTCGGGGGTCGTTTTCTTCATCAGCGGTTTCGCTAATCTCGGCAAAATCTGTCAACAGCGTCCTGTCAGGTATTACTTCGGATATCTCTACCAGCTCCGAGTCCGGAGAGGACTTTTCCTTTGGCATCCAACTCGAGGCAGACTCCATGTTCGACCTCACTGTGGAGGCAGTACACGGCGACGGCTCCCTCAAGGCGCCGACTTGGGTTCACGGATTCGCTTTCCAGTCAGCTCCCACGGGAATCGCTGATGGATTCCACTTGAGGGCATGGCTCCCCGATCTACCTCCGACGATTGATCTATCCATATCTAGGTCGAACGAAGTCAACGGCCAAGATTGGACAATCAGTCTGGGACTCGAGGGATGGGTCCCCGCACACAGCGAGTTCATGTTCCAAGTCTACGGTGTCAACGGCCAGGACCTACTGCTCACCCTGCAGGGTCTGAGCGTGGGTGTGCCCACGGACCTCGGCCTCGATGCAATCTTCGAGATTAGGACGGTCGGTGAGATTACAGAGGTCACCACATCGACTCACTACGTCCTCTCCGACAGGCTGGATTGGGTCCACATACTGCTCATCAACAGAGAGGCAGGAAGCAGGACGGAGGTTATGATTCATGATATTCCCGAGACAGTCGACCTCCAAGCCAGCCTAGGCAGGGAGATATCCATCGACATGACGGTTCCCGAGCAGTTTCGGCGCGAGGGTTCGGCCGTCGGTGCCATAATGATGCAACAGATGCAGTGGCTGGACTCAGCTTGGTGGCCGGCGACGATTTTCCTGACCGACGTGCCCGGATGGATAAACCTGACAACGGCCCCCTCCCTTGAGTTCGACATAACCCAGAACTTAGCTTTCCAAGGCACCCCGACTCTGGACTTCAGGGCCTCGGAGGAAGGAATGTCATTGTACATCGAGGCCTTTGGCAGAGCGATAAACAAGAGAGGGGACACTATTCTCCTAGCTGAGGGAATGACCGATTTCATGTCAATCAAGACCACGCAGTCATTCGGCCTCGCAATCAGAAACGGGTGGGGACGGGGTCGAGCGCATGTACATCCGTCTCAGCAATGTACCCGTCACCCCGCCGATGGTGCTTGAGGAATTAGAGGCACTGGGGGAGAACCTGAAGCGGGCCACGGTGAACATCAGGGAAGTGGTGGCCCCGTACAGCATCATCGAGTTGGATGACGTGCAAGGCGAGAGAATCATCGTCTCCGCCCGCGCTTCAGCTGAGTTCGAGGGGACCGAGTTCGATTTTCAGGGGCGTCCTCCTCGATGCTCAGATTACCGATGGGATTCCGACTGGCACGACTCTGGGGGTCAATGGTTTGGGGCCTCGGACCTGTCACTTCTCAACATGATTCCAGGAATAAGCGGCTCGACCAAGCACGTGATGGTCATCGAGCCCTTCTCATCGGCGATACTGACCTTGCTGGCCACGTTACTAGGAGGTGATTGACATGGGACTGCTCGAGAAACTCAGCAGCGAGGCCGAGGAGGCCGACACGGAGATGGCTCACGAGGTGCTGGAGAGCATTGAGGAGGGAGCAACCCGACTCATCTCCCCAACTCGGGTCATATTCGCCTCCCTGACAGTCGTACTACTGTTGTCTGCCAGCCTATTCGTCCTGACTTGGATAGTCCCCTACGACAGAGTGAGTCTGGACGTGGTTTACCGACAGGGAGGACCGGGCCACGTCGTCTTGGTCGAACTAGACAACGACGGCAGCCGGACCATCGAGAACATCGATTTGCAGATTAGGTTCATTGATTCGGATGGCTTAGAGGTATCTAGGTCATCGTTCCAGAGAGAGTACCTACCAGCCCACTCATCGGTCTCAGGTGACGACATGGAGCTGCTCATCGATGGTGCCTCGGTGTGGGAGAACTACACCATCGAGATTCTGCTCTACTACGATTCCTACTCCGGCCAGAGGAGCGAGAGGTGGACGCACGATGTGGGAGGATGGACGATGGAGCTGTTCTTCGACGAGACCCAGTACCGGTTCTTCTAGTCCCCAATCACGACTCTTCATGGGTTCGTAGAACCCATACGCTCAAATTGAGGACTGCGAGGCGGTAGCCGATGACAAAGCGCTCCGTGACGCTGATGATTGCCATTCTTCTACTGTCATACATCCCAGTAATCGAGCAGTCAAAGAATTCCACAGACACCTCTTCGCCGTCGTTGGATGGCATGTACGAGAGGGTGGAAATCTCTCCTGATTCCAATAGCATTCAGGACCTTGGGGCGCCAACAATCTACTCCGGTTTCGAGGACATCAGAGCAACCAGAGCAGACTCCAGCATAGGTGTCTTCACTCTTTCCGGATTAATCCCCGCGGTTCAGATGAGCACCGAACTGGCTCAGCCAAGGAGCGATCTGGCAATGGTCCTCATTGATGGCGAGGTTGGTCTCTGGGAGGGAAGGCAGGCCCTTCTTGAGGCAGGTGATCTTGAGGTCAGATCCACAATACCACCTTCCGGATTCCTAGTGCAGGCCACACCCGAGACCATCTCGACGCTCTCCCGGACAGAGGTTGTCGAGGCGGTATACGCAGTCCCCTCAGGCCTCCTCATCCATCCCGATTTGAGGATGGCGAGCGGTGAGCAGTCGCTTCTAGTCGAGGTCCTAGGTTGGAAGGACTCGGACCTGATACGCCATGACCAGCCGGGAATGGGTTTCGAGGATTCCTTGGAGATGGCAGCTTCCCTATGGTTGGAGGAGGCTTGGTCCCCCGAGCAGGGCAGGATGTGGGGAATGATTTCTCTCGATTACGTGGATGACCTAGTCAGGCACCCGTCCGTCTCCTACGTCGCGCCGATGCCGCTGTTGGTTCTGCACAATGACCAGGCCAGAGTGAACATGGGAATCAACTCTGTCGAGACCACGTTCATCACTGGACTGAACGGCAGTGGGCAAAAAATCGCCATAGGCGATTCCGGACTTGATGACGACCACGGAGACTTCACCGGACGCATTGCCGGTCTGACCTCGGTCACCCCCGGTGACTCTTCGACTGCTGACCTCTCCGATGGGCATGGCACCCACGTCGCCTGCACCGTGATGGGTGATGGGTCCCGGAGCAGCGGCACCTACCAAGGAGTAGCACCCGAGGCACAGGTCTACTTCCAGGCCATGGAGGACGACGATACAGGGCAGTTGTACAGCTACGGCATCAACAGCATGCTCAATTCGGCTTACAACAACGGCGCGCGCCTACACACCAACAGTTGGGGTGCAGGCAGCGGGGGCGGCAGCTACTCCACACAGTCGGAGGACGCCGACGATCGCACCGCAACGTGGGACCAGTACTGGTCCTACCAAGGGATGACGGTGCTATTCGCTGCTGGCAACGAGAGGAACGACGGCGTCTCACCTCCTGGGACCGCCAAGAACGTCATCACCATCGGCGGTCACAAGAATCGATACAGCGGTGCTCCCGACGAGATGTACTACTGGAGCAGCCGAGGTCCGACTGACGATGGCAGGATTAAGCCCGACCTCGTCGCACCAGGCGACTACGTCAGGTCGTGCAAGTCGCAGGAGGCGGACAGCGCTCAGGGCTCTTGGAGCAACAACTGGTACCTCGAGTACAGCGGCACTTCGATGGCCACCCCCGCGGCGGCTGGAGCGGCCGTACTCGTCAGGGAGTACCTCATGGAGGTCATCGGCAGACAAGCTCCCCAAGGTGCCCTAATCAAGGGACTTCTGATACTGGGCGCTCAGGACATGGGGGCCCGCGACATCCCCAACGACGACGAGGGGTGGGGCAGGGTGAACCTAGTCGATTCACTGATTCCTGACAGCGATGTCGGGATCTTCGTAGACGACCGCTCGAGACTCTCAAGCGGGCAGACGAGCGAGTACACGTTCGACATCACACGCGCGGGCGAGCCCATGAAGGTCGTACTGACCTGGTCGGACTACCCCGGATCCTCCTCTTCCTCGGACCAACTCAGGAACGACCTCGACCTAGAGGTGATTTCACCCAACGGACAGGTCTCATACAAGGGCAACGCATTCGTCAACGGGCGTTCGGTGACTGGCGGGACCAAGGACTCGACCAACAACGTCGAGGTCGTGCTAATCGACAACGCCGCCACCGGGACGTGGACGGTGCGCGTGCGCGACGCCCAGCACGGTGGTGGCAGAACGTGGCAGCCGTACGCACTCGCCGTGCGAGGCGTCAACGTCAACGACCTCAGCCCGGACCCAGCCTTCGTACAGAACTCCTTCGAGATATCCTCGCCGATTCCCCAAGTGGGGGAGGAGGTGGATGTCTCGGTCGTCATTCAGAACCAAGGCGCCGGTTCCGTCGCCGACCTATCCGTCATCGCTCGGGCAGATAGCGACCTTCTCGGGACCCACCAACTAAGTATGTCTCCAGGAGAGTCGACCGTACTCGAGTGGAACTGGACGGCGACCCAGGAGGGGGATGTCGTATTCACCTTCCACATAGACCCGAGCGACACTGTCGAGGAGGCCTCAGAGAGCAACAACTACCTCACCCAGACGGTGGTTGTCAGCGCGCCGGGAGTCAGGGTTTCATCCGAGCAGGAGACGGTAACCCTAGGCGACGCCACTGACAGTTCGACCACATGGCATCTCTCGCTGATGAATACCGCCCTGTTCGAGACCAACGCCACGATAGAGGTCAGCGACCCCGTGAGAATCCAGAACGGAATGCAGTACGACTGGTTCACCTCGTTCACGTCGAACACCTTCAACCTAGAAGCGGCCGAGACCGAATCGGTGAGCCTGACAATGGTCCACCCAGCGCCACCACCACCCGGACTTTACAGCATGGTCGTGACTGGGACCGACGTCGAGAACAGTGTCACCTCTGAGCTCGTGATCTACTTCGACGTGCCCGTTCTGGCCGGAGTCGACATCGTAATGCCGAGTGAGCAATTCTTGGTCAGCCCACTCGAGCCAACGGAACTGCAGATACTGGTCTTCAACGAGGGCAACGGCGCCCAGACCTACGACGTGGAACTGGTCTCACCTGCCGGCTGGCATCTCGGTTTGGATACCCTCGGAGCGTTCACTGGATCCTCGCATGGCTCCACCGGGACCATGGCCAAGGATTCGGGCCGAGTCATCGACATCACGATTAACCCACCTGGGGCGATGATACCCGCAGGCTCGGTATTCGACGCCGCGGTGACCATCCACTCACGAGTCAGTTCCGACTCATGGAGCGAGGACATTCCGCTTGTGGTAAGGGCGATAGACGAGGTCACCACGACACCGTCCTCTGATGGAGTCGAGCACGACATCGCTCCTGACGCGCTGCTAGAGATCGAAGTGGAGCTCAACAATCACGGCAACCGGTTGCTGGACTTGCAGCCGTATGTGCGGAACATACCCGGAGGGTGGACCGTATCAGGTGGGCTTGACAGCATCAGCATTCCATCCGGCGAGACCGGTGTCTGGTCGGTATCACTGCAGGGCAACGGAGTGGCCGTCAGCGGAGATCTGGAACTCAGATTCGCCACAAGTGACGGCTTCTACGTTGACTGGAACAGGACTCTAAACGTCCTCTCGGGGGCAATTCCAACTCTGGATTTCCACATGGTCGCCCTGCCCGATGGCACCGTCGCAGACCACCCGCTGGGAGTCGGGGCCCACCCGGTCGGCGACCCCGGCTTCGATCTCGCTTGGATGGTCACCAACCAAGGCTCGACAACCTGGCGCCCGACCACTAACCTCGAAGTGCCCGACGATGACTGGTCGTCGTCTTGCTCCGCCCCCTCCTCGCTCGCTGCAGGAGCCTCGTCCACGGTCTGGTGCACAGTGGTTATACCCCTCTCGGCCGAGGCATCCTCCGAGCCCATCGTCACCCTCGTGATGCAGGGCGAGGGCGTGGAGGTCAGTGACTCGGTTTCCCTGCTTGTGGAGTCAGTCGCCAGAGTGAGCTGGTCCCTGACAAACCAGCCCACCGGGCACGAGGGATATCCAACCACGCTGTACATCGACTTGGAGAACACCGGGAACTCGGAAATCTCCCACA
This sequence comes from Methanobacteriota archaeon, assembly GCA_019654055.1. Lineage (GTDB taxonomy): Archaea > Thermoplasmatota > Poseidoniia > Poseidoniales > Thalassarchaeaceae > Thalassarchaeum. The sequence continues at coordinate 52,801 of BPDA01000006.1, read as the reverse complement.
TCCTCCAGGTCTCCGGGCCGGAGGGATGGAACCCGTTGATCCTCGACGGCGTGGTGGTCAGCCTCAGACCGGGCGAGATTAGGAGTCTGGATGTGGGATTCACCCCTGATTCGGGGGATGATGGAGTCGTCGTGGTCGAGTTGGTCGAAGCCGACGACATCGAAGGCTATTCCTTCAGCATAGAGATCGACGTCCTTCCTGCCGCCAGAGAGCAGGGGAGCTCTCTGGTCGAGACACTCCTCATCGCATTAATCGTACTGGCTCTAGTGGGTGGCGGCCTCTATGTCTACTCCCGCAGGGGGGAGAACTCCTCTAGCCTGATTCAGACTGACTCCCTGAGCAAGATAGCGGACAGTCTCGGACTGGGCGAACAAGATGAGGAAGAGGAGGGTAGTGGCATTCCCTGCTGGATATGTAGTCAGGACATCACACTGGGCGAGGCGTGGGCCTGCTCCGAGTGTGGCGCTAGGTACCACAGGGCAGGGCAGGTGCAGGGCTGCGACATCGTTTCGATGGGTAACTGCCTGCACTGCGACTCCTCTTCCGACGAACTGGTTGAAGCGTGAAATTACGCGACCCTAGGGGTCGCGGTGCCCGAAGTCCTTAGAGGGACGGTTATCTCGGGGTCACGATGGAGCGTACTCCTTCTGCAGCAATCCTCACAGCGATGCTGCTGCTCACAATCGCGTCACCACTAGCCTCAGCGGCCGTTTCAGTGTCGCTTTCCGCGAACCCCACGGCTCAGGAGGCCACGACAGATGACGACGCCGAGTATGACATCATCGTGACCAATGACGGCGATGAGGACATCACAGTGTCCCTCAGCACCCAGCAGGGCAACGACTGCAACGGATTCAGCTCATCCCTGGGACACGTTCCAAGTCACGGTCAACGAAGGCGAGTCCGAGACCGTCAAACTAACGGTCTCGGTGAACGACCAGGCCGATGGCGATTGCGAGACCACCGTCAACGCCCAAGCAACGGGTGGCATAGGGTCCCCCGCCAGTGACGACGTGACGGTGACCACCACCGCAGGCGACGGCGGTGGACTCTACTCAGTCAAGCTGACCACCGATGAGCAGCTGAAGACCTACGATGGGGACTCGACTGAGTCCGACAGCGTGGTCTGGGACGTCGAGGTCGAGAACAACGGCGAGCAGCAGGCGAACGTCCAGTTGGAGATGACTTCGGACAGCGACTGCGAGTCCGACACCCTAGATGCCACCGTCGATCCGCAGGTACTGCAACTCGATCCCGAGGACAAGGAGACCGTCGAAGTGACCGTCGATGTGCCTGATGGGAGCTCGACTGAGGCGGGCGACCATTGCTTCATCCTCAAGGCCACGGTGACAAATGACCCAAATGCTGCTGATCAGGCTGAAGACAACATCACTCTGACCCTCAAGATCCCAGAGCGCAAGGAGTGTGAGCCCGACCTACAATTCACTTCCCACAATCTCGATCCCGGGGCCTCGGCCACCAACTCGTTCGAGGTGGAGAACATTGGAAACACGGAGTGGACGGTCACTGCCAACGCTCAGGCTCAGGACTCCGAGTACGATATCTCGGGATGGTTTGACTTCGATAGCCCGCTCAGCAAGCTTCTCTCGGAGCCGGGAGGATCCCAAGACAGCCATACGTTCACCTTCAGCGTGACGCCAGATGACTCCGTAGAGTCCGGGACACAAGTCGGAATCAAGATACAAGGACGTGCTGGGACCTCAGTCGGCTGTGAACAGATTCTGACCGTCACGGTAGGTCAGAGCCACGAAGCATCGATGACTCTGAGCAAGAACAAACTCAGCAACGTGGAGCCAGGTAGTTCAGACACGGTAAGCGTTCAGATTACCAACCGGGGCAACGGCATGGAGACCATGTCGATAGGCGCCACGGGACTGCCTCCGGGTTGGCAGATTTCTTTCTCCCAGACCTCGGTGACCATCGGTAGCTCGCACTCCGGCAACAACAAGGAGACAGTCACTGCCGAAATCTTCGTCCCGGAGGACGCGAGCGCGGCCGAGGACACGGTCATCACCTTCACGGTCGGGCGCGGCGGGGGCAGTACACCCTATGACTCGAAGGACCTCACAGTGTCAGTGGCCGCTCGCCACAGCGTCACCACCTCCGTACTGTCTACCCAACAGACGGGTAAAACCGGCCAGACGGTCCAATTCCCAATCGATGTGACCAACTCTGGAAACATCCAGGACACATTCAAGCTGCTGGCCTGTGACCCAGGAGACCAGACTGGGTGCAATTCCCCCATGTGGGAGTCGTCATTCTCTGACTCGCAAGGGAACACAATCACGCAGATCGTCTTGGATCCGGGGCAGATGCAGACGGTATATCTCGATATTCTGGTTGAGGGCGAGGAGGACGCTGACTCTGCTAGCGTGCTGGCAAGGATAGCAATCTACGGAACCACTGAGTCGGACGAGCACACACTCAGCGTGGTAGTCTCAAACTACAACTACGCCATGGCAATATCGCCCCAGAGCCCGGGTGAGATACCCGACCAGATTGAGGCCACCCTCCCTCCTGGTGGTTCCATGACTGCGTCGTTCTGGGTCGAGAACACCGGTGACTACCCCGGAGGGGACACCGCGGTAATCACCGTCACCGGAATGGAATCCTCCGTATTGAGGACGATAACGGTAGAGGGCGTGGAGGTCGAGGGCACGATGACGCTGGGGATGGGCGAGAGAGCACTCGTCGAGGTCCAGTTGGAGGTCCTGGAGGGCGTCGCCAATGGCGTCGCAGGCGTGGTCAAAGTAAGCGCCTCGTCGGAGAAGAATACAGCTCAGAGCACCTCCGTCGACATCATCGTCGAGGTCAGGACGATTCACGACCTCAGATTCACTCTCGAGGGCGAGGACGAACAGACCGCTGAGTACCCGGACAAGGCCTACTTCACTCTGTATATCACAAACCACGGAAACATCGTCGAGGACGTCCAGGTAATCTCCAGCGAGTCGCTAAGGGGCTGGACGGTAAACGTCGACTTCGATGAGTTCGAGCTCGAACCTGGCTCGACCAAGGAGGTCCAAGTCAGCGTCACTCCGCCCAGCGATCTGCTGGATGACGACACCTACCTGTTCACTGTCACAGTTCAGCCGGAGGGGCTCGCCGTCGCAGGCGAACCCATCGACCTGACAATGACTTCCGAGATGCCCTCGACCTTCATCGGCCTGTCCGAGGAAATGGCCCAAGCCCTCGTTTACGGCTCAATAGTCCTAGGTGCCATTCTCGTCATAGTGCTGTTCTTCCGTTCGCGCTCGGAGAACCGTCGAATAGCCGAGGCCCTCGAAAATCAGTTTGAGGACTAGACATGTCACCAAACTCAGGCCCGGATAGGCTTATTGCCCAAATTCAGGTGCAATGACCCGACGGTCCCGTTAGGGACCGACGGGTGTTGCTATGACTTCTGTTCCCGAGGCCTATCTCGCTGTCGCTGTGATGGCGCTAGTGGGAATCGGATTCCCCGTGGGTAGTTTCGTCATGGCAGCGGTCCTCAGGCCTAGAAAATCACCTAATGACCCGACGAAGATGCGGTCTTGGCTGCTTCCGGGTTACGAGACCGACCAGAGCCTGTACATCCGCAGGGACAGCACCTACGAGTGCGGTGCCGAGCCTGTCGGGGACGCCCACATCAACTTCCATTTCCAGTACTACTGGTACGCCATCATCTTCCTAGTCTTCGACATCGCCTTCATGTTCCTAGCGTTCGGCGGTGTCATCGCCGTCCAAGACGGCATGCTGAACGAGGACATCATCGGCGCTCTGGCTACCCTTACTGCATTCATCATCCTGATGGGGCTCGGGGTGTGGCACGTGTTCCGAAAGCGAGGGCGGATCTACATCTGAGGTGAGCGCATGGCGGAAGAGGGTCAGAACTACTCGGTCTTCAACAGCAGGATGCTTGTGGACGTGGTGGGCGATGTCACCGACGAGGCGCTTAAGGCAAGCCGGATGAAGGACATCATCGGGGTACTCGCTGGCAGGATGTTCAATTGGGGACAGCGCAAGTCCCTGTTCCCGCTCCACCTCGGCATCAAGTGCTGCGCATTGGAGATGGCCGCAGCCGGAGCCAGCAGATTCGACGCCGAACGATTCGGGGTCTTCTTCAGATCAAGTCCCCGGCAGTGCGACGTCCTTCTCGTGAACGGTCCGGTAAGCAAGAAGTTCGCCGATCCCATAGTCAGGCTGTGGGAGCAGATGCCCGAGCCGAAGTGGTGCATCGCCATGGGCGAGTGCGCCATCTCCGGCGGACCCTACTTCCAGTCGTATAACATCCTCGAAGGTGTCGATACGGTCATTCCGGTCGACGTATACATACCAGGATGCCCACCGAGGCCAGAGGCTCTGATTGACGGCTTCGACAAACTGCGGCAGAAGATTATCCGAATAGGTGCGGCCCCCGACGACGCCATCCCGGCTTCCACTGCCCCCATGATTCCCGGAGACGAGTAGGAGTTAGCATGGGCAATACAGTTTCACCCGATTCCCAGAAGTCTGCCGCCCAGGCGGTCGCCGATGCGGCGTCAGCAATCGAGGGCGTGGAAGCAGAGGTGGTAGAGCGATCGAGCGGCACAAACCCACGAAACGTGGTGGTTGTCAGTGCATCACCAGAGAGCTGGAGATTCCTAGCCGAGAATCTCTACTCGGAGCACGCCGTAGATCACTGCTCGATGGTCACCGGCATCCACTGGCCCGATGTCGAAGCCGAGCGCAGATGGGAGGTGGTGTACCACCTGCTGAGGACCGGGGTCAGGGATCCCCCGATCGAGAACGGCCTAGTCCGGCCCATGATGGCGAATCCCACGAAGTTGAGGGGAGCCAGTGTGCCTATCGAGCTCGAGATTCACGTCCACATCCCAGACACCACGACCCCGTCTGTGGATTCGGTGCAGGACATCTGGGTGGGGGCCGACTGGAACGAGAAGGAGACCTGGGACCTAGTCGGCATTGACTTCGACGGCCATCAGGGCATGAGGAGGGTTCTGCAGCCGCATGAGACCCCCCAGGGATTCCATCCTCTGCAGAAGCAGCATCATCTGCGTTATCACGGCTTCGAGGAGATGTACGACGACGCTCAGGGATTCATGCGCAAGCCAGCCGACGTTGGCAAGATTAAGTGAGGTGGAAAGATGGCGGAGATGTGGATTTCAATGGGCCCTCAGCACCCAATGACCCACGGTCTATGGACGCTCAAGGTCAAGGTCGACGGCGAGACCGTCGTCGACACCGAACCCGACCTAGGCTACATCCACAGGGGAGTCGAGAAGATATGCGAGTCCCGAGACTTCACCCAGATCACCACTTACTGCGACAGACTCTGCTACGCCAGTGCCAACACGTGGTCGCACGCCTACATCTACGCCGCCGAGGACCTTCTGGAGGTTGAGGTGCCGGAGCGGGCCGAGTACATCCGGCTGGTGGCGGTGGAACTGCAGCGAATAGCGAGCCACCTGATGTGGCTGGGGGCCTACGGACCCGACATCGGCAACCTCTCCGTCATGGTGTGGTGCCTCCGCGAACGCGAGATGATGATGGATTTGTTGCAGGAACTCGGTGGCTCTCGCATGCACTACAACTTCCCTCGCGTCGGCGGCGTGAAGCGCGACCTCCCGCATGGATTCGCCCAGCGGGCGCGGGCCAAGCTCAAGCTGTTCCTGAATAGGATTCAGGAGTACGAGGCCTTGTTCGACGAGAGCACGGTGTTCCTAGTTCGCAGCCAAGGAGTCGGCTACGCCAAGCCCGAGGAGATGGTCAACCACGGGGTCACGGGCCCGAACCTACGCGCTGGCGGAGTGAACTACGACATCCGCTGGGCACACCCATACTCGGTATACAGCGAACTCGACTGGGCACCTCCTGTCGAACGCTCGTCGATCAAGGGCGCCGATTGCTATGACCGATACAGAGTCAGAGTCGAGGAGATGCGCGTCAGCGCGTCCTTGGTGCTACAGGCTCTTGACAAGATGCCCGGCGGTGCTGACACCTACCACGAGCCGGAAGACCCGATGATTCTAGCAAAGGCACCGACTAGGGCTCCAGAGGGGACGACCGGTGCACATCACTTCGAGGACAGTAGGGGGGAGTCGATGTTCTACATCGCTGGCGGCGGAGAGGGACGAGGCAAGCAGCCATACAGGGTTTCGATACGATCTCCCATGTTCATCACGATTCCATACGCGGCCAAGTGCATGATCGGCTACAAGGTCGCCGACATACCAGCCATCATGGGTTCCTTCGACCCATGCATAGGGGAGACTGACAGGTGATATGATGGCTAGCAGTGATTGGATGGACATAACTGGGTGGTCAGAGTCCTTCTGCAGTTGGTCGATGGACAACGTGCACGATATACTGCCCTCCAGTGACATCGACATGGAAGTGACCATTCCCAGCACTTGGGCCTGGCAGAACCCGATCACGGTCGGCCCCATATTCAACATCCAGAGCGGTTTCGCTAGCATCCAACCCGCTCTTGAGTCGTTCATGCATGCCACCATCATGTGCACAGTGGTGTTTGGCATGATGATGACGACCATGCTGGCCATACCGTACATCGAGCGGAAGTTCATAGGTCGTCTGATGGACAGGCTAGGTGCCACCACCACCCTCAGGAGTCTGTGGGTAGGCGAGAGCGGCGTCACTGCAGGTGAGTGGTGGAATCAGCTGCCGTTCGGGATGGGGACTCCCATCGGCTGGGCAGTGAACGCACTAAATTCCACATGGGGGAACTCACACGAGCTCGAGACGGTCTCGCGGGTCAATAACCGCAGTTACCACGGATACTGGTTCCTGCTACCCGGCTTCTTCCAGGCCTTCGCCGATTTCATGAAGTTCGCGACCAAGGAACACATCGTCCCGAGGAACGCGGACAAGGTGGTCTACGAGGTCGCCCCCGTCATCATCCTAGCCACCACCGTCATGGTGTTCGCGTTCGTCCCGTTCGGACCTCACATCTACGCTGCCAACCCAGAGCTCTCGCTCATCTTCATGATGGCCATCTTCGGAGTAGCTCCCCTCGGCGTGTTCTTCGCTGGTTGGGCATCAAACAACAAGTACACCCTGATCGGGGGCATGCGCTCAGCAGCGCAACTCACCGCCTACGAGATCCCGCTGCTGATCACGGTCCTTGGTGTCGCGGTGCTGAGCGGCTCGTTCAACATCATCGAGATAGTAGACTTCCAGATGGGGCAGGACGAAGGAAACGTCTGGAACATCTTCCTTATGCCTCTGGGGGCCCTTCTCTTCCTAGTCACTATGATCGCCGAGGTCGAGCGAATCCCGTTTGACATGCCCGAGGCAGAGGCCGAACTCGTGGAGGGCTGGTGGACCGAGTACGGTGGCATCCGCTGGGGGCTGATGTTCGCAGCAGAGTACATGCGCGCCTACGCAGCGTGCATACTGTTCGCCCTGTTCTTCCTTGGAGGTTGGGAGGCACCGTTTCAGCACACACTCTCTGACCTGCCTCTGGTGGGCGGGCTGATATCCTTCGTTTTCTCACTCATCCCAGGTGTGTCTTGGGTCCTGCTCAAGGCATGGGGACTGTTCGCGGTCTTCGTCTGGATTCGCGCATCTCTCCACCGGGTCCGCACGGACCAGATCCTTGAGTTCGGATGGCGCTACCTGCTCCCGCTCTCGATGGTCAACTTGGTATTCGCTATAGTCCTGCGTCTGATGTTCTGGACCGGGGAGCCTTGGGCGCTATGGGTTCCAGCAGCGGTCACCGTGATCTCGGGCGGGCTGTTCGTTGTGCTGGCGATTGACGAGGACAAGGAGGCGCTGGAAGTCCAGCGCAGGCCGTACAGCACTCAGACGGTGATCAAGGCATCACCAGGGAGCCACAGGGATTAGGGGGTGAAGAGATGAACTACAGGGCCAACACCGGACACCCCCATGCGACTCCCAACTTCAGGAACCTAGTCATCCGCCCGATGTGGATGACCCTCAAGACAGCGCTCAGGACGGTACCTTTCCTCGGTAGGCTTGCAATCCTCAGGAACGACTACCACGGAAAGTCTGCAGCCATGATTGACTCAACCACGCGAAATAGGGTGGGCGTCGAACATCCTACTCTCTGGCAGAAGTTCTCGGCGGACCGGGAGACGAGCGAGATTATGCCGTTCCTTGAGAGGCCGGTTACTGTGATGTACCCGTACGAGAGGTTGGAGGATCTAGAGCCTTGGCTATTCGTTCCCGGTAACTACAACGGTAGGATCGGAATCATCTGGGAGACCTGCACTGCCTGCAAGGCATGCGTCAGGGTCTGCCCCAACGACTGCCTGCACATGACCTCGGAGGTCAGGGTCAACGTCCTCGAGCTAGCCGAGGAGGGTGATGACTGGCATGGATATGGTGACGAGCTGGAGGAGGGCGGTTACGCGGCTAGGGAGAAGGAGGACTACGATGGGATTGCCGCCGACTTCGATCTGGTAAATGCACATGCAGACGCCCCCGCTCAGTATGACTTCGCCGAAGTCATCGAGCTGTCTGGCGACAAGGCCACGGTTCGTTGGTCTGACGGCTCCGGAGTTGAGACCATCGACTCCAGCACGCTCAAGCCTGCCGAGCAGGACATCGTCTCAGGACAGATCGACATCGGCAGGTGCATGTTCTGCGGGTTGTGTGCCGAGGCATGCCCATTCGAGTCTTTCTTCATGACCAACGAGTATGATGGCATGTCAGAATTCTCTAGAGAGGACCTCTGGATGGACGCCAGCAGGACCAGAGTGCTCCCCGCAGTGCATCAGGAAAGGGTCGACATGGAGCTCGCCAAGCGAGCCGATAAGGAGCAGAAGAAGCGTGACAGGAAGGCCGCTCGAGCGGAGGCTCAATCATGACCATCGACTTCGAGGCCTTGGTCTTCCTAATCTTAGCCGCCACCGCCATAGGCGGAGCCCTCGGATGCGTCTACTCCAGACGCGTCGCGCATTCCCTACTGTCGCTTATGATGACCTTCTTCGCTGTGGCCGGCGTCTTCGTCATGGCCGGCGCGGAGATGCTGGCTGCGATCCAGATTCTAGTCTATCTTGGGTCTGTGATGCTGGTGGTCCAGTTCGGCGTCATGCTGACGCGCAAGCAGATTCAGGAGGACGTCTGAATGAGAGGCCTTTCCGCACTTACGCAGGCAGGACTCCTCGCCTTCATGCTCATCCTGCTGTCCGAGGTGATGTCCCATTCAATCTGGGGAGGAGCGGGCGACGCTCCCTCGACCCTAGACTTCGCCGTGGCATTGTTCGGCGACTGGTGGCTGGCCACCGTGATTCTGGGACTGCTGCTCGCGATGGCGATGATTGGAGCGTCGTACCTAGTTCGCGACGAGAGACTGGCGAATCTGATTTGGGATTTGGAGGGGGAGCAGTGATCGAGGCCAGTTGGATAGCCGGCCTCGGCGTAATCCTGTTCAGCATAGGACTGCTGGGGGCCTTCACCCGCAAGAACGCCATCGTAGTATTGATGTGCATCGAGGTGATGCTGAACGCTGCCAACCTCAACTTCGTTGCCGGAGCAAGCCACTACAGCGATGTCGACGGGTGGGTGTTCACCGCCATCGCCATCGCGATTGCCGCAGCGGAGGTTGCCATCGGACTCGCCATCCTGCTTTCCTTGTACAGCACCCAGGAGACGATCTCCCTGGAAGAGGCAAACCTCCTGAGGAACTGAGGTGATAGAATGGGCGATTCGAAAAACGAATGGGAACTCCTAGTCCCAATCGTGCCGTTCCTACTGGTCGCACCCTCCCTCAAGTTCCTAGCCGGATGGGAGTCCGTCGAGGCCGCCTTCCTGATTGTGGTCGTGCCTCTACTGACCTTCCCAGCCATACTGGTAGTCGGCCAGATATACAACGGCAACGAGACTTGGAAGCAGCGATACAAGGAGGGAGGTATCTTCGGCCTAGGGGCCCTATCGCTCTCGCTCAGCATCGCCATCTGGATCATCTACGACTACGTGGTCGGCTCCGCCCACTTCGAGGCGCACTCCGTGGTCGATCCGTTCTCGTGGCTGACATTCGACGTCATCGAGCAGACCGGGACCCAATGGGAGGTCAGCACCGGATTCGCAGACATCGGGGTCGGGGTCTGGATAGACTCCGTCACCCTGATGCTTCTGTTCGTAGCTACCTTCCTGTGCTTCCTGATATGTTGGTTCAGTCTAGGGTACATGAATACGGACAAAATCAACGAAGACAGTAACCACCGCTTCTACGGAGAGTTCGTACTGTTCGCCATAGGCATGTTCGGAATGGTGTTGGCTGACAACTTCCTGTGGCTATTCATCTTCTGGGAGATTATGGGTCTGTGCTCCTACCTCCTCATAGGCTTCTACTACTGGAAGGACAGCGCGGCCTACGCGGCCAAGAAAGCGTTCCTGACCACCCGCGTTGGCGACGTGTTCCTGGTGGTCGGCCTTCTGATGCTCTACGACATCTACGGCTCGTTGGACTTCGCAGTACTCTTCGACAACCCCTCCACCGGAGTAGGTGGCGCCGTGGTCGAATCAGGAGAGTTGAACTGGGCCCTTATCATGCTGTTCATCGGTGCAGTTGGCAAGTCTGCGCAGTTCCCCCTACACGTCTGGCTGCCTGACGCCATGGAGGGCCCCACTCCGGTGTCCGCCCTGATTCACGCGGCTACCATGGTAAACGCTGGCCTTTACCTAGTCGTACGCATGGTGCCCTTCGTCGATGTCCACGTCAATGGCGTGGCCGGGCTCGAGGAGTTCGCCCTGACTGTCGCTTGGATAGGAGGCATCACCGCGTTCATGGCAGCGGCGATTGCCTTCGTCCAGAACGACATCAAGAAGGTCCTGGCTTACTCCACCATGAGCCAGTTAGCCTACATCTTCACCGGATTGGGCGCAGGCCTGCTGTTCCTCAACATCGACGAGCACCACGCAGGGTACTTCGTCATCGGGGCCTCGATGTTCCACCTGTTCAATCACGCCATGGCCAAGGGCATGCTGTTCATGGCCAGCGGCTCGGTGATTCACGAGGTACACCACGCGCACGACCACGTGCGCGAGCTCAGCGAGAAGTACAGCACCAACGAGGGTGACGACCATGGCGACTTCGACCCCCAAGACATGCGCAACATGGGAGGACTCGCTGCTAGGATGCCGGTCACCGCCACGGCGATGATGCTCGGCTCGATGTCCATCATAGGCATTCCCCTGATTGGCGGTTTCTGGTCCAAGGAAGGCATCATCGCCGAGACCTGGGCCGCCTGCCTGCATGAGGAACCCCTCATGCTAGTCCCAGCGGTGCTGGTGCTCGCAACTGCCGGCATGACCGGCTTCTACATGACTCGAATGTGGCTGATGACCTTCGCTGGACCTCCCAAGAGCGAGGTTGTCGGACACGTTCACGAGACGACTCCTTGGATTAAGGAGCCCTTAATCATCCTCTCCGTCATAACAGCGCTCGGCGGCTTCGCCCTCGCTCTGCTCGGAGCCTCAGACTATCTGGGCGATCCCCATCATGCCGAACTATCGTACCACGGGTTACTCGACACCCTAGAGCACGCCTTCCTACCTGAGGACTCCTATCTCAGACTGGTTGGGTGGACAACCATGCTCCTCGCGATGGTCATCGGTCCCGTAATCGCCTCACGCATCCACGGAGGCAGGCTGATTGATGGCGTCGAGGCCAGTCCGCTGGTCTCATGGCTCGTTGACCTGTCGAGCAGGTTCGGCTCGCAGGATGTCTCGGAACTCGCGGACTCACAGCTCGCCGAGGCGCTTCAGAGGAGGCTATACTTCGACGACCTGTACGAGGTCGCCCTCGCTAAGACCGCGATACCGTTCGCAGCATTCTCGGCGTGGTTCGACGCGAACGTCATAGACGGCGTAATCAAGCAGATTGAATCAAACTCAGCGACAGGCTCGGTACAAATCCGCAGAATCACCACGGGCAGTGCCCGTGACTACATTCTGATGGCTGCGGTCGGGATGATATCGATATTCGCCCTGCTATGGGGGGTGAGCAATTGATTGACGACCCGCTGTCGGTGATTACGCTGGTCCCGTTGTTCATGGGGCTGGCGCTGATTGTCCTCCCGAGGTTTCTGCCGAAGTCGTCGGCAGAGGGGCTGATGCGAGTCTCGAGAAACATCAGCATGGGCATAGCTCTCGCGGTGGCGGCCATCACGACCCTGCTCTTCCTAGGCGAGTGGGGAAGCATCGATTGGACCGACATCACCCAAGGAGGCTACGTCCTGCAGAACGAGGCGGTCAACCTCATCCCCTCAATCGGTGTCACTTGGAAGGTCGGGGCTGACGCCCTATCATTCCCTATGATTTGGCTTACCGCGATACTCATTCCAATCTCGATGCTTGTCGAGTGGGATGCCAAGAGGGGACACCTCTTCTTCCCTCTGCTGCTGATCATGGAGGGCGCCCTGCTGGGCGTCTTCGTAGCTCTCGACCTGTTCGTGTTCTACGTCTTCTGGGAGATGACTCTCATCCCGATGTTCCTCCTGATTCTACTATGGGGAGGGGAGGATCGCCGATACGCGGCGATGAAGTTCTTCATCTACACCTTCACAGCCAGCGTCTTCATGCTCATCGGTATCCTCGTGATGTACTTCCACACCGAGGCCATCGCCGGCCTGGGGAGCCTGTCTGGGCATCACTTCGACCTAGTCGCAATGACAGCGCAGGAGAACCTGATCCCGAGCGAGGGACTCAGGCATTTCGTCTGGATCCTCCTGCTCATCGGGTTCGCTACCAAGATGCCAAGCGTGCCGGTCCACACATGGCTTCCCGACGCCCACGTCCAAGCCCCGACCGCCGGCTCGATGCTGCTGGCTGGGGTGATGCTGAAGATGGGAGCATACGGGTTCCTCAGAATCTCGGTCACGGTGTTTCCAGAGTCTACCTTGGTGTTCGTGCCGCTGCTAATAGTGCTCGGCATGGTCAGTCTGGTCTACGGGGCGTGGGTGTGCATGGGGCAGACCAACCTCAAGAGGATGGTCGCGTACTCTTCGGTCTCCCACATGGGCCTAATCTTCCTCGGTATCGCGACCATGCAGCCACTGGGAATCGCAGGCGCCCTGTTCATGATGTTCGCTCACGGAATAATCAGTCCGCTTCTCTTCGCAGTCGCAGGGGCGTTCAAGCACCACTACCACACCCTCGAGATTGGCTCCATGCGCGGCATCGCGCACCACAGCCCCTGGCTGGCCGCCCACATGATGCTGGGTTGGATGGCCAGCCTCGGACTGCCTCTGCTAGCCGGTTTCGTCGCCGAGATCACTATCCTGATTGCATTCTGGATGACCTACGGTTGGCTCGTGCTGCTACCTGCGCTGACGCTCATCATCACCGCTGTCTACTACCTGAACTCGATGCAGAGGACTATCTTTGAGTCCAACGACCCGGAGAAGGGAATCCTCCCCGAGTCCTTGCAGGGGGAGGAGCCCAGTGACCTGAGTTGGCACGAGAACGCCGGGATGCTCACCCTAGCGGCATTGACCGCGCTGTTCGGCATAATGCCATTCATCTTCTGGGACATGATGTCTGACTGGAGCTCCGGATTCGTCGTCGATACCATGATCGAGGCGATGCAGGCTCAGGAGTGGTTCCCATGAGTTCGATGTTCAGCGATTTGGGTCTGCACGAAGCCATTCTGCTGCTACCAGAGATTACGATGCTATCCGGAATAGTCGCTCTGATTCTGATTCCTAATCTGGGAGATGCGACCATGCGGATCCCTCTGACCCGAATCAGGGTGCCTGTGCTAATCGGAGGTACAAGGTTCGATTTCACCAGCAACCCGAGGCTGCCCAACCATGTCACCAATGCTGTACTCTTCCTGGCCTTCTTCTACGCGGCCCTGCTGCTCAACCCGACGAATCTGTCCGAGTACTCGCTGGAGGGAGGGCCTGGAATCGGCAACCTGCTCGTCGTCGATGAGTTCAGCAGGGTGTTCACGCTGCTGTTCACATCCGCCTTGCTACTCGCCTCGATGGCGACCGCCACAAGGATGCCCGCTATGCACGACGTGACCATCCCGCAGGAATCAGATTCCCCTGAGACGGCCGATTCCAAGGTGATGGCCCTAATCGACAACCGTCGTCAGGTGGATTTCCACATCCTCCTGCTCACCACGGGACTCGGCATGAGCCTGATGGCGATGGCCAACAACCTGTTCATGCTGTTCGTCTGCCTCGAGTTGGCCTCGCTTTCGTCGTACATCCTGGTGGCGTTCCACAAGGAGGTGGACGTAGGCGGGGAGGCCGGAATGAAGTACTTCATCGTCGGCTCAGTCGTCTCGGCAGTAGGAATCTACGGGATGTCGCTCCTGTACCTCTGGAATGGCAATCTCGACATGGCCGACCTCGCAGCTTCCTGGTCGGCAATGGAGGGCATCGACCCGCTTGCTGGCATAGGGGTCGGATTGATGATAGTCGCCTTCGCCTTCAAGGTCGGAGCCGCACCGTTCCACCTAGCCGTCCCAGACGCCTACTCCGGCTCCTCATCCCCGATTGCCGGTGTGCTGGCCACGGCATCCAAGGCAATGGGCTTCGTAGCCCTGATCAGATTGCTCGTGATTGTCACGATGCCATCCTCAGGACAGGCGGTGTGGATGCTGGCCATAGCCCTGATCGCAGTTGTGACGATGACTTGGGGCAACCTGGCTGCCCTCACGAGCGACAACCCGAAGCGCATCCTCGCTTACTCCAGCGTCGCCCACGCGGGCTACATGCTGGCGGCCATGGCTGCCATAGGGTCAGGCCTAGCTGACGCGTCAACCACATCGATGATACTCACAGCGGTGGTGTTCCACCTGCTCGTACTCGTCCTGTTCAAGCTTGGGGCCTTCCTCGTCCTCTCCATGCTCGAGGCCGAGGGTCGGGGGCATAGGATGGAAGATCTGCACGGCCTAGCGGTGAGGGACCCCGCCATCGCGGTATCGATGTTCGTCTTCATGCTCTCTCTGGCTGGGGTCCCACCGCTCTCGGGATTCCTCTCCAAGCTGCTGATGATCAATGGGATAGTCAGCGTATCAGCAGGCACCGGCCCCGCATCAGCGACCAGTGTACTCTCATGGGCCCAAGGGGTGGATCCCGTGTTCTGGCTGGCAGTCGCGATCGTACTCAACAGCGCACTGTCTCTCTTCTACTACCTAAGGATAGGATTGGTGATGTTCTTCGAGACCCCCGAGTCGGACTCGCCCCTAAAATCGTCCCCATCACTTGAATGGCCACTCTCTCTGAGGTCGGTAATCATGATTTGCGCAACCCTCACGCTGCTGTTCGGGATAGGTCCGATGAGTGAGTCCTTGCTAGATTTGGTCTCGTCAGCGGTGGACTCCTTGTTGAGCAGTTGAATTCCCATCCTCAACTTCACATAGGGGCCGCTCGACGCAGCCCCATGGCCCGTAGGGAGGAGAAGGTCGATGCTGAGTTGCTAGCGCGACTCGAGTCCGGCGGCGACCGCATTCGCGTCCCCCTCCCCAACCGCAAGGTGAACGAGATGTTCGCGATCGCAGACCAGATACTCGGTGGACGCCGCGTCAGGGCGGTCTGCGAGGACGGCGAGAGCCGACTGGCGCGCATTCCGGGCAAGATGCGTCGTCGCCAGTGGGTGCGCGAGGGTGACCTGATTGTGGTGCAGCCTTGGGACTTCCAGGACGAGAAGGCAAATGTCTGCATGCGCTACACCAAGACCCAGTCACTCTACCTGTCTAGAAAGGGAGTTCTCCCTGAGATAGTCGACCTGTTCGGAATGGTTGACCTTGGAGAGGAGGATGACACCGACATCGAGGCCGCGTCGGCAGAGACGCAGCCCGAGCCCTGAAGCCGAGGCACAGGACCCAGAGGAGGAGGCCACCGAGCCCGAATCCGAGACCCCCGCAGCCGAGGATCCTGAGGATGACATAGACTCGTTCTTCGGGTGAGATAATGTCCGACGAGATGGATGAACTTCCAGACCTCGACGCCCTGATGAGAGCGGAGAGGAAGCACGACTGGATGTCGGAGCCGCGCTTCAAGCGAATGTTCGACGATATCGAGGACGGCCTGCAGGGCGTCCTCGGCAAGGGGAGGTACGAATGGGTAGACAGGCGCGTCTTCGATCAGGTCTTCGACCGCTCGACGCTGCTGGCCATCCACAAGCTGATGCAGAAGGGGGGGATCGAGACCATCGACTACCCGATTGCCAGGGGCAAGGAGGCGCATGTGTTCCACGCTACCACCAATCACGGCCCCGTGGCGGTGAAGATATTCCACACCACCAATGCGGTATTCAAGGGCTTGGCGAAATACATCGACGGCGATCCCAGATTCTCGGGGCTGTCACGCAGGCATCGAGAACTGGTCAACATCTGGGTGCGCAAGGAGCTGCGCAACCTCAAGCGCATGCGCAGGCACGGACTTCGGGTACCCGAGCCTATTGACAGTCTGAAGAACATCTTAGTGATGCAGTACATCGGGGAAGAAAACGGAGCCGCCCCACGACTCAAGGACATCACCGTCGATGACCCTTACGGGGTCTTTGAGGAACTGCTCGAGTTCGCGGCGATCAACTGGCAGACCTGTGAGCTCGTGCACGCGGACTTCAGCGAGTATAACATCCTCTGGAAGGATGGCGAGCCTTGGGTCATAGATGTCGGCCAGAGCGTGACCCGGCAGCACCCCAGTTCCGAGGAGTTCCTAGTCAGGGATGTAACTAGGCTAGTGGAATGGATTAATCGTCAGGGCCATAGCGTCGACCTCGCAGAGAGCCTCGCCAGAGTGCTTGACGACCCGGTCCCCTCTCTGCCCTCGCTTGCGGGCGGAGATTAAAGCAGGGCGGCGGGTCGGCCGCTGTCGTGGAGCACCTGGCACGCATCCCGCAAGACCGCATTGCGGTGCTGATAGGCAAGGGTGGCGAGACCCGCCGAATGCTGGAGGAGGCTTGTGGTGCTAGCCTCGAGATAGACTCGAAGAGCGGCGACGTGATGGCCGACTGGAAGGAGGACGGAGTGGACCCCGTGATCCGGATGAAGATGCCCGATGTCATAGTGGCAATCGGCAGGGGTCTGGCTCCGAAGAGAGCCGTCCAGCTGATACAGGACGAGGTCTTCCTGAGGATGTACGACATCCGTGAGTGGGTCGGCAGGCAGCCGAACCAGACCCGAAGGATGAGGAGCAGGTTGATTGGTAGGAACGGCCGCATCCGCAGTCTGATTGAGGAGATCTCGCGCTGCGAGATGGCAATCTACGGTTCCTCTGTCCTAGTAATCGGAGACGAGGAGGGCTGGATCTGGCCGCCCCTGCGATAGAGGGGATTCTACGGGGCTCGGAGCACAGCACCGTTTTGCACGGGCTCGAGCAGGACCGCAAGCGACAGAGGCTACGCTCGCGCAGGCTGGAGAGCCACGAGGAGCGCAGGTCCGACGAGGGATCGACGTTCGAAACTCTAGTCCCGGGACTCGCAGAGGCCCGCAGGCGCAGGGAACGCCGCCACCGGAGCTCACAGGTTGATCCGGACGACGAGGAACAGGTCAGCGGCATGCTGGAACTGGGGGACGACGAGGAAGTTGTCTACGAGGAAGAGTGACCTGCACCGCCATGCATAAGCGTGAAACTCCTCACGGAGCGTCGTGATGAATCCGCTCGATGAGTTGTACGACTACGAGGAGTGGGCTACCAAGGCCTTGCTTCTGGTCACAGGACTGCTCTTCGCGGGAATGGCGCTTAATCTGCTTAACGTGGACAACCCGCTCACCGACTTCCTGTACGAGTATTACCTCGACCCAGTGCTCAGCGAGTCCAGCGGCGATGCGGGCTACAACGTGGCCAACACCCTGACCTACGCCATCGTGTTGGCTCTATTCGCAGTCGCTCTCTCCGCATGGCTCCGCCGTCTAGGGCTAGACCACAGTGATGCGATGATATTGGCACTGCTCCCCTACGTATTCTGGGCCGTACTGGGCGAGGTCGTCGAGGACGCCAGCATGTTCGACGACTCCCTCGCACCATACTTCGTCAGCCCGGGAATCCACTTCCAGACCGCGGCATGGGTGGTCATTGCAGGGGCCTTCGGGTATCGGATAGCCAACGACGAGTCCGCATCGGGTGACGAGGCTCTGTCTAGGGTCGACGGCGCTGCGACCATTCTCATCCTAACCCAGATAGTAATCTACTACTCTTCCATCCAAGCCGGCACGGTCGCTTCCTCCGAAGGGTTCGACAACACCGCCATGCTGGTCTGCCTACTCGTGGCCCTGCTTCTTCCCACTTTGATGTCGGACAAGCATCTGGAGGGATTCACGCTGATTCAGCGCTGCGTCTTCCTAGTCGGACTCGGGGGGTCAATCGCCTTCCTAGGGCCACTCCTATCCTTCGGCATCAGTAACCCCGATCAAGTCACCCTATGGCCACTGGCGGTGGTAATCGGCGCACCTGCAGTGCTCGCTTACCATATGCACCAGACGGGCCTGCCGGCAGCCGAGGAGCTGGCCGAGCACGGTTTCGTCGCCGGCATCCTGCCGCCGGGGATGACAGAGGATGAGTACAATGATCTGAAATCCGCTGACAAGGATCTCATCGAGAGCCTCAGGAACAAGGCGGTGATGGCCTCTCCAGTAGTCTTCCTCGCGGTCGCAGGGCAGTTGCTGGACGGACTCGCTACTGGAATCGGCATCGAGGCCTTCGGGTATTACGAGAAGCACGTATTCTCGGCGAAGATTATCGAGTTCTTCGGTAGTGCGTACGGGTTCTCCGTGGTCAAATTGGCTCTCGGCGGGCTGATTTGGCTCATCTTCGCCTGGGTCAACTTCGAGCACAGGCAGCAGCATTTCAGACTCCTCCTCGGGATGGCAATGCTGACTGTTGGTATGGCACCGGGGCTGAGGGATGTCGGACGGCTAGCAATCGGCGTCTAAATTCGACATCTACGATGTCGAGCCCATTCAATTGAAGGCTCGCTGGCTGTCTGGGGGGGATGAGAGGCATGGACAGGCTGACCACCCGCATCGACCGAGGGAGCGAGGACTTCGAGTCCCGCTCGGCTACCAATCTGGCTCTGGTCGAGGCTCTCAGGGCCAGATTGGATATCGCCAAGGAGGGCGGTGGCGGAAAGTATGTCCAGAGGCACCGAGAGCGCGGCAAGAGCCTACCGAGAGAGAGGATAGCGGAGATATGTGACGCCGCGACACCGTTCCTCGAGCTCTCGACGCTGGCCGCGAATGACCTGTACGACAGCCGGGCGCATTCAGCAGGGATCGTCACCGGCATAGGGGTGGTGCATGGCAAGGAGTGCGTGTTCGTGGCCAACGACGCCACTGTGAAGGGCGGCTCCTACTATCCGATGACGGTGAAGAAGCATGTGAGGGCGCAGGAGATCGCCGAGGAGAACAACCTGCCCTGCATCTATCTCGTTGACTCAGGAGGGGCATTCCTCCCCATGCAGGATGAGGTCTTCCCGGACAAGCTTCACTTCGGGCGGATATTCCGAAACCAGGCCATCCTGTCGAGCAAGGGCATCCCGCAGGTCGCGGCGGTGCTCGGCTCGTGCACAGCGGGAGGGGCCTACATCCCGGCGATGTCCGACGAATCAATTATCGTCAAGGGCAATGGCACGATTTTCCTAGCCGGACCCCCTCTGGTCAAGTCAGCCACGGGAGAGGAGGTATCGGCCGAGGATCTCGGCGGGGCGGACTTGCACACCCGGGAGTCAGGGGTGGCCGATCACTTCGCAGAAGACGAGCCTGAGGCCTTGAGGATGGTGCGCAACGTGATTGAGAACCTGAATGTGGAGCCCAAGCACAGGCTCGATTCCTCACAGCCCGAGGAGCCTGCCCACGACTCTCAGGATCTGATTGGAATCATACCAGCCGACAACAGGACCCCCTACGACGTCAGGGAGGTGATAGCGAGGGTGGTGGACGGCTCACGCTTCCACGAGTTCAAGCAGCGCTATGGGAACACGCTGGTCTGCGGCTTCGCGAGGATACACGGCTACCCGGTGGGCATAGTGGCCAACAACGGCATCCTGTTCTCCGAGTCGGCGCTCAAGGGCGCACACTTCGTCGAACTCTGCGGGCAGCGCGGAATTCCACTGGTCTTCCTGCAGAACATCTCCGGGTTCATGGTCGGCCGTGACGCCGAAGCTGGTGGCATCGCCAAGGACGGTGCCAAGTTAGTCACTGCCGTTTCCTGCGTGCCCGTACCCAAGTTCACGGTAATAATCGGAGGCTCCCACGGAGCCGGCAACTACGGCATGTGCGGGCGCGCCTACGACCCACGCTTCCTGTTCATGTGGCCCAACGCGAGGATATCCGTGATGGGAGGTGAGCAGGCAGCCAGCGTGCTATCGACTGTTGGTAACGCGGACCCCGACGAGATCCGCGAGAAGTACGAGAGCGAGAGCAACCCATACTACTCGACGGCTCGGCTATGGGACGACGGAGTCATTGACCCACGTGACACCCGCGATGTTCTGGGGCTGTGCATCTCGGCCAGTCTCAATGCCCCCATGCCAGACCAGGACTACGGCGTCTTCAGGATGTGATGATATGAGGATGAGTGATGTCAGGCCGGCAACGGAACTCTGCTCCTTAGCCATCGATGGCTCCGTCGCCACATTGACTCTTGACAGAAGCGACGTGTACAACGCCCTGAACGTTCAACTGATCAGCGAGATCATCGATGTTTTGGATTGGACCTCGCACCGCTCTGTAGGCAGAAACGGCTCGCTGCGCGACCATGACGGGGCCGAGTACCTCAGGGCACTGGTCGTTCGTAGTGCTGGAAGGCACTTCTGCGCAGGCGCCGACATCAACATGATGCGCGATGCCGGGGTGAAGAGCCCGGATGAGAACCGAACCGACTCTGAACGTCTCGACCGCCTGTTCAACAGCCTCTGGTCGCACCCCTGCTTCACCATAACAGCGGTTCAAGGCGTGGCTCTGGGAGGCGGCGCCGGAATCATCGCCTGCTCTGACCACGCCATCGCCCTAGATAGCTCCCGGATTGCCCTGTCCGAGGCGAAGCTGGGGATACTTCCAGCGGTCATCGGGCCCTACGTCTACCGTCGTGTGGGCAGTGCCCAGTTTCGACGTCTGGCCATGCTAGCAGGGCGCTTCGACGGTCACGAAGCGTTGAACATCGGCATGGTGGACCAGGTCTCGACCTCATTGGAGGAAACCGATCGGATGATTGACGAGGCCATAGAGACGGTCATGAGCACCGGCCCGATGGCAGTCACGGAGGCCAAGAGCCTGACAGAGACCTTCGACAACTGGCGTGGTACGGACGAGGACCTGCGTCGATGGACCTTGGACAAGACCAGTGAGATGAGAGGCTCTCCAGAGGGCCAAGAGGGGCTGTCTGCGTTCCTCGATCGCCGACCACCTGCCTGGTCACCGGAGGATCAGGACGGTTGAGCATGACGGTCGGGCCATTCGAAAGCGCCCCTCGACCCTTCTCTAGGGTGATGGTGGCCAATCGCGGTGAGATTGCCGTACGCATCCTGAAGGCAGCCCGAGAGGCCGGCCTAGGCAGCGTAGCGGTGTTCTCCGACGCTGATGCAAGCTCGTTGCATGTCGAGGTCGCGGACGAGGCCGTCCACATCCCCGGCGAATCTCTCGCCGAGACCTATCTGAACTCGGAGGCGTTGATCTCCGCTGCACTCAGCAGTGGAGCCGACGCCATCCATCCGGGCTACGGCTTTCTGTCTGAGAGGAGCGACTTCGCCGTTGCCGTTGTCGAGGCGGGATTGGTCTGGATTGGACCTCCGGCCGAGGCCATCTCGACGATGGGCGACAAAATCTCCGCTCGGGTCCGGATGATTGAGTCAGGCGTGCAGGTGATTCCGGGAGAGGAACTGACCGTACCAGATGGAGCTGATCATCTCGGTGTCCTAGCCTCCTGCGCCGCCCGCGTCGGCTACCCACTCCTGCTGAAGGCCAGCGCCGGTGGAGGGGGCAAGGGGATGAGAGAGGTGCGCGAGCCCAAGCTCCTCAGGACCGAGTACGAGGCCGCGTCGCGCGAGGCCTCAGCGGCCTTTGGTGACGGCACCATCTACGTCGAGCACCTGCTCACCGGGGCGAGGCACGTCGAGGTACAGATTCTAGCGGACTCACATGGCAGTTGCATACACCTCAACGAGAGGGACTGCTCCTTGCAGCGCAGACACCAGAAGGTCCTCGAGGAGGCTCCTTCGCCCGCTGTCGACTCTGAACTCCGGCAGGCCATGGGCGCCGCAGCCGTCAAGGCCGCGCAGGCGGTCGGGTACGAGGGGGCGGGAACGGTCGAGTTCCTGCTGTCCTCCAGCGACGATTTCTACTTCCTCGAGATGAACACCCGACTGCAGGTCGAGCACCCGGTCACCGAGATGACCACGGGTATCGATCTGGTCCTCAAGCAGTTCGAGGTAGCTGCTGGGCTTCCGCTCGGAATCGTCCAGGATGACATCGGTATCAGCGGACATGCGATCGAGGCGCGCGTGTATGCCGAGGACGCAGCACGAGGATTCCTGCCCTGCGTGGGTAGACTATCTACATGGAAGATCCCGCAGGGCCCCGGAATCAGGGTCGATTCGGGGGTCAGGCAGGGCGACACGGTCACGATAGACTTCGATCCGATGCTCGCCAAGCTGATTGTGCACGCACCCTCGCGCCCAGCAGCCTTGAGGAGGCTCGATACCGCCCTATCCGATCTCATAGCTCTCGGCGTCACGACCAACATTGACTTCCTGCGAGATGTCGCTGCTCACCACGCCTTCGCCAGTGGCAGTGTGACGACTGACTTTCTGGATTCCTCCGATGTCTCGGCGCTCTCAATGCCCGAGGCGGACCCCGCGGTCCTAGTTGCCGTTGCCTGCGCCTCCCAGAGGCTCGGTCTCGAACGCGCCGCGTCCGCAGGCGACCTCGAGGCATCAGATGAGCACACGGGGCACTCAGGCGATCCTTTCAGGACCCTGACGAGGTCGTTCCCTTGAGGTGAAACATGGAGTGGAGCGTAGTAGAGGGAACCGGGCGATACACTGTGGGTGTGTCGGATTCCGACGGACTCCTGAGCGTATCATCTATGCAGCTCGACGGCTCGTCAGTCAACCCTCCAGACATCAGCATCTCGCGAGCCGACCAGACTGGCCAACTCAAGGTGGAGATCTCCGGTGCCTCCCATCTCGCGCACGTCGCCAAGGTGGGGGACGACTGGTGGATACACATGGATGGGCGAACCCACGTGGTTCGAATGCATGAGTCAGGAAGCTCCGAGGCGGAGTCAGTCCAAGGCGGAATGTCCGCGCCGATGCCTGGCACGATTCTCGAGATACTCGTCAAACAGGGACAGAGGGTCCGCGAGGGACAGACACTGCTGGTGATGGAGGCGATGAAGATGGAGCATCGGATTCAGGCCCCCAGAGCTGGTGAGGTCACTAGACTCCACTATTCCGTGGGAGATCGGGTGGACATGGGTACGACTCTAGTTGAGATTGGCGATTGAGGACGGGTCTGGGTTAATATCGAGCCCCAAGGTCGGCTGTACATGGAAGCCACTACGGTAATCATGGCCACCCTAATGGGAATCAGCCTCGCAGCCGCATCCGGGTTCAGGGTGTTCCTACCGCCGTTTCTGCTCTCTCTGGCTGCCCGTCTCGACATCGTGTGGTTCCTCGAACTGGACCTCGTGGGCACACAATTCGAGTTCTTCACCTCCACTCTGGCAATAGTGGTATTGGGAATAGCCACTGTAGCCGAGTTCGCAGGCTTCTACGCTCCTTGGATTGACAACGCCCTCGACTCGATAGCAACTCCTGCTTCCATCCTCGCTGGAATAGCGATGACGGCGATAGTTCTCGAGGGGACCGATCCCATCATTCAATGGGCCATCGCTATCGTCGCCGGAGGCGGCGTGGCTGCCACCATCCAGTCTGCCACAGTTCGACTCGTGGCCTGAGTTCGACCTTCACCTTTGGATTAGGCAATTCGGCCGTCGCCACGGGGGAGAACGTGGCCAGCGTGGCACTGACGCTGATTGCCATCCTGATTCCATTCATCTCGGCATTTGTCGTGATACTGCTAGTGGCTCTGCTAGTCAGGATTAAGCGTCGGAGCGAAGCGGCGAATCAGAGAAGCGGCTCTAGCACTTCTTGACCGCCCATGTAAGATCTCAGGACATCGGGCACGCTGACTCGACCGTCTTCCATCTGGTTCTGCTCCATTATTGCAACTAAGGCCCTGCTGGTCGCTATCGCTGTCGAGTTCAGCGTGTGCACCGCCTCGTTGCCCTCAGTGGTCCTGTACCTCATACGCAGGCGGTTGGCTTGGTAGTCCGTGCAGTTCGAGCACGATACGACCTCCTTGTAGCCACCTGCTCCAGGGAGCCACGCCTCGAGGTCTACTTCCTAGCCGCCACCGTGCCCATGTCCCCGGTGCAGATGTTCACCACCCGGTAGTGCAGACCCAGGCTGTCCCACATGTCCACGGCGTTGCCCAACAGCTCCTCATGATGGTCCCACGAATTGTCCGGGTCACAGATTACGATTTGCTCAACTTTGGTGAACTGGTGCACCCTCCAGATGCCGCGGTCGGAAAGCCCGTGAGCACCGACCTCGCGACGGAAGCAGGCCGAAACTCCGACCAACTTGATTGGCAGTTCGCTGGGCTCGATGATCTCATCCATGCGCATCGCGGTTAGTGGGTGCTCGCTGGTCGCAATCAGGTAGTATTTGTCAGGCTCAATCCCATACATCACCGTCTCGAAGTCCGCTAGGTCTGTGACGCCCTCGTAGGCCTCACGATTCATCATCAGCGGCGGCTGCACGAGCGTGTATCCCCTGCTCATCAGAAAATCAGCACCATACTGCTGCAGGGCCATCTCAAGCCTCGCAAGGTCGCCTTGCAGGAAGTAGAAGCGACTGCCGGCGACCTTCGCCCCGCGCGACTGGTCGACCCATCCGTTCATCTCAATCAGGTCGTTGTGGTTGCGCGGCTCGAAGCCCAGCTCGGCCTTCTCGCCGTGCATGCTGTGGAGGGTGTTCTTCTGGTCGTCCTCGCCGATTGGGACATCAACGTGCAGGATGTTGGGTATGCTCATCCTCAGGGAGTCCCTCCGAACTAGGCAATCGTCGGAGAGCTCGGCCAGTTCGTCTATCCTCGCGCCGATGTCGGCGACCTCCGCCATTATTGCCTCAGCAGCCGCAGAGTTCCCCGACTTTTTGGCCTCGGCTATACCCCTGGCCGCCTCGTTCCTAGCCTTCCGGAGCTGGTCGGCGTCGTATCTGGCCTTGCGCCATTGCTCGTCCAGGCTGATGACCTCGTCAATCGCATCATGCGGCAGGCCGCGCCTGTCATGGTCGGCCCTAATGTCGTCAGCGTGCTCTCTGAAGATGTTGATGTCGAGCATTGCGACCAGCCCTCAGGGCTGGTCAGCGACCCTTCAATCAATCGGCCTTTGAGCTCACAGGAACGAGATGTCCTGCCACAGGGCCGCCGGGCCGACCGCGATGAACCCCGATACAAGGTAGCCCAGGATGCTGCCTCCATTGAGCAGCGGCAGACCTGCTTGGGCCTCTCCCCTAGCGACTTGCGTCATCAGCGCCACGTAGCCTGCCAGCCCGCCCGCTAGGGTACCCAGTCCGACGACCAGCGGGCCTGCGTGCATTGTTCCGAATATAGTACCGATCTCAGGGCCTACCTCAGGCAGCCAAGAGACAGCAGATATGACCAGCATACCCGGGAAGATTACATCGCCCAGCCCCATGAACAGCGCATCCCTGCTCCCCTCCTTCGGTTTGATGTGAGGGACAGGGTCGTCCCAGTCGGCGTCCTCGGGAGCCTCGCTGCGCATCACGCTGTCCTCCTCCTCGATGAAGGAGTAGCCCTTCTCCTTAGGCGCTACCAGAAGCACCGGGAGCTTGTTCTTGATCATCGTGTCAGCCAGTTCCAGCATGTGCTTGCTGCTGTTGACCGCCCAGTGGTCATAGACCGCGGCGGCTAACATGAAAACGATGATGAGGACCGGGACGAAAGAGACCCCTAACAGCGTGATTACTCCCGCGCCGACGAGCACCCCGACGGTGTTCACCACGTACCACTCGGGGTAGAGGTGGAGCAGAATCATCAACGCGGTGCAGATTAACATGGTGCTGCCGACGACGAGATTGACCGATGCGACCCCAATCAACCAGAAGACCAGCGCGGAATAGGGCTGCACGGCGTAGAACAGGCTGAACCACAGGGCGACCATCACTATCAGTTTGATTACGTAGTCCAATCCCTTGCGAGCCAGCCAGATGATCAGCGCCGTGAAGATTAGGATGAACAGCATCTCCATGGCGACGTAGCCCCCCTTGGAAGCCCCCTCAGTCCCGAATGCCCTGACCTCGTCCACGTTGTAGATCGGCTGGATGCTAAGTCCCAGCAGGATGGTGCCGACGAACATCCCTCCCATGCTCAGCATTGAGGCCCACTGCTGCTGCATCACCTCAAGAACACCCGCTTCCTCACCCTGTGCCATGCTCCCACGAACTTCAAGGGCCATATCACCTTGACCCGTTCGCGCCCGGGCGACTGTTGGGAGCGGGGAATCCGAATGAGCGTCCGAGATTGGCTCGACGAGCGGTTGTTAATGGGAGTAAAACTGGGCTTG
Source organism: Methanobacteriota archaeon (assembly GCA_019654055.1). Classification (GTDB taxonomy): domain Archaea; phylum Thermoplasmatota; class Poseidoniia; order Poseidoniales; family Thalassarchaeaceae; genus Thalassarchaeum. Next base: position 26,207 of record BPDA01000006.1, on the reverse strand, counting down.
GAAAACTGTGCAACACTTCTTTCCAGACTGGGTAATCCGCATCTCGACTTCCCTTCAATTCATGTCGCTGGCAGTAACGGAAAGGGATCCGCATGCGTCCAACTGTCTGCGGCTGCTTGTGCCAACGGGCTCACCACTGGACTGTTCACCTCACCGCATTTGGTGACCGTCGAGGAGAGGATTAGAATCGACGGCAGACCAATCTCGCCCGAGGCGTTCGACAGACTGCTTGGCTCCGTGATGCAGGCTGCCCGGACGGAGCCGGAGTGCACCCCTACTTACTTTGAGACCACCTTCCTAGTAGCCATGCTTGCCTTCAGCGAGGCGGGAGTCGAGCGAGGCATCATCGAGACAGGGATGGGGGGAAGGCTCGATGCCACCCGCCTAGTGGGCGCCGACTTGTGCATCCTTACGACTGTCTCCAAGGAACACAGCGAGTATCTAGGCGAAACTCTGGTCGAAATCGCCGCCGAGAAGGCGGCAATACACCGCCCCGGAGTGCCTCTGATAGCGCTGCAGCACGACGACTTTCACGTCAGAGAGCTCATCGAGCGCAAAGTGGGCCGGGACCTATTTTGGCTGCCTTGGCCGGCAACCGGCTCGACGTGGTCGGGGCATTCCGCCGTGGTCGCGGCTGCTGGCTCGCATCTCGGGTGGCAGGCCAGCGCAGTAGACTGCGTTTGGCCCGGGCGATCACCCGGATACGGTGAGAATTGGGTCGACGGCGTTACGACGCGCCTGAGCGTCGCGCACAATGCAGAGAGCCTAGCCAACGACCTCGCCGAGGTGACCAGTCCAAGCGTGGTGCTGTTGGGCATGAGCCGGAAGGCCGACCTGAAGGCCACGCTAGAACCGGTGGTTTCAGCGTTTAGCGAGGAAGGTATGTTCCCGAGAGCCGTCCTGACCGAGCCAAAGAGCGGCAGGAATCCGGCCGTCAGCGTCAATGAGCTGTCAGAGATGATGAGGAGCATGGGCGTGAGTCAGTCGACAACTATCGAGAGGGCACCTGAGAGGGCCTTCGAGATGGCAGGTGGGGAGGCGAGGGAAATCGACGCAGAACTACTCGTAATAGGGAGCGTCTACCTCGTCGGGGACTTGTTGGAATATGTGGTGGAGAGGAACGGATTGGAACTCTGGGACGAGTTGATGGCCCACTAAGAACCCAAGTACGATGACTTGCTGAGATGCTCGCATCGCATGTCCGAGGGTGAAGACGACAAGGTCGAGGTAAAGGTGGTAGTGGAGTCCAAGGACTCTACATCCAAAGTAATCCTGATCTCTCTCACTCTGGTGCTCTTGGGTATTCTGATTGCCGTGGTCAGTTCAGGAGGTGTCGAGGAGCTGCTGCCCAAGAGGGGCGATGACGGAGGCGGCAACTGCGGCGACGGCATCGACAATGACAATGGAGGCAAGGCCGATGCCGAGGACCCCGACTGCTATTCAAATCCGAAACTCTGGGAGGGATACGACCCAAGCCTGACCGAGGACCAGCCGGACAACGACGTTTAGGAGATGTGAGGATGAGTGAGAAGTGGGACAAGAGATTCCTCAATCTGGCAGCCCACATATCGGCTTGGAGCAAGGACCCGTCCACCAAGGTCGGATGCGTCGTGGTGGGTGAGGACAGGGAGATTCGCTCTACCGGGTTCAACGGCTTCCCGCGAGGCATCGAGGACGATCCGGAAAAACTCGCCGACCGAGAGCAGAAGTACCCGTTGATATGCCACGCCGAGGAGAACGCCATCATGCATGCAGCGAGGACGGGAGTCTCGCTGAAGGGTAACACCGCCTACGTCACCTGGCCACCGTGCTCTCGCTGCACGCGTTCGCTCATCCAGGCCGGCGTCTCAGAAGTCGTCTACCCAGCGGACATCGAGGTCCCAGAGCGCTGGCAGGATGACTTCGGGATCGCCACGGGGATGATGCGAGAGGCGGGAATCATCGTCAGGCAGGCCTAGGCGAGACTTTCGAGCAAATCCTCGAGGTCGCTGTGCAGTTCATCAATCGGACCGTCGTTGAACAGGACCAGATTCGCCATCTCGGCCGTCGCTACTAGTGCTTGCCCAGCATCGTCAAGAGCGACCTCCTCGGCCTCCTCGTGCGAGATGAATGTGGCCCTGTCAACGGGGTCGCCGGGACGACCCCGGTCCTGAGAGCGCTGCCAACGAGAATCGGCCCCTGCTCGAACCTCAATCAGGACGAAGTCGCCCCGCGTCCTCAGGGCCTGCACCTCTCCGGGAGTCCGTATCGAGTCTATCACCGCGTCATCGCCCGACAGCTCGTCCAGCAGCATCTCGGCGAGGATGCCAGGGCCACCGCGTCGCCTAAGCTCGCGCCCTCCCTCAATCAGTGACTCCCGACTCTCCTCCTTCCCCTGCTCCGATAGCCACCCCCTAATCGAGTCCGAGCATGACACGGTCCGGACCCCTCTGCTGGCGAACCATTGCACCACGGTGGTCTTACCGGATGCGTTCCTGCCAGTCAGTCCCACCAGCACGACCTCCCGTCAGGTCCGATGCGCATAGGGATTGCCATCACGAACTAGGGATGTGCGGGAACCTCGTCGGACCAATGCGACATCTTGTTGAGGGTGATGGTGACGTTGGTAATCTCGCCATCCTCCCAGTAGTCGACTGCGATAAAGGTCGGCCTGTCACCGACCTCCTCCCAGCATCCCAGTGCCCGCTCCAGGAGGGTGTCGTAGTCATTCACCTGCCCTGCTCTGACCGGGTCAGCGAACCCGTAGATGCTGGAGAGCCAGTTGTTCAGGTGCCAGACCGGCTGCACCCCATCACCCCTACCGATCCTGCACGACATCTCGCTCTGCTCCTGCTCGCCGTACGGAGTGTCCCAGCTGTGGGTCCAGGCATGGTGCAACCAGGGGTACCTCTCGTCGTACTGGTAGTCCCAGTAGACCACGAGGTCGGTGCCGTTCAGAACCATGTCACCGATGCTTGGCCAAGGCTGCCCGGGCTGGTGCACGAAGACCCTATCGAGTATGCCGGTCTGGTTGAACAGCACTTCGAGATGCTCACCCGGGACGTAGTTCTCGAGAAGTAGGCTGACCACGTCGCCGCTGCTGTTGTTCATCAGCGACCCCAGTTGCCGCAGCCACGCGTAGGCGTCGACCTCAGAGTAGATGCAGGGGTGCAAGAAGGTCGAGTCCGGGTCGCCGTGGCAGAACCTGACGTCCTCGACATCAGTGTCCTCCTTGGACAGGTGATGAGTGTCGAGCATGTAGGCGCGGATTCCCCCTTCCCACTGCGCCTCCAGGGCAGTGTAGTGGTTCATTGCCATCCAAACTCCGTCCTCTATGGTCGCGTACGAGTTGTGGGTCTCCGGGAAGGTGAAGTTGTCGTAGTTGCGTAGGCAGTACTCGGCCATGCCATGGCAGACGATTCCGTCACTGCCGTTCAATGGGTCCAGCCCGCGTTCCTCCTCCCAGCCGTTCGGGAGCCCGTCCTCATCGTCATCCGCCGATGGGTCTAGTGCCTCTGGCCCATCGGGACTCAGGCATCCCGGGCCTATCATGCTGCATAGCAGCATCAGTCCCACCCAGAGCCCCCTCATCGGGGTGAACCGGTGCCATCCACTCATGAAGCAATCGGATTCGCCCTAGAGAGGCTAGACATAGCGCTTCGGAGTGCGAACTTCTCGTCGGAAGGCACTAATCGCAAGAGCGTGACCCCGCGGCGAGGGAGATGGCGCGACAAGGCACTGCCAGACGGGGGCCGTTCGGCCGTTGGTGGGACAGTCGCAGCGACCAGCACTTCCAGATTATCGCATACTCGACCATCATCTCGGTCGCCTGCCTAGTCTGGGGCTTCGTCTTCCTGTTCGTACTCGGCGGCTACAGTGACCCGGAGGTCGAGCACCTGGTGCCGTGGAGTTGGCTAGCCTTCGTCGGCGGTCTGGTAGTGGCGTTCTTCGCAGCGCCGGAGTTCTTCGTTTACTGGGGTCAGCGACAGATCCTCGAGGACATCCTGCTCCTCGACTCTCGTCCCGAGATACTACGTCGCCACAAGGAGGCCGAGGATGCCGCGGACATGCTTGGAAAGTCGTACCAAGCACGACTAATGGGTCTGTACAAGGCGCACAACGTCAACATCGGTAAGAGGTACAAGGTCGAGCCCATCTCTCCTCTCTCCCCCCTCCTCCCGACACGGGATGAGAGCCCGTAGCAGGGACCCATTCTGGTCACTCATGGTGGGAAACCAACGACTCGACTCTCGCCAACGTCTTGCCGGGATTGCATGCTCTGAGGCGGCAATCCGTCAATCGAGGGCTGATTGCCTTCTCAACCACAGCGGTTCTGCTACTAGCATCGAACTCCATGCTGGGGATGTTCACCAGCTCCAGCGGCGAGCGCGACCACACGCTCGACCTGACTGCATCGATATACGAGTTCGGACGAGTCTACGAGCCATCTCCGCACTTCGATGTCATCAGCATCTTGTTCATCGGCCTGTTCGTCGGGTTGCTGACCTCCACACGGCCACGCCCCGGGCCTGAGGACGAGGAGGAGTGAGATGTCATCGGGAATAGCCAGGGAAGCCATGCTGGCCCTCGGCCTAGTGGTACTATTGCTAGGTTCAATGTGGGTTGCTACCGGCTCCTTCCCCCCGATGGTAGTCGTCGAGTCCGGCTCGATGATGCATGAGGAGGAAGGCTCGCTGGGAGCCATCGACCCGGGCGATCTGGTTCTGGTGATGGATCCGGACAGGGTCGATATCGTGACCTTCGTAGAGGCCACCGACGCTGATGACGACCACTTCGGTCACCAGTCTCACGGAATGCCAGGGGATGTCATCATCTATCGGAAGAACGGAGGTTCGGACACCCCGGTAATCCACAGGGCCATGCTCAAGGCGGTGGCCAACTCATCGGGCGGATGGGACGTCCCGGGGACCCCCTCTGCGCAATGTGGGCAGCATCACATGGACACTCGACTACCAGTGCCCCTTTCCACGGTGGGACCTACGACTTGGGGATAAAAAGGCTGGGTGCCCCGCTCACGAGGGCTATCTGACAACTGGAGACAACGGGACAGCAACGGCTGCGACGTCGACCAGATAGTCGCCACGGGGGACGACCCGGAAACGGCCTTACGGACGAGAAACGGGAATCCAGTGCTGGCAGTCAAGGACGAGTGGGTAGTCGGCGTGGCCCTTTCCCCGGAGATTCCTTGGCTGGGTGCCGCAAAACTGGCCTTCTCAGGGACGGCTCACCAAGTCACCGACACCACATGGAGAAGCCTCGCCATGGTAATCGCGGGGCATCATATCAGTGCCCTTTCCTAGGGCGAACTAGGGTTTCTGAGAGGCGTAACGCATCCTCAGAGGAGGAGTAGTCACACCAGCCGCGGGGAGCATGATGGGAAGAACCACGATGAAGAGAATCAGGAAGTTACCCATCCTGCTGATGCGCTCTGCCATCAGTTCCACTCTCATAGGATGAATCCCACTGGTTAGTCTGCTCAGTATGGAGTGAACCCCGTCCTTCACTATGTGCCCGCCATCGAACGGCACCATCGGGATAAGGTTCGCGAAGCCAAGCAGGAAGTTGATCCATACCAGCCAGAACAGGAAGTCGAACAGTATCAGCATTCCAGCGGTGCCAAGCGCCGAGGCAATGGCACCCTCACTCGCCTCTAACATCGCGCGTTCCTCGAGCAGCATCGTCTGACCGTCGTGTTGTATCGGGACGCCTATCATCGCCAGCGGCGTCACCGCGGCGCCCAGAGCGCTCTGCGACACGGCATACTCCCCACTCAGTATGCTCGAGTAGTAATCTACCGAGGACGAGCTGGAGCGCAGGCCACTCACGCCGAGAAACGCATCACCGTTCTCGACCCCCATCTCGACCAACAGACCCTCGGTCTCCTCCACGCAGTCCGAATCGCCTCCGCACAGCCCGACGTAGTACTCGTATCGGTCTCCGAGAGTCACCGTGATTTCGCGCTCCGACCTATCGCCGTTCGAGTCTGGATGGGAGACCACCGTGAAGACGATCTCCTCCCCCGAAGACAACATTCCCATCTGCTCTGAGAACTCGTTGTTTCCGGGCACTTCGGCCCCGTCTATGTGGGTGATGATCTCATACGGGAGCAGACCTGCCTCCTCGGCGCCCTCGTCTGCGATGATTCCAGTGGCGTACACCCCCGGGTTGCTCGCAACCAGCCCCGAGGCAGCCGCTGAGAGCACAATCAGTGCGACGTAGGTGGCGATGATGTTAATCGAAGGGCCAGCTGCATACAGACGGATTCTCTCCCTCCTAGGTGCCCGAACCATCTCGTGCGTCTGTGGCTCCGCGAAGGCCCCGATCGGAATTGGCCCGGCTAGTAAGAGTCCGAAGCTGCGCACCTTCATACCGTGCGCGCGCGCTTGAATACCGTGGCTGTACTCGTGAATCACCAATGCGAAGATGAGGGCGAGAACCGGCCACCAAAAAGGCACGAAACTGGTCACGCCTGGGATTAGCAGCAAATCGCTTGCTGGCAGGTATTCCTCAGGCGGAGCCATTGCCGTACTAATCGCGCTGAGAACGAGTAGGGTGACTACCCCAAGCATGGCCAACAGACACAGCCAGATTGAGATCTCCCCGAACGCTCTCCAGAATGCCCTCGCGCTTGAGATTCGCTCCAAGAACCTCTGTCCACGAGTGGTCCTCACCATCAGCACAACCCCGAGCATTCTCGACACCCCGTACCGGTCTAGGTGACCTCCGTCCTCAAGGTGCAGGAGTCCGATGTACCAGAGTCCTGTGATTACCACTACCCACACTGGCGTGCCGATGAAGTACAGTAGGTAGAGCATAAGCAGCGGGAGCCAGTAGCTCCTTCTGCTCTCGCCCTCTTCCATACTCTAGGGGCTGCATTTTCCCTCTTCAACCTGCGTCTGCCGCAGTAACCACCTTGAGACAGTGCGCCTTGCGATGTGCATGACAGGTCCCTCCAAGGAAGATGAGAGGGGCCTCAACAGGCGAATCGACTCTCTCAGGCGCGAACGCGACAGCGTCAGGAGACTGCTGGAGCAGGCATCGATGGACGGGGTCAGGGAGAGCGTGAAGCGACTGAACAAGAGACTCGACAGGCTGGACTCCGAGCTATCTGGAGAGAATGGCAACTAGTTGGTGAACTGGGGGAGTGACTCGAGCCTCTGAACGCTTGTCCCAGCGTCTATCGAGCGCGCTCCGTCGGAGCGACAAACCAATGCTAGGAAGCGATGCAGGGGCATGCCCTGGGACCAGTCCAGATGCGGTGTGCCATTACGAGTCAAGGGCAGCTTCGGAATACTTCTGGAGAGGTGTCGGAGCTTGCCGGTCAACGATTCCACTTCAACGCGCATGATGCGCCAACTGTCGCCCCTGACCCCCTTGAGGCGGTAGGCGTAGAGCGGGAGCAGACCACACCTCTCCCCTGTCGAACGCAGTGCTTCGTACTGGGCCATAGTCCTCCCGGATAGGTACTGTTTGGGGGGACTTTGACGACTTGACCTCGATGGGGAAGCACATGTCACCACGCAGAACCAGCAGGTCACCGGTCCCCTCGGAGCCACTGCCCGGGGCTCTGACCACTAGGAATGGACGCTGCACTACCTGCATGGCACGGGCACGCTCGATCTCGCTGCACGATTTGATTATCGCGCGTACGCCATTAAATTCGCCCGCGAGCACAGCGCGCAACTCGCGCTCGTAAACGCCACCCACGCCGCTATCGCGTTCTCAGGGTTCTTGAGAACATTGGTCGAGTCTCACTCGAACTTGCCCTTTCGGTATTCGCGAGTCCTGTCGACCCCGGGAAATCGATCCTCGCTCTCGCGGTAGACTGTCTTCATGTTGGTCAAGAAGTTGTTCTCGTCCGTGACAATCAGGACCATGTCGACCCCGGGGTCGTCCTCCCCGTCCATCCACTGGAGGACGATCTCCATCGTCATTCGCGCACCCTCTCTGTGAGGATAGGCGAAGACATCCATTCCGAGAGGAGGGGTGACCAAGGTCTCGCGCGGCTCGAGTTTCTCGACGGCCTCGAACAGTGCATCGTACGACTTCTTCAGCAGCTCTCGCCTGAAGTTGTCCTGGGTAGGCCTCCTGCAGTCGGGGCCGACGACGTGAACCAGGTGCTTGGCAGGGGGGTTGAACGGGGGCGTTGTGACCGCTTCACCCACTCCGCACGGCTGCAGGTTTGATTTTTGGCGCTCCCTAGCAATCCCGGCGCAGAACTCCCTGAGTTCGGGCCCCGCGGCCTGTTGCAGCTTCTCGTCGAGCCCCTCGCGCCCAGCCAGTCTGTTGTTGGCCGGGACGACCATGACATCACCCTCCACGCGAGCCAGATTGCCCAATACGACACGTACCTGACCATGCTGGCACTCGCGAACGATAACCACCTCTGCCATAGGCCCACAAGGTGGGGCCATAGGATATCTATTCATCGGGCATCGCCACCAACCCAATGGAGTAGGCAACCTTGATTCGCGATGGCTTACTTGGGTTTGGACATGTCAGTCGGATACGTGCTGATCAACGTCGAGCCGGGCTCGGAGTCGAGCGTGTGCGACGCAGCCACCAGCTTAGGATGCGTCACCGACGCCAACCTACTCTTCGGCGACTACGATCTGATCGTCAAGGTCGAGGGCGACGACATGGGCGACATTGCCCGAAAAGTCGTCGAATCCATCCGATCCATTCCCGGAGTGGTCAATACCAAGACCCTAGCCTGCGCCGAAATGTAAGATTTCGACCCCCTTGGGATTTGGTAAAACCCCTGAATTGAGGCGCAGTATAGCGTTTTTCCTCCCATAACTTCATTATCCCTCCTGAAAGCGCGCGGAGCGGAGGAATTGCTTCATGTCTGGAAAGAAATACTTCGTACTGATGGAAGGCGGTAGCGACACCACGCAGGTGTTCGTTAGCAAGCAGCCACGCGGTGCAGCCCTCAAGGCGGCCACGCGCGGACACACCGACATAGAGCTGAGGGAGCGCGGGACCAACAAGGTCCACTGCTTCTCTGGCTGGACTGAGATGGTGAACAAGCCCAAGAATGGGCCTGCATGGCTACCGGCTAGAATCAAGAAGGCGAACGTCAAGAAGAGTGGAACAAAGCGCATCTAGGCGCTTTGGCACTCTCTTGGTCGCCGGTACGGATTCTACCCCACCTGAGAGCGGAGCCTCTACCCCGTCCCGAATCAGTCCGAGCGGAACTTGCGCGTTAGCATGACGAGCGGGTCGTAGAACTCGGTCACGACCCTCTCCTTGAGGGGGATGATCGCGTTGTCCGTGATGTTGATTCCCGCTGGACATACCTCAGTGCAGCACTTGGTGATGTTGCAGTAGCCGATACCGAAGTCATCCTTGATCTCAGGGATTCGGCTTTCTGTGTCCAGTGGGTGCATCTCAAGCCCGGCCAGACGCACGAAGAAGCGTGGTCCGGCGAAATCGTCGAACATCTGATGCTCGCGAAGCACGTGGCAGGTATTGACGCATAGCATGCACTCTATGCACGAGCGGAACTCCTGCAGCCGGTCAGCCTCCTCTTGGCGGAACTCCCAGTCGGACTCCTCTGGGCCGCTGATTGGAGTGATCCTGCGATCCATATCATAGGCCCACGAGGCGTCGGTCACCAGATCCTTGGTCAAGGGGAAGGCCTGCATCGGCTTGACGAGGACCGGCTCTCCGTCCGGAGTCTCCTCGAGGACGTCCTCCATTCTGGTCATACACATCAACTTCGGCTTGCCGTTGACCTCAGCGCTGCATGAGCCGCACTTGCCCGCCTTGCAGTTCCAGCGGCATGACAGGTCCGGGGCCTGCTCGGCCTGGATCCTGTGGATGACATCGAGCACTACCATCCCCTCGTCGAGGGTGACGGTGTAGTCGATCATCTGGCCGAACGGCTCACCGTCGGCATCGGGCTCACCCCTGAAGACCCTGAACGTCACCTCGTCCATCAGGACCCCCCCCTCATGCAGGTCGTCCGCGTCCAGCAGCGACTTTAACTCCTCAGCAATCTCGGGATACGATGAGTAGGCGATGTCCATGGAACCATCATCACCCATTGAGATGACGCTGTTCACCTTGCCCCAGTGCGAGTGGTCGGTTTCCGGGAAGTCGTCTCTGGTGTGAGCACCCCGGCTTTCCTCTCTCCTCAGTGCTGCCAGAGCGCACATTCGACTGACGTCGATCATCGCCGAAAGCTCCAGCGCCTGATGCCAGCCCGGGTTGTACGTCCTGCCCCCTCCGGGTGAGGTGATGTTAGCCCGTCTCTCTAATTTGTCCAAGTCTGAAAGCGACTCCAGGAGCAGATCCCTGGTCCTGATGATTCCGGCCTTGTCCTGCATCATCTCGCGTAGGTCGCTGACCACCTTCGCCGGGTTCTCCCCTCCCTCGCGGCTCAGCGGAGCCAGCGTCTCGGTGACGACTTCGTCGATTTCCGCTTGGTCTATGCCCGCGAAGTACCCCATCTGCTTGGACGCTTCCGCGGCCTGCTCGCCAGCGATTCTGCCGAACACGATTAGGTCAGACAGCGAGTTGCCGCCAAGGCGGTTGGCTCCGTGCAGTCCCGTGGCGACTTCGCCGGCCGCGTACAGTCCCGGCACCGACGTCTCCTGAGTGTAGGGGTCGACCTTCACCCCGCCCATCACGTAGTGAGCGGTCGGGCCGACCTCCATCGGCTGCTTGGTGATGTCCACGGCGGCGAGCTCCTTGAACTGGTGGTACATCCCTGGAAGCTTCTTCCTGACCTCGTCCTCGTCCCTCCAGGATATGTCGAGGTAGGCGCCGCCGTGCTCGGAGGCTCTGCCCGCCCCCCGCTCGCTGTTGATCGCCTTGGCTACGACGTCTCGAGTCAGGAGTTCTGGAGGCCGGCGCTTGGTGGCGAGCTGACCCGAGATTACCTCGTCGACCCACGCCAGTGCCTCCTCCTCGGTGTCGGCGAACTCGTCCGCGTACATCTCGGGAACGTAGTCGAACATGAAACGGTCACCCTCGGAGTTGCGCAGCACTCCGCCTTCCCCCCGCACTCCCTCGGTGACGAGGATACCCTTTACCGAGGGTGGCCAAATCATCCCCGTCGGGTGGAACTGGACGAACTCCATGTCACCCATCTTGGCTCCTGCCCAGTATGCGATGGCATGACCCTCGCCGGTGTACTCCCACGAGCCCGAGCAGACTTCCCAGCAGCGCGTTATGCCTCCCGTCGCCAGTACCACCGTCTTGGCCTTGAATACGTGCAGCGTTCCGTCGTTACGGTCGTATGCGAAGCATCCGGAGATACGCCCGTCGGTCTTGAACAGCCTGCGCACGGTGAACTCCATGAACACGTCCATACCCATGTGGACACCCTTCTGCTGCAGGGTACGAATCAACTCGAGGCCTGTGGCATCGCCGATGTGGGCCAGCCTCGGGTAGGTGTGGCCGCCGAAGTTGCGCTGGCTGGTCAATCCCTTCGGCGTCCGGTCGAAGACGGCGCCCCACTGCTCGAGCTCACGAATCCTGTCTGGCGACTGCTGCGCATGAATCTGGGCCATCCGCCAGTCCCCGAGGTACTTGCCACCCTTCATCGTGTCACGGAAGTGGGTCTGCCACGAGTCGCGGTGATCCTTGTTAGCGAGCGCCGCGGCCGCACCACCCTCGGCCATCACGGTATGCGCCTTGCCTAGCATAGACTTGCAAATCATCGCGACGCTCACCCCGGCAGCGCTGGCCTCGATGGCGGCGCGCAGCCCGGCGCCACCGGCGCCGATGACGACGACATCGTGCTCGTGTGTCAACACCTCATCCATCACAAGCCACCCCACAGCACGATGTCAGTCAGCCAGCCCATGGTACAGGCGTAGATGTAGAGGTCAGCGAACATGACGATGAACAGGGAGTAGAGCGCCCATTCCTTGTGGTACTCGTTGAACCACGTCGAGAACCTCCACATACGGTACCTCAGCGTCGGTCGCGAGTTCTCGGTCCAAAGGTCTGAGCCCCCTCCCACCAGATGTCGGAAGGCATGGCATCCGAAGGTGTAGCCAGAGAGGGCAATGACGTTGGCAGCGAGAACCAGCGAGCCCACCGAGACGCCGTACGAGTGGGCGTGGCTTGCAACGTCGTGGAAGTTGACTGACAACCAGACGTCGTAGGACAGTATCGGCAGGTAGGCGATAGCCGCGTACAGGAAATAGCGATGCAGGTTCTGGACCAGCAGCAGACCAGTCTCCCCGCTGTACTCGTTCCAAGGCTTAGAGACGGCGCATCCGGTGGGCTGCTGCATGAAGGCGCGATAGTACGCCTTGCGGTAGTAGTAACACGTCCCCCTGAAGCCAGCGGGGAAGATCAGGATGAACATCGCCGGCGACATCCAAGCCAGAGCCAAGGGCACCATCGACCCGAGCTCGTTCTCACCAGGCAGTACTAGGGGGCTGAACAGCGGGCTGAGAACGTGGCTGCCCTCGCTCTCGATAGCCATCGTCTGGGTACCAGCGCTCCTGCCGAAATCCTCGAAGATCCAGAAGTCGGCTTCCATGAAGCCGCGCCAGGTGGCGTACACGATCATGATCCCGAGATAAGCGGCCATCGCCGTCGGCCCTTTCCACCAGTCATCGACACGGTCCGTGGCGCCGAGCCCCTTCTTCATCGGGAGCGGGAGTTTGACGCCCTGACTCATGTGCATCCCTGATGTCCGCAGCGCGCGGTCCTAGTCCCATAAGGGATTGCATGAGTCCCTTTGGGACTCAACCATCGGTGCAAGGTTCAAGACACTCATCCCCAATAGCCAATCATGATCGGGGAGGACATCGAGACTTCGATCTGCCTCAACTGCGGCCACATGCCTGGCGCGTGGCTGCCCGGGCTGCCCTGCCCGAGGTGCGGCGAACCTCTGCTCTAGGCCAGACCAGCGTAATCAGCGTCGGCTTCCTCGATGTGAACCTCGTCGACGTCCATCTGGGCCAGTTGCAACTTGCCCGAGAGCTCGTCGTTGACAGCATGCCAGTACGAGTACGCCTCGATGACCCAAATCCCAGACTCGCGGGTGCCGTTGCCGCTGCCCTTGACACCGCCGAACGGCAGGTGAGCCTCAGCCCCGGTGGTGGAGTTATTGATCCCGGTCATCCCGGCCTTGATACCGGTCTTGAATCGGTATGCCTCGAGCCGGTCATTAGTGTAGCAGGCGCTCGACAGCCCGTATGGAGAGGCATTGGCGAGGTGTAGTGCGTGGTCGAAGTCCCTGGCCTTGACCACTGTGACGACCGGCCCCAAGATCTCCTCGTGGAAGCACTCCATGTCCTCGGTCACGTCAGCGTAGACGTGCGGCCACATGTAGGCGCCCTCGGAAGCGTCACCTAGGAAGTTGGTCGGCTTGTTGTCGTTGGTGATCATGCCTTCGCCCCATAACTTCGTGGCACCGCTAGACTCGCACATGCCGAGGTCCCTCAGGAAATCCTTTGCGTACCTCTCGGAGAGCATCGGGCCATACAGAACGTCATCGTAACGCATCGAGTCGCCGATGCTCGTCGACTCAACCTTTGTCATGAACTTCGACATGAACTCGTCGTAGACGTCCTCGTGGATGATAAGATTGCCAAGGCTCGTGCAACGCTGTCCCGCGGTCCCGAAGCCGGCCCAATATGCCCCTTCGACGGCGTTGTCCAGATTGGCCGAGGGCATCACCACGAGTGGATTCTTGCCACCCAGTTCGAGCGAGCACGAGACTAGGTTGCGACCGCAGATCTCGCCGATCATCTTGCCGACCGGTGTCGAGCCGGTGAAGCTGATTTTGTTTACAAGTCCCTCGTCGACCGCGTCGACGAGGTGTTGCCCCGGCCCCGCTTCCCTTGCCGTGGATGAGGTTGATGACGCCATCAGGCAGGCCAGCCTCGTGCATAATCCGTGTCAGCATGAACGAGAGCAGCGGCGAGTCCTGAGGCGACTTCCAGACACAGGTGTTGCCACACATGATGGCCGGTATCATCTTCCAGAAAGGCACTGCTGCGGGGAAGTTGCAGGCGTTGATGATGCCGCAGACGCCTAGCGGTCTGCGGTAGGTGAAGAGCTCCTTGTCAGGCAGCTCCGAGTTGACTGTCTGACCGTACAGCCTGCGTCCCTCCGACTGGAAGAACAGGCAGGTATCGATTGCCTCCTGGACTTCGCCCCCGGACTCTTTCAGGGTCTTGCCGATCTCCCGGCTCTCCAGCCTTACTATGTCGTCCTTGTACTCCATCAGGAGCCGGCCCATGTTGCCGATTATCTGCCCGCGCGTGGGCGCGGGGGTCGCCGCCCACCCCGGGAACGCGGTCCGAGCGGCCTGCAGCGCTGCGTGAACATCCTCTTTGGTCGAGAGGGGGAACTCGCCCACGCAGTCGTCGAGCCAAGCGGGGTTCCGACTCTCGTAGGTGGCGCCGTCCTTCGCCTCGGTCAACTGCCCGTTCACGATGTTGTACCCCCGGATCTTCGGGCTCCCGTTCGGATTCTCGCCCTCCATCACTTCGAAACCGGTCTCGAGCACATGGGTCATGGCCCACGCGAATCACCCTTACGCCATGAATCCTACTCATCCGCTCCCTTCGTTCCGATAACCGTTCAAGCCTCCGGGACACCTCGATGTTGGTAGGTTTAACTAGGCTCACAACCGAAGAGTGCCTGCTAGGGGCGTGCCGTTGTGTCAGAAGACTCGTCTGAATCACTAACACTCAGGGTGGCCAAGGCCATCCCGAGCGACGTCGGTCACGGACGCGCACGGGTTCCATTTGACAACGAGCTTAACCTCAAGCCAGGCGACATCGTCGAAATCACCGGCGAGTCCCGCACCGCCGCCATCGTCTGGCGCTGCCGTCCCGAGGACGCTAACCTAGGCGTTATCAGAATCGACGGGATCATCAGGAAGAACGCCGGGGTGAGTCTCGGTGATAGGGTCAGCATCACCAAGGTCGAGACCCAGCCATGCCAGCGTCTAGTGCTCAGCCCGGTGATGGCTAAGCAGCAGAAGGTCCGCTTCGGACCAGGCATCGAGGGCTTCGCTCGGCGAGGCCTGAACAAGCGCCCGGTGGTGGCCGGCGACCGCATATTCATCCCCGGCATGACGCTATTCGCCGAGGCCCTGCCATTCGCAATAGTTTCGACCAACCCGAAAGGCATCGTCCAGGTCCTGCCCGACACTGAGATTGTAATCAAGGAGGAGCCAATTGACGAAGAGGAGTCGGGACAGGTTCAGACCATCTCCTACGAGGACATAGGTGGCTTGGGCGACCAACTCCGGAACATCCGGGAGATGATTGAGTTGCCGCTGAAGCACCCAATCCTCTTCAGACGACTGGGCATCGACCCACCTAAGGGCGTGCTTCTGCATGGCCCTCCTGGGACTGGAAAGACCCTGCTCGCGAAGGCGGTCGCATCCGAGACCAACGCCCACTTCACCTCGATTAACGGCCCTGAGATCATCAGCAAGTACTACGGCGAGAGCGAGAAGCAGCTCAGGGAGATATTCGACGAGGCCGCCGCCAATGCCCCAGCCATCATCTTCATCGACGAGCTCGACAGCATCGCCCCGAAGCGTGAGGATGTCACCGGCGAGGTGGAGCGCAGGGTCGTGGCTCAGCTACTGACTCTGCTCGATGGAATGCAGGGCCGCGACAATGTGGTCGTCATCGGCGCCACCAACCGCCGCGACGCCATCGACCCCGCTCTGCGGCGCCCCGGTCGCTTCGACCGCGAACTTGAGATTAGCGTCCCGGATAAAAACGGACGCGCCGAGATTATCAACATCCACACGCGTGGCATGCCCATCAGCGATGACTTCGAGATCGAGTGGCTGCTGGATAACTCCTATGGCTTCGTCGGAGCTGACATCTCGGCGCTCGTCCGCGAGTCCGCGATGAAGGCTCTGCGTCGCTACCTGCCCGAGATCGACCTCGACGAGGAGCAGATCCCTCCCGAGGTGCTGGAGAAGATGGAGGTGAGGATGTCCGACTTCCGTCAGGCCATCAAGGAGATTGAGCCGAGCGCGCTGCGCGAGATTTACCTCGAGGTACCCGAGGTCTCATGGGACCAGGTCGGCGGGCTGGAGGAGGTCAAGGAGAGGCTGAAGGAGAGCATCGAGTGGCCCCTAACCAAGCCCGAGATGTTCGAGCACTTCGGAATCAACCCGCCTAGGGGAATCGTGCTCTTCGGGGCACCCGGCACTGGCAAGACCCTGATAGCCAAGGCAATCGCCAACGAGGCCAAGGCCAATTTCATCACCATCAAGGGCCCAGAGTTGATTTCAAAGTGGGTCGGCGAGTCCGAGAAGGCGGTCCGGGAGGTCTTCAAGAAGGCCAAGCAGTCAAGCCCCTCTATCGTGTTCCTCGATGAGTTCGAGAGCATAGCCGGAATGCGTCGGTCCAGTGACGGCTCGGGCTCCGACGTGATGAACCGCGTCGTCAACCAGCTGCTCAGCAGTATGGACGGCGTGGAGGGCATGGAGGGAGTCATCGTCGTGGCTGCCACGAACCGTCCCGAGATGATCGACCCTGCGCTGTTGCGCAGCGGCAGGTTCGAGCGGGTGCTGCACATCCCGCCGCCGGATACCGCATCGATTAAGGAGATTCTAAAGATTCACACTGCGGACATGCCTCTAGGCCGATTCAAACTGTACGATCTGGCTTCGAGCCTGCAGAACTACACTGGTGCAGACATCGAGGCGATATGCAGGGAGGCCGCGCTCATCGCAATGAGAGCTGAGCGTAAGACCGTCTCGAAGAAGCACTTCGAGGAGGCAATCGGGCGCGTGCGCCCGACGGTGACCGATGAGATGATGCAGTACTACGGTCGCATGGAGTCCATGCTGACGAGCGGTCTGGAGTCCGTGCGGCGTCGCCCTGACGGTCTCTCAGGCATCGAATCGGTATGAGGTGGAAGAATGCCGACGACCTTCGGCCGTGAGATCCTGGGGCGCGAGGTCTTGGACGAATCCGGGGACCGCCTAGGTCACATGGCGGATTTTCGACTGGACACCGATACCGGCAGCATCGTCTCCCTGCTGGTTTCGATTGAGCCGGATATCGACCCCACTATGCTGCCATGGCCCACGGTCGACGGACTCATCTCGGTGCCCGTTGAGGAAGTGGCTAACGTTGGGGCGAGTGTGCAACTGGCGCGCTGACACTGATGCACGACCCGTTCATCTCCGCATAATGGTCTTAAGACGAAGTTCGGGCTCGTCAGCCGTTCCTACGGAACGGAGGCTCTCAGCGTGGCGGATTGGCGGGATACTGTGAACTTCCTCAAGACTCGTCGCGCCCGCCGCGGCTCGCTCATTTTCGCGTTCTGGGCACTGCTTCTAATCCTAGTCTCCACGGTGGCCATGACCTACATCGTCCCGGGTCAGACCCACCAGTCGGCATACGGCGACGACTGGAACGACCTAGGGGCATTCAGGGCCGACATAAACGACATGGGCATCGAGACCACGGCGCTCGTATCCAGCCCTCTTTTGCTCAGTGAGATCGACCACCCGGAGGAGGCGATATTCATCGTATCCGGGGTCGAGCGCGACACCATCTCCCTGCCTCGCTTCACCGGCGACGAGAGCGTGATTGAGTTCTCCGAGGGCGAGGGGTACACCACCTCGGAGATATTGGCTATCGAAGCCTTCGTCGCCAATGGCGGCACAGTTCTGCTGATGGACGACTTCGGTTACTCCAGCAACCTCGCCGACCAGTTCGGACTGCAGTACTCCGGGCACAGGCTGTACGACGAGGGTTCCTACGCTGCCGAGCTCGGTGCCGACTACATTTGGCTCAACACCGGTTCGGCGTTCAACTTCACCACCAACTCTGGGTCTCTGGCCAACATACACCCCTGCCTGAAGGACCTCGATAACGATGGCGTCATCGACATCCTAGACCCCGAACCCCTCGACCCTGCCATCTCCGCCTTCGTGACCGAGGCCGACGCCGGCCTGTGCGCGCACAGGTACTCGAGCGACGGCTGGGACTTCTCCGAGAACTACCACTTGCTCACCAACTCTCCCTCCGCCTTCGAGAAGGCCACCTCGTACAACCCGGTGGAGAACCGCTACGCCATAGCCAAGTCGACCCTCGACTCCTACCTCGATACCAACGACGACGGCAACCTGACCGTGGGCTTCGAGTCACTCGGAATCGAGGGTGACGAGCAGGGCCCGTTCGCAGTCTACGTCAGACACTGCGAGGACAGGCTTTGCATAGACCCCGACTCAGGCAGGGTGCACTTCGTCGCCGACGGCTCGATTCTAATCAACTCGCTGTACGATCCCGAATCGATGGGCTTCTTCGCCGCTGGCGGCGGCTCCACCCAGTCGATATCCATCCCAGACACCGACAATCGCAAGTGGGCCCTCGACATCATTGCCGAGGCTCTGCTGGTCAACCCCAATTCCACTCAGGCCAGTTCGAACGCCATCGTCATCTTCGACGAGAGCCGCCACCAGCAGCCCACCCTGTTTGGAGACACCTACAACCTGCTGTACTACCTACTAATCTACTTCACGAACGATTGGATGGCTATGCTACTACTCTTCCTGACGCTGTTCATTGTCCTCGAAGCGGTCCTGATTCGTAAGGAGGATCCGGAGGACTGGCGACACGTCTTCCGTATCATCTACTACGGTTTCGGAGACGCGAGACGATACGAGTACTACCAGCGTCCCGAGAAGATCCGGCAGGTATTGCTCTCACGAGTCAGGAACCTGAACACGCTGTCACGCGAGGAGTTCGACGCGCTGCCCGCCGTGGAGCTGCAACGCATGATCGAGGACCCCGTTCTGGTGAACTTCATCTTCGAGGACAGGCGCTACAAGACGGATGAGTTGGTTGGCATAATTAAACGGGTCAAGGAGTGGGGAAGGACCGATTCGGAGGCTGAGGTATAGATGTGGACACGCAAGGCTTCCCTGATGGTGACCAGCGGCATCAGCCTGATTCTGATTGGGATGATGATATCCAACTTCCAGTTGATGATAGTCGGCCTGACCTTCATCTCGTTCCTCGCCATCAACGGCTGGGTATCAGGCCACTCCGAACTCGAAATCACCCGGACTATCAATGGTACCCAGACCAACGACATCAACGTCTACAAGGGCGATGACGTCGTGGTCGAGCTGACTGTCACGAACAACTCCTACAGGAGGACCCAGCAGCTAGAGGTCTTCGACAACGTGCCGCACGAGATGAAGATGCGCAGGGGCATCAACCAGATGCGCATGAACCTCGGACCCGGCCAAACTGCCCGCATCAAGTACAGGGTCCGCTGCCCGCTGCGCGGACACTACACGATAGGTCCGATATCGGTCCGATACCGCAATTCATTCAACCTCTACGTCAACGAGTCCCAGATAGAGGATCGCACGGATGTCACGGTGTTCCCTCAGGTACGCGAGATTGAGGAGGCGCTGCTGCGCTCCGACGTGCCTAAAATGTACACCGGAGCGACCACACTCAAGACCCCCGGGCAGGGCATGGAGTTCTACTCACTGCGCGAGTACCTCCCTGGCGACGCCTTCCGCTCGATTAACTGGAAGGCCTACGCCAAGACCGGCGATTTGATGGTCAACGAGAAGACCAGGGACGCGGTAACCGACGTCTTCATCTTCCTCGACACTAGGGACGTCTCGAGGATAGGAACCGTCCTCAAGAACCCACTCGAGATGGGAACCGTCGCCGCCGCCTCGGTCTCGAATTACTTCATCAGAAGGCGTGACTCGGTTGCCCTAGTCACCTACGGCGAGAAGATGGAGTTCCTAACCCCAGAGACCGGCGACAAGCAGGACTACAAGATTCTGAGCAGACTCGCGGCGGTCGAGGCTAAGGGATCGATGCCCCTGCAAGCGGTGACCAACGCGATGTCCGCGAGGATGAGCAGGGGCTCGCCGGTTTTCATCATCAGCAGCCTCGAGGGCGACGGCACTACCCTACCCGCCATACGCCACCTTGCGGGCAAGGGTCACGAGGTCATCGTCCTCTCGCCTAGCAGTATCGACCTCGAGCGACTGGTCAGCCGGATCCCGAGGATGTCCTACGAGGTACTCAAGCTGGAGAGGCAGAACAGACTCACGGCGATTTCGGGCTACGGCGCCAAGGTGATTGACTGGATGCCCGATGTCGAACTCTCGCAGGCGCTGCTGCAGGTGAGGTCGGTCTAGGAGAGTCAAGTATGGCGATGGAATCGGTACCCGAGTCACAGACCCTGCACATACCCAAGCTGCGTAGGCGCTGGCAGGTCCTAGTACTACAGCTCATCTCAACCGCCTCGCTGCTGCTGATTATGAAGCGCATGAACAGCGTCTTCGGCTCTTGCACCGACCAGTACATCGCCGACTCAGGAGGCCCGGAATCGATCTACTGGTGCCCAGCCTACGAGCACACTAGGGGGCTTAGGTACTGGTCGGACTCGGACACCATCGACCTGTTCATGCCTGACTTCCTGCACGGGCTCGTCGACCTGTCCGGCAACACTCTCAGCGGGGATGCGACCTTTGTCGCCCCCGTGCTGCTCTGCGTGGCCGTGACCACGCTGTGGGTCTACCTGCTGCACCAGACCGAGAAGGTCCAGACATGGGTCAACAGGCTGGTCTCGATTGGCTTCATCGGTTGGATGGTGCTGCCCTTCCTGCTCTCGTGGATATACGCCATGGTACTATCCGGCCCCCACCTGCCGTTCGGTCACGAGAACCCTGCTTACAACCACATAGACCACTTGTGGGACCCGTTCATGTTTATCTTTGAGATGATCTTCCTAGGCATCGTATTCGCCCCCATCCTAGCAGGCCTGATGGGCATCTGGGGTCTTTCCAAGAGAATGATCACATGGGCGGTGGGATATTTCCTGATGGTCGTGGGAATCCACGCCATGCTGACATTCGAAGGCATCACCGACGCAGTCGACGTCGGGCTGCAGCCACTGCCGGGCCAGATCGGCGATGCCACCCTGTAGGGGGGGCTGGTCTCACCGCTGTCGCTGACGCTGATATCGATAGCCATCCTAATCATCGTCTTCATGGAGTCCGGCCTTGCAGTGATTAGCCACCTCGAGTACGCGGCAATGCTGCCCGAGGAGGCAAAGAGGAACCCCGAGTACGTGAACCAGTTCAGGAACGTGATGAACTCCCACATTGTCCACATGGTCAGCATCACGTCAGTGGTCGCTCTCACGACCGCAATCGCACTCGAGTTCGACGACTTCCTGATATCACTCGTCGGGCTGCTCGAGGGCTCGCAGTGGTCCGGCCAGGTGCGTGAGTCACTTGAACTCCAGCTGACCTATGGCAAGGTAATTTCTGCGGGTCTGTTCCTTCTGGTGGTCGCTGGTATGCGCTTCGTGCTGCCCTGGCAGCGCGTCACCGGTATCATTGAGACCGGGATGAGAAGAATCCGCTCGACCGATTAGGGGAACAGCCCCAGCCGTGCGGCGACCTGCACCATGACCTCGGCGAGGAGTGGAACGCAGAGCACGGCCACGACAAGCGCGATCGGCAGCGGTAGGAAACCAAGCACTGGGAAGCCGAGGTAGACTGCCACTGCGGACACGATGAAACATATCCTCTCGAGTATGGAGGAGTCCCGAGGCGCTCTCGGCGCCGGCTTGCCGGGCAGCGGCATCGCTCCCTCCATGTCCGATTGATTGCCATGGAACCCATGAATGCACCGCAAATCGCCGCTGATAGGCGATGAGTGGGTTCAAGCCCGGCCGCACCGAGCGCGATGCATGGCCGAGGCGATAGCGGTGGAGGGCTGCAGTCGCTGTAAGTCGCCATCAGTCATCCATCAGGCCTACAGTGGCCAGCACCTGTGTGGCAAGCACCTCTCCGCCTCCATACGCAAGCGCACCTCAAAGGAACTCAGACAGCAGCTCAGGCTGCCCAAGGACGCTAGGCACGAGGACGGCTCCCCGTACCGGATACTCGTGGCCATCTCGGGCGGTAAGGACTCGGCGGTCCTGCTGACCATGATGCACGACATCCTCGCCCGCCGCCGCGATGTCGAGTTGGGCTCGGGCTGCATTGACGAGGGCATCGATGGATACAGGGCCCCATCACTCGAGTGCGCGAGGCAGTTGGCCGAGAGCCTTGGAGTGCGGTTCGAGACCCTGAGCTACGAGGAGATGGGTTACGAGCGCATGGACGAGGTCGTCACGAGGATGCCCGCTATGGGGGAGAACCACGACGAGGCCAAGGGGCTGATGCCGTGCTCGTACTGCGGCGTGTTCCGCCGTCAGGGCCTGAACGCGTTGGCGGAGAAGCTCAACGCTGATGTCATGGCTCTCGGCCACAACCTCGACGACATGGCGCAGTCGATTCTGATGAACATGCAGAAGGGCGAGATTGATCGCTCAGTAAGGCTGGCCCCTCACACCGAGAGCCCGATAGACGGCATCGCCCCAAGAATCGTGCCCCTGCGATGGATTCCCGAGCAGGAGATTCACGCACACGCGATGTGCCAGGGGCTGCCGATGTACCATGGCGACTGCCCTCACGCACCCGGCGCCATGCGCCAGCAGAGCCGTGGTATCGTGGCTGAGATGGAATCGATTACACCCGGTGCGCGGCATGGCCTGCTGCACTCCCTGATGAGATACGCAGGCTGCACCGCGAGGCCAATCAGGACTTAGTCTCAGAGGTTAGAAACTGTTCGGAGTGCGGCGAAATCACCAGCCGCGAGGTCTGTCAGGCCTGCACAATGAAGCAGTGGTTGGCAGAGACGGCGTGAATCATAGGGTACTCTTTGTCCCCTAACACGGGTCAAATAGAATAGATAGAAATTATATATTAGAAAGAAATTATTTGGTATGAAATATTGCGTATTGTAGCAAAAAAATGCACAAGGAAAGAGAACTTGGAGTATTAAATGGTCCGATGAATGGGATAGCCCTGCTTGGATTGAACAAGTCCCCCGATGAAATCGAATACTGGCTGGATTCCATTGGCGGCGTGTCTTATGGAGAACACGGCGTTTTCAGAAAGGTCTGGGCACAGTCAATGAGTAAGGAAGAAGACTCAGGGGGAAGAATAATCGAGCCGAACAACCCTACCTATGATTCAGACTTCTTGGCCCGTGGCCGCTTTCAGCAGACCTAGGAATGGCGGACTTGGTCGATTTGGCCGTGACTTGAATTCCGGATGATACTGGGTCCCGACGAAGTACGGGTGGTCGTCGAGTTCCATAATCTCGCAGCGCTGCCCAGTCTCGTCCTTGCCCACATACCTCAGGCCTGCACCCTCGATTTGCTCGATTAGCTCGGGATTGACCTCATAGCGGTGGCGGTGGCGCTCGTCGACGTGGTCGACGTCGCCGTACAAACGCCTCATCTTACAGTCGTCCACTGGGAAAAGGGAGTAGGCTTGGTGCCGAGCCGCATGGTTCCACCCATGTGCGTCTTCGAGATTTCCGGCATGAAGACGACGGCTGGGTGCGGGGTGTCCTCGTCGAACTCCGTGGAGTTCGCGCCCTCCATTCCCAGCACGTTGCGGCAGAACTCTATTGTTGCGACTTGTAGGCCGAGGCAGACGCCGAGGTAGGGTACCTTGTTCTCCCTCGCGTAACCCGCCGCCTTGATTTTGCCCTCGATCCCCCTCTTTCCGAATCCCCCTGGGACGAGGATACCGTCCGCAGCCCTGAGCATCTCCCAGGCATTGGCGTGGGCCTCGGCGTCGGAGACGGCACTCTCATCATCGAGTTCCGCCGACTCAATCCAGTCGATGACGAGCTTGCGATTGACCGCGTAGGACGAGTGCTGAAACGCCTTGATGACCTGAGGTACGAGTCCGACAGGCCTGTGTACTTCCCGACCATCGCGATGTGGATTTCCTCCTCGACGTTGTCGACCCGGTCGGCCATCGCCGTCCACTCGTCGAGCAGGGGACGCTCGGCCCCCAAATTTGAAGCCGAAGCGCTCTGCCAGCACCGAGCTAACGCCCTGCTCGTCGAACATCAGCGGCACCCGGTAGATGTTAGAGACGTCGTGAGCGGACACCACGGCCTCCTCGGAGACGTGGCAGAACGCGGCGAGTTTAGAGCGGGTGTCGTCATGCAGCGGGTTCTCCGACCTGCACACCAGAATGTCCGGTATGATTCCGAGTCCGCGCAACTCCTTGACGGTGTGCTGAGTCGGCTTGGTCTTCTGCTCGCCCACCGGCCCCATCACGGGACTAGGCTGACGTGGACGAAGCAGATGTTCTCCCTGCCCACCCGGAACTGGAACTGCCTCAGGGCCTCGATGAACGGGGCGCTCTCGATGTCGCCAACGGTCCCTCCGAGCTCTATCACACAGGCATCGGGAGTGCCGTTGTTACCATCGCTGGACTGGTGTGCGACCCTCTCAATCCAGTCTTGGATCTCGTCGGTGATGTGGGGTATGACCTGCACGGTCTTGCCGAGGTAATCGCCCCGGCGCTCGCGATCTACCACCGTCGCGTACACCTTGCCTGTGGTGATGTTGTTATCCCTTGAGAGAGCTATGTCTAGGAACCTCTCGTAGTTACCTAGGTCCAAGTCGACTTCTCCGCCGTCATCGAGCACGAATACCTCTCCGTGCTCGAACGGGCTCATGGTTCCCCGGGATCGACGTTGAGGTAGGGATCTATCTTCACCGAGGTGACTCGCAGTCCAGCGGATTTGAGTAGAACTCCGATACTGCTAGCAGTGACTCCCTTACCGAGTCCAGACAGGACGCCACCCGTGACCACGACATATCTCATGCAATCAACGGGGTTTGAAGCCGTTGAGCCTCGCATATCAAGGTTGGCTATGTGAAATCGTGGCTTCGGTTACTGATGTTCAAGTGTCGCCTCGATTATAGGAGCGCATGGCCGAGCCGCCCGGCGAGAACATCCTAGTCACAGGTGCTCTGGGTCAGATTGGCACCGACTTGGTGGAGGCTCTGAGGCATCGGCACGGGACCGACAAGGTGATCGCGTCAGACGTCCGTGAGGTACCCGACCACCCATTGCTGGAGAACGGCAGCTTCCGACTTCTTAGCGTGCTTGACGGGGATGCAATGGACTCGGTGGCAAGGGAGGAGGGGATAGGTGCAATCTACCATCTGGCGGCGATTCTCTCGGCGACCGGAGAGAGGAATCCCGAGCTGTGCCAGAGGGTCAATGTAGGGGGCACCATAACCGTGCTCGAGACCGCCAAGGCACATGGCCTGAGAGTCTTCGCCCGTCTTCGATAGCGGTGTTCGGCCCCCACTCACCGCGAACCGCCCCCCAAGTTACCCCGCTCAACCCGACAACCACCTACGGGATGACCAAGGTTACTGGGGAGGTGATGGCGCTGAACTACTGGAAGCAGTACGGCGTGGACGCACGTGGAATCCGTTACCCCGGACTGGTTTCGTGGAAGTCTCCTGCAGGAGGGGGGACGACCGACTACGCGGTCGAAATCTTCCACTCCGCGCTCAGCGAGGGCCACTACGAGTGCTTCGTCGCCCCGGGGACTCAACTGCCGATGATGTACATCGACGATGCAAATTTGGGCCACTCTGGAGTTAATGGACGCCTCAGTGGAATCGATTGGACCAGCTAGGGGGGGGTACAACGTATCCGGGGTGTCGTTCACCGCCGGTGAGCTGGCTGATGCGATTTCGGAGAGGGTAGATGGATTCACCTGCGAGTTCAAGCCCGACGAGCGCCAGCAGTATGCCGACTCGTGGCCAGACCGGTCGACGACTCGGGGGCTCAAGAGGACTGGGGATGGCAGGCGGAGTACGACCTGGGCAAGATGGTCGACGAGATGCTGGACAGGCTAGGCAATCAGTCCTAATCTTCCATCTCGCTCTGCCAGTCCGGAGTCTGGGCGTCCTGCTTGGCCCACAGTACGTCATCTATCCTCAGTACGCTGTTGGCGGCCTCGGTGGCCCCTGCCAGGGCATGGTGAGCGACGAACAGCGGGTCGAACACCCCTGCCTCGTCCATCCTCACCTTGTCGCCCGAGACCACGTCCATCCCAATCCAGGCCCTCCCTCAGATGCGGCGGCTTGGGCAGCCGAGAGTTCGAGTATCTCGTCTATGGGGTCGAGGCCTGAGTTCTCAGCGAGCGCCCTCGGCACGATTTCCAAGGCTGCCGCGAAGGCTTCTATGGCCAACTGCTCGCGACCGGACTGGCTCGGGGCGTAGGCCCTCAGGTGCGGGCCAGGTGAGTCTGAGTGCCCCCTCCGCCGGGGAGTATACGCGAGTCTCTCGATAACCTGTGGGCAACTCCGAGTGCGTCGTCGAAGGCTCG
>BPDA01000005.1 GCA_019654055.1 Methanobacteriota archaeon | reverse complement strand
ATGGGTTCGAGTTCCACTATCGCGCGCGGACCACGTCCCTCTTGCGCATAGCGTCCCCGGCGGAGGGCAGGAAGCGATCGACGAAGTTGGTGACGAAGATGTCTGCGAACAGTTTCCCGGCAGGGACGTCCCTGTGACCACCGTCCTTGCCTTCGATGTGGAGTACGCGGACCTCGGCCGTCTTGGGATTGAGGCGGTTGACCTCTGCGATGATTACATCCCCTATCTGGGGCGAGTTGACCGATGGCCTCGATGGGTCGACCGACATGGTTCCGTCGCTTTGGACCAGAGTCCCGGTAACCACTGCGACCGAGCCAGACGAATCGCTTTGAATGCCATCACCGGCTTCGATTCCGTC
The DNA here is from genome assembly GCA_019654055.1 of Methanobacteriota archaeon. Classification (GTDB taxonomy): domain Archaea; phylum Thermoplasmatota; class Poseidoniia; order Poseidoniales; family Thalassarchaeaceae; genus Thalassarchaeum. The sequence continues at coordinate 59,102 of BPDA01000005.1, read as the reverse complement.
TGGGATTGCCACCGAGGATCCGGGTGAGACGAAGTCGCCTGCTGCAGCGGTCATCGGCCCGCCGACCGGCCAATCCCCTATGAACGGTCCGGCCGAGATGAGCCGTAGGCTCAGGGAGGAGTGAGGCGCCAGAACGCAGCCCTAGCCCTTCCCCCTCTGTCGACTGTGGTGCGAATACGCCGGGAGGGCGAAGTCGGCCTCCCTACCTCTCGGCCGCCCAAACCCCGCTCCTCAAACAGAGGTTGGATGTGAGTGGCCTCAGCACTGTGTAGCAGATGGGTCGGAGTCGCTGTGGCAATCATAGCCTCGAGGAAAGGGCGGTCGGCCCTAGGCGTCTGCCTACCCCATGGCGGGTTGCTGATTACCACATCAGCAGAGCTCAAATCAACCGAATCCGAACCAAATTTGGCCCGAATCACCTCCACCAAATCAGCGAACCCCGTCGACTCGGCGTTCGACTTCGCGACATCGCATGCTGCTTGGTCGGCCTCGACTAGAATCCCCCCTTCCAGCGCCCATCGCAAGCGCCCCCAGTCCAAGAACTCCGTTGCCCGCTCCAAGGTCTGCGACCGTGCATCCCTCAGAGAGGTCTCCGAACGCAGCGATGTCAGTTAGCCAGCGGGCCGCTAGATTGCCGTCGGTGGAGTACTGCTCGAGTTCGACTGAGTCGCAAGTGTGTGGTACAAGACCGGACAGTAACATAGCCAGCCTTCGAACCCTCATGGTTTGCGAAGGTCCGATTACACCTATGAATCAATTTGGAGATTGGGGGGGTGCGGATTGGTACTCTCAGAGTTCAAATACCTCGGAAGATATCTCCTAATTGCAGCGGAGTGGGTGACTGGAGATATGCCTTCTGAATTCGGTGATTCTGATTACAATCTGCTTGTTCCAATAGATATCCTAAACAAGATTCCTGATGATATCAAGAACGATCCAGACCGTCTGCGGGGTCACTTGGTTCGAGCTCTAAAAATTGGTTTACTCGCGATTGAGGGTGGTGAATTCACACTCTCTACCGAACGGATTGAGAATGCCATCGACTCTACTATCAACAAGTATCGGGAGTTCGATGCCGAATTTGAGGAATCACTCTCTCTCCTAATCGACCGGAAACTGACAGGAGATGAATCACAACTGGCCAACCGCCTTAGTGACTCATTCGGTGAAAGAGGCGATCTGAAAAAGCGGTTGGATAGCATATTCGATGACATTTCAAATCCGGATAAGGCGAGCAGCGTACCTAATCGCGTTACTGCGGTGATGGATACGAAGTTTGAGGGCGTAGAGAAAGAGATCACCTCTGCCCTTGATATGGCTAGCGAAGACTCTCCCTTGCGACATTTCCTCAATGAACAACGTACCAACTTCACCAAATTGAAGAGCGATTTGAAAACGGAAATGGACCAGATCAAGTCAGCCCTCAAAGTCGACGAACTACTCCAGTCAAAAGAGGACGAAATTTCCGAACTCAAGGAAAAAAGTCCCGGGGAAAAGGGGAATTCACTTTGAGAACGATGCTGTTGAGCATTGCAAGATATTGCTGATTTGTTCGGTGACCGGATAGAGCACACTGGCGGCGAAGGCGTGGGCAAGTCGAGGTCGAAAATTGGAGATATCGTCAAATTTTAATCATTTCACCTGGTATTGCCGAGATTCGTATTGCTATCGAAGCAAAATCGGGGAAATCAATCAGCCGTAAAGAGCTCATCAAACAGACTAGGGGTGGCGTGAAGATGCGCGGTGCTGTCTGCGGAATAGGTCTAATGGAGAGAAAGTGGATGGGAGTGCGTCAGCATGTCGTTGGACAAGAGGACGAGAACTTCATCGTGGGTGTCGACTGGGATAACGACGATTTTCTCGCACTTGAGGTAGTTTACCGAACCCTACGAGCACAACTAATCGCAGAGGAGATACGCTCGAGTGGAGAGGATGAAATCGATGTAGATGCATTGCGAAAGCATCTTACTCAGGCCAAGACCAAACTCGGCCTCTTCCAATCGATGAAGGGGGGCGCTAGTAGCGCAATCACTACTCTAGAAGATCTTCGTAACAACCTCGACATAGTAGAGAAGAAGGTCAAGGAACAACTCTCAAAGGCCGAGGATCTTCTGTGATAGAGGTAGACTGATGATTGACTGGGATTCGTATGAGTTCCAACCGGTAGTAGACCTACCCGATGAGTACGAAGTGCGAGACTTCACATCAGGCGACGACTCACCTTCGAAATACGAATATGACATTGGTCGTTACGATGAACTGCGCCCAGGGATGTATTCGACCGATCTCTTCGAGGGAAGTCGGTTCCTCCATGTCGGGATTGACATCGGTGCGCCTGTCGGCACGCCGTGCATGGCTTTCGCCGATGGAAAAATCTCACACTTCGGCTACAATCCGGCCGATGGCGATTATGGTAATGTGGTGATTACCAAGCACTTGCTCGACGGCGTTCCGCTCTGGGCTCTATACGGGCACCTCGATGCGGCCTCGATTGTCGGTAAACAAGTCGGCCAACCAGTATCCGCGGGCGAGGTAATATGTTGGATGGGGGGCAAGCACGAGAATGGCGGCTGGGAACCGCACCTGCATTTCCAGCTCTCCCTCGTCGAGCCAGAGACTCATGACCTCCCAGGAGTGGTGGCGCCCGAAGACAGGGAGGGAGGCCCTACTGGACTACCCGGACCCGAGGCTCGTGCGGGGGCCGCTCTACTGAATGCTGGCCAGATGCGCCTTGAGGGAGTCGATGGCGCCATTCGGAGGGACCCCTTTCCCTTGGCCAATGCCAGGGCAATCGAGACCCAGTCGGTACGTGGGCGGCGTAGGGGAGGCGTTCCAGCGGCTCTCCCCTCGCACTCGATTCGCCACACCCCCTCGCTCTCATGTTTCCAGCATCCAGCCTTTCGCGCATGCGTGCGCGGGTGCATTCCCTCCAGTAGTGCCACCAGCGCGCGGAGGACCCTTCGGACCCCATGCGACAATTCGTTGTGGTTCATCTCGGGACTCGGAGGAATTTGCGAAGCCGTCCGAGTTCTCGTTGACCTGCAGGGAAGCGGTACCGCGGAGCCACTCGGAGGGAGCGATTCCATCTCCCGTCGAGCATGGACCTCGCCATAGTTCGGACATGCGTCCCTCCGCCCAGATCGGCCGGACAAAGCCCCCCTAAGTCGGCCCAGCATCTCGGAAATCTCGTCGGGTGGGTGGGGGCAGCAGCCCAGGGCCCAACTGGCTGCAGTTGGCCCGAAATTGGCCGAAAGGGGAAACGGGGCCTGACCGGGGGGCACCGGAGGGGGCGCACTCGTCCCGTCCTCGAGATCTCGGACAACTGCCTCCCGAAGACACCCGATGACGGTCCCGCCGGACTCAGTGCCATGCGGACGCCGTCGAGGTCCCCTCGGTGTCTCCCGAAAAGAGGTCCCGGGCCCACCATCCGGCCCCCACCAGCTAGGCAGTCCGTAGTCGCTCCAGACCACGAAGGGGGGGCCTCCCTCGAGTCGGCAGGGACTTGAGGAACCTCCCTCCGCGCCCGAGCCCCCCATGCCGGGGCAGATTACCCCCTCCAGTCGGAATCGGCCTCGATCCCATCCAGCCATGCCGTCGGGGTCGTCGACGAAGGGCGGGTAAATCCTGCCATTCCCGGCATCGGTCGGCAGAGGGGGGATGTCTGCTGGGCCATACTGCTACTCTCCTACTGCTCCCGGCAACGCCAGCCACGCTCCGTCTATGAAGCCGATGCGCAGACGTGAGGACGGGCCCATCGTCATCGTAGGGCAGCGCGACGGTCACCATCCTGTAGTCGGTGGGATCCATCACCTCGGCTGCCGAACTGTCGCGGTTCATCACATCGACGAGATGCTGCTCAGACAGCGGGCAGCCCACCGTGACTTCTCCATGTCCCTCCATGTAGCCCCGGTTCGTTCGAACCTGTCCATACTACGCAGGTTGGGGCCGTCCTTCTGCCAGCCTCGACCAACCACAACTGCTTCCTAAATCGAATCACATCCGAATACCGTAGCGGGCTTGCGGTAACTCAGGGTCAGCCTGGTCACTCTATGCCGTCGTTGGAGCCGACCACAGTCGAGGTCTCCCTGATGGTGCCTCCGAAGCTTCTGACGAGTCTCCCACCCCAATTCTTGGCCATTGCCTTGGAGCCCAGTTGGAGATCCCAACCACCGGTCACCGGGGCCCCCTTTGGTGACGAAGAACATGGGGTCGGCTCCATGTTCTCTAGCATGTCGTCGAGGTTGCCGGAGTTGCTTCAGCTCGCCGTCGTCCAACCTCTCCGGGCCCAGCGAGTTGCACGGTGGCCTCGAAGTACGAGCCTGCCTTGCGGCCACGCAGGCATACGGCGTTGCTGGTCTGCAGCAGCACCTCGTGCCGGTCCTCGAAGTCGTGACCCTCTATGCTGCCAGTACTTTTGATGTGGAGCGACTGGTTCTTCGTCGATGAACTGGACCGAGATTCCTACGTCCACCTGCTTCGCGCGCTCCTCGGCGACTAGGTTCTCCCGGGTGCGCAGGTCAGCGATGGCATCCGGGTCCATCTCGGACCAACGCCCTCTGACCTCGAAAGAGTCCACTTGGCGCAACGCGACTGCTGAATCGTCTCCGGGATTCTCGAGAGGTTTTGGGGCGCTGCCTCAAACAGTCCTCGCACATCCTCTCGGAGGTCAACGGAGGCGTGCTCCGCAGGCGATGCAGAAGGCTCCAGCTGACATGATTCTCCCTACCTCCGCTCGACCCTCCGTTTCAAGGGTTCCCGAAGGGAAAAACGGCCGAATTCAGTCGCTTTCCTCGGATGAGACGGCGTTTTTCCCCTGCTTCCAAGCGGCTTTCGACATCAGCCACCTGCTCATCAGCCTGTAGAGTAGGCCCTATCAGCCCGATAAGGGCGAGGTATGTAATGGCGAGCTCGGCATCCCCGGGCAGTGTATCGCCTCCTCGTCGAGCCCGGGGCTGTAGCCCACTCAGCCTGACTCCATCTGATGCAGCGAGTCACTGAGGATGGCGAAGCCGGGGAACAGCACGAAGAACGAAGAAGCCAGGACGAGGACCATAGGATCTCGGAGCCAGTCCGGCTCCTCGGTCTCCACGATGATAATCCCGGGGGGACGCTCTTGGTACCAAGTGGTGGCCAGTGCGGTAATCGGGACCAGAGCGAATCCGAACACCCGACCGATGCGATGGTGTCGCGGGTGTCGTGACCCTCCGGCTGCGAGTTGCGAGCGAGGACAAGGAACAATGCTACGGCCGTGAGCAGGCCGTAGGTGTTCAACCTCAAGTCGCCCCAGTCCCACGGGACCCCCCATTCCGCCGAGCCCCATATCGGCCCCGAAATCACAACTCCGAGACCGAACAGCAGGCCGAGGTCAGAACCTGTGCAGATGAGTCTCCATCCAAGCTCCGAGCGACGTGCGTACCAAGCCACTGAGCCGATGAAAAGGACGCTGAACGCGATGAACGAGGACCAGGCGAACGGGACGTGCCAGAACAGGATGCGGTATGCCTCGGGGGCGTTCCAGGCCTCGGGGTCAACGGATGGCGCCCAGAGCAGACCCAGTAGCAGCGTCGCAGCGGCGCCTGACAGGCCCAGCGCAGTGAGTGTCACTCCAGTGGCTCTGAGTGACCGCATGGCACGCCGACGCTGCTACTCATCATCAATGCTGGTCTTCACGCGTCTGGCAGGTAGATCGCGACGGCCCAGACTAGGATGGATATCAGGCTCGCCATGATGCAGGAGACCAGTGGGTCGCCCATACCGAGTCCGAATGACATCCCCTCCGTCATGATGACCGAGAGGGCGTCGGTTAGCTGTAGGAACGGCCAGACCAGTACCAACAGAAGTAGCGAAGCAGCTGCAGCGCTGGCTCGCCTGAGGTCAGCCACCAGCAGATGCAGGGCAGCTGCGGCTGCCGCGACGTCGATCATCACGACTGCTGGAAGCCATAGCCAACTCAGGACCTCTGACTCGGAGGCGGCGTCCGAGGGTCCTGCGAGCACGATCCATGAGAGGTAAGTCAGAGGCAGGGGGAGGATGATAGAGGCGCCTATAATCGAGTAAGTGGGCCTCGCGCCCGGTCCGATGACAGCGCTCCACCACCTGCCGCAATCTGCTTCGGTCAGACGGCGGATTAGAGCCGGCGAAACGACGACCGTGATGAAGGCCGGAACCAGCACTAGGGCGGCGAGCAGATCGCTGCCGGCGTGGCTCATGTCGACCTCCTGCAAAAGCGTGTATGAGAGTAGCAGGGCGACCAGTGCTGGAGTCGCACGGCCGGTGGTGTCTACCGGGTTACGCATCTCCATCTTGATAGCCCAGCGCACCAATGAGCCGTGCGTGCTCGGCTTGGCTAACTGGCTTGGATCTGGTAGCTTGGAAGGCTCGCCCTCGCAGGGCCCCGTGGACTTTCCTCCAGGTGGCCGTCACCCACTCTGACCATCCTGTCCGCGCATCTCGCTATCCCCGCGTCATGAGTGGCCAGAACCACGCCGTGACCGGCTCCGGCCAGTGCTCGCAGCCAGCCGGATAGGAGTTCTCTGCCCGCGTCGTCGAGTCCCTCCGAAGGCTCATCCAGCAATACGACCATCGAGTCAGCGCTGAGGGCTGCTGGAGCCAGTCCGCACAGAACCGCCAGACGGCGGCGCTGGCCTCCCGAAAGATGGGAAACCCGGTCGGCCCGCCGGTGCTCGAGGCCCCATTCCGACAGCATCTGCGAGACGGCCCCGGCGTTCTGACCCCGGCCTGAGACGGTTAGCGAGAGAAGCAGCCTCTCCTCGACAGTCTCCTCGCCGCACATCCCGTCGCTCTGCAAGGTCAAGCCCATGGGAGGGGGTTCGTTCCTGCGTCCCTCCGAGTCGCGCACTATCACCTCCGCCTGGCCATCGCGCCAAGTCACGCTCCCCGATGTCAGAGGCAAAATCCCCGCACAGCTCTCCAGCAGAGTGGTCTTGCCCGAGCCGTTCGGTCCCTCGAGAGCCACGACCTCCCCCTCTAGAAGTCGGAAATCGACATCACTCAGCACAGTTCGAGGACCGCGTCGCACTTCCACGCCCGCGACATGCATCAAGGTGCCTTGCTCCACGGGATTCCGAGGGTGCGCCATCGTTTGAGTAATTCCGTCGGTCAACGAAGTGCCTATGCGCTGGTGCCTCGCGGCCTAGTCGGGCGACATGGGCGTCGAATGGGCTGACTTGGCTGGCGCTGACCTGCTGGTGCTGGGGGTCATGTTGGCGTTAGCCGCGGGCCCGTACGTCTCGGCATACCGCGATGGGACCAGTCTGGCCCTAGCCACGGTGCTCTCCCTGATGCTGGTGGCGTTCGTCCAGTTCGCGCACTCAGTTCTCCAAGGGGTGCCGATGCAATTCTCATGGATGATTGACCTGCTCGGCATCAAGCCCGGGGTCATGGGAGATCCCGTCGAATCCTACAGGATGCTGTCTGCTGCGTGGCTGCACGCTGACTGGATCCACGTGCTGAGCAACATACTGGTGATAGCGCTGGTGGGGATTCCCCTGGAACAGAGGCTGGGAGGGCGTAGATGGCTAGCAGTGTACTTCCTCGGGTTCATCGGAGGAAATCTGGCTTGGGTCCTCTCCCATCCTGATTCGTTGAACCCAGCGATAGGTGCCAGCGGGGCTGCTTTTGGTCTGCTGGGAGCCTATATGGCATGCTGGCCAGAGGACAAGGTTGAGTTTCCACTGCTGTTCTTCATCCGCGCTTGGCCGGTCTGGCTAATCGTGTTCGTGAGGCTGGGTCTCGAGGTGTGGCAGATGTATTCTTTGCAGTCTGGCACCGCAGGCGAGTCGGATGTCGCCCACATGGCCCACGTAGGCGGATTCTTCCTGGCCTACGTACTCGCCAGACCGATTGCCAAAGGTGCGCCTAGCTCACTAGACTCCATCGATGGGGATGCTACCCAATCGCAGCGGACCCAGGCCCTACTATCGAAGGCCAAACAGAGCATGGGGGGCCTTGATGACGACCCGTGGTTCGCAGCCGACAAGCCGCTTGAGGGCGAAGCTGCGAGGATTCTCCTGAGGTTGCGCGAGGAGGGCGATGAACTCGAGACAAGGAGGGCTTGGCTGGAGGAGTTGTCCGAGCACACCATCTGTCCGGTCTGCGACGGCGAGATGAAAACCGAGATGAAGGGAGAGAACTGCCGAATGCGTTGCGTGGTCTCCGGTAGTCACGTGAAGTGGCCATGAACCGGTTTCGAGGGCAAACCGTGACAGGTTGAGATTAAACCCCATCCGAGTTTGGCTCTCCTAGAGAGCCATGGGCAGCAGCGGGAATCTGAGACTTCCTCTCATTGTCGCAGCACTGCTCCTCGTGACCGACTTCTCGCTCGCTGCCAACGCTTTGGTGCAAGTTCCAGAGGATACGGGAGATAGCGGCGAGGAACTCGTTGCTCCATTGCCGAACATGCCGCCTCCATTGATGTGCGGAGATTTCGAATGCCCTGAAAAGAATCGCATGCCGGGCTTCCGTCCAGCGGATTCGGATCCACCCGTCGAGGAGCCTGGATGGTGGTTCGGGTACTGGTACGATCTGGACTCGGACGGGATGGACGACAGGCTGCAGAGGATTATCGCCGGCCAGAGGACCTCCGTCTCTACGACCTCGATTACGGGAGCCGATGGCCTGCCTACCGTCGCCATAGTCGTCGACTACTCGTGGCATCCCGGAGCCAGTGACATCGATGCCATCAGAACAGTGCTATACGAGCACGGTTGGCAGGACCAGAGTTCGTGGTTCGACCCCCTGAGGATTCTCGATTCAATAGTCATCGACCACGTGCCAGTCAGCTCGCTGATTGACATCTGGTCGTTGGACGGGGTGGTGATGATCGAAGAGCAGACCGTGATAGTGCCGCTCCTCGACAAGGCCACACGGGGCTCCAAGGTAAGGGACTCGGAAATCTTCGACGAGACTATGCGGGACTTCGGCTACGATGGCTCTGGTGTCGTAATCGCCATCCTCGACACCGGCGTCGACAACGAGCACTTCTCCCTAGACGACTTCTCGGACGAGAACAACGACAACGAGAAGGAGCCCGATGAGCTCGCTGACCCGAAGTGGCTCGGCGGTTGCGATGCCACTTCGTGGAGCTCCCAGGACTGCGATGATGGCAGCAATGACCCGGATGACGGCGACGGGCACGGGACTCACGTCTCCGGAATAGCCCTCGGAACCGGCGACGAACGTCGCATTAACCAGGGCTATGCCCCAGGCGCCTACCTCGTCGACGTCAAGGTCATGACAGATGCCGGTGCGACGAACTCGGCTGCGACGCTCAGAGGAATACAGTGGGTGGTCGACAACGTCGATCACGACTGGGGCAACAATGAGTCGAGCGAGGGCATCGACGTGATGTCCATGTCATTCGGGTCTGGGTCGGACCCGCAGGGGGACGATCCGGGTGACAACGGTACCAGTGCAGAGGCGAGGGCGGTCGACGAGGCAGCCGAGGCGGGCATAGTTCCCGTCGCGGCCATAGGCAACGACGGTAGGAGGAGGGTGACGTCGGTCGGGTCCTCCGACAGCGCCATCACCGTCGGGGCCATAGACGACGAGAACACCATTGAGAGGGGTGATGACATGATTGCATCCTACTCAAACTCCGGCCCTAGAGAGGATGATGGGGACGACAACGAATGGGACGAACTCAAGCCCACGGTCGTGGCCCCCGGTTCCAACATCATGTCAGCTCAGAACGCGGCCTCGAGCAGTACCATCCCGGGTGCTCCAAAGCCCCTGGCCGAAGACAGTTATACTCAGATGTCTGGAACCAGCATGTCCTGCCCCGCTGTCGCTGGCCTCGTCGCGGTGATGCTACAGATAGACAGCAGTTTGGAGCCTCAGGAGATAAAGGACCTATTACAGAACAACTCGGAGAGGCGTGGGCAGGCCTCGGAGCCCGACATCACAGACAAGTGGAACGAGCAGTACGGATTCGGCATCATCGACGGAAACATGATTCTCGAGGCGATGCTAGGGGGTGGGGTCGACCCGACCCCCGGCAACAACAGCACCGAACCACCTCCTCCAGGCTCAGGCGACTGGGTTGTAATGGAGAATCCCGAAGAGGGGTCGTGGCTGGTCGAAGGAGAGACCTACAGCGCCAGAGGCCACATAGACGAGGATGCCGAGACCAACGGCACGATCGACGAAGTGGCGGTCAGAATCTCATACACTCACAGGCCCGATGGCGAGCCCAAGAGGGAGGTGATCCTGCTCGACTGGCACGCCGCTCAGGGGACTTCCAACTGGACGACTCCGTTCACCCTGCCCGAGTTCACCGAGGATGAGATTAACGTCATCGAGGTAATCATCGAGGCACAGGCGAGGAACGAGTTCGATCAGTGGAGTGACATGGTCGAACAGAAGCACGAGGTCGGCTTGGTCGCCGTCACGATGGGGGGGCCCAGCGGGCAGAACCCCGTCTCTGGGAACGTCAATGTGTACGGCACCTGGGAATCAGTGAACGGGGGGACTATGCAGTGGAGGCTGGGTACCGATCCATGGGGAGTGGCGCAGACCTTCGGAGGCAGCGGTAGTGGCAGCGGTGACTGGTCGGTCACTTGGGACACCGAGGAAGTGGACGATGGGTTCTACCGCCTCTCCTCGAGAATGGTCAGCGGGGACGGGATCTACTCCGAGGAGATACGCCGGACGGTCGAGGTCGACAACTACCCGCCAGCTGCGAATCTGATGTTCAGGACTGGCCTGTCTGTCGAGGAGTACGGCATCCCGCTCACCGAGACCTATGTCAACACCTTCCTCGAGATTCGTACTGAGATTCGAAACGACGGTGACCTAGCGGCATCGAATCTCGCCATAGCCCTGTACGAAGACGGTTCGCGCAAGGACGAGATGGTCCTGCCCAGCATCGACAGCGGTGACATCGTCGAGGTGGTCCTGTACTGGAATCCGACTACCGTAGGTGAAAAGACAGTGATGGTATCCCTCGACCCATCGAACTCCATAGAGGAGTTAAACGAGGACGACAACGACCAGTCAATCACCTTCCCAGTCGTCAAGAGACCTCAGGGCATCGATCTAGCCTTCCGTGATGGAGCGGTGAGGACCGAGCCCGTCATCCCGCGCCCCAACGAGCAGTTCCTAATCACAGCTAGGGTGGACAACCTCGGCTCCAGTGACGCCACCAGCGTTGAAGCCACGCTCGAGATTCACAATGACCTCGGCTGGGAGTTGGTGTCATCCACAGCGATATCGCTCGTGGTGGGGCAAGGTGCATCGCAGCTCTCGTTCGCCCACAGGGTCAATCAATCCGGCCCTCTCGAAGTGAGAATCACTCTGAGCGGCTCGGGATTGGCCGACCTAGACTGGAGCAATAACCAGGTAGAGACGGCGGTCCTAGTGGATGAGTCGACCCTCTCTGGCGGACGTGCGCTTAATTTCGATGCCGGAGAGTTGCCAATAAGGGTCATTGACCTCGACGGCGAGGGCATAGTAATCACTGAGAAGGGCGGGATGCTGTCCCTTACCGGTTGAACTCGAACAAGGGTACCACGCCCTGCACCAACGTGCTCGACGAAATGTGGTCCGGCGACATCGCGACTTGGAGCACCGAGGATGGCTGGGCGCACTTGGTTTGGACTAGGAGGTTTCTGGATTCCTCTGGGTACTTCCTACAGACCCTGAGCTACTCCTCGATAGACGCGACCTGTCAGATGTCGCCAATCCAGGACCTGATGGACCCCATCTCGCTGTCGGATGGCAAGTACTGGGGAATTGATGTCGACGTAGATGACGAGGAGGTCCTAATCTCTGGTTACCACAGGGACATGTTCACCGGAGGCACGTTCGGCGATGAGACCAGCGTCTTTCTGCTGCACGCAGACAACCCCACCAAGTCCTCGGACTGGACGCTCACTCCGAACGTGATTGGGGAAATCGATCTCATCCCTGGAACAGCCAGCTCGCTGGACGTAGAGTTCGGGGAGGATGATGGGGCGCACCTCCTGTACCAGTCCACCAGAAGCGATTCGACAGGGATTGAGAGGCACGGACTGTGGTATGCACACGGTCTCATTGAGCAGTCCTCCTGGACCTACAAGAAGGCGGTGGGGGACGAGGCCTCCCTAGCAGTTATGAAGGTCCATATCATCGATGGAGAGGAAAGAATCACCGCTGCTTGGAGAGAGGGCGATGGGCACGAATCGGTGATGATTGCGATGGTGGCGGACTCGTCATTCGAACCGATTGAAAACCTCAGTCGTACCTATCCCTCTAGGGGCCTGAGCTCCATCATGATGAAGGAAGTCGAGAGGGGGGTGCAGGTCTTCTTCGACGTCGTCGGGCCCAGCGGCCCCCAAGTCAGATACGGCATCGTCGATGCCGACGAGGGTTGGCTGGGCCTATCCAACCGTCTTAACCTCGGGAATCTGCACCTCATCGACCGCTCCCCTGCTAGTAGCGAGACGCTACTCGTACACACCTCGGCCGGCGGTTGGCTGATCAGAGCGGTCGTCGACGACCACGGTCCCAGCAGCGGGGGCGGAATGTTGGACCAAATCAGGCATGCCCTCGGTCTGGACGAACAGAACTTCAACATCCTCCTAGGTGGGATTGCCGTCATCATTCTGCTGCTGTGCACGGTCATACTGGCCACCATGTCCGCTAGGGGAATCAGGTGGATGAGGAGACGTAGGAGCGTCGAGGCGTCGGGCAGCGTGCTGCTCGAGGAGGACGTGGTCGACGTGGTCGACGAGGACGACTTAGCGGTGAGTACCAGCGAAGACGAGGGTTCCAATCTAGTTGAGTTAGTGGAGCTGGAAGGAGGGGCAGAATTGCGTCGGGGCCGCCGCCGGAAGAGGAGTCAGGCTGTCCCGGTCCCGGAGCTGCCCCCTATGCCCGCCCCCCTGCCTGAGCCAAGTGCAGACGCACCTGAGGCGCCTCCGGATCCGCCTGAGCCACAACTGAACAAGCCGGTGATGTGCCCAGGGTGTGATTGCAGGTTCGAAACCCCGCTGGATGTGCATGCGGCCAAGTGCCCTGTGTGCGGAGAGAACATCGCCCTCTGAGGTCCCAGATGGCGTCGATTCTACTTGCATCGGCCTCACAGCGCCGGAACCTGTGGCTGAGTGTCCTGTTGGACGGCAGCGACTGCGAGGTGGAGTCGCGCGCCTGTCCTCACCCGAGCCCGAACCTCCCGGAGGGCTGGGCGTGGGGCAGCAGACCGAGGTCACTTGCATTGCGAAGGCCGAGTCGGCGGCGAGCGAAATGGCAATCTCGGGGGCCAACCACGATATGGTCGTCGTAGCCGACACCCTAGTTGAGGATCCGGAGGATCCGTTCGTAGCCATGGGTAAGCCGGATGACGTCGTCGCTGCCACTGCCATGCTGCTCAGGCTGTCCGGACGCAGGCATCGAGTTTGGTCATCGACTGCCGTCCTATGGCCACCTAGAACAGCCAGAGAGGGCACTGAGGTCCTGCACGGAGGATGGAGTGCTGACATCTGGACGGAGTCCGCCATCGTGGAGTTCGATGACCTCCTCGCTGACGCTCTTGCCGAGCTGATTCTAAGCGACTCCTGGGTCGGCAAGGCAGGGGCCTACGACCTAGCCGGACAGGCTGGCGCCCACGCAGCACTAGTCGAGGGTCATGAGGTTACAGTCCTCGGGTTCGCATCTGCGGCCATGGACGAGCTGCTCGGCGAATTGAGCTAGACGAAGACCACGCCACCGTGCTTGAGGACGAAATCGCGCTGCAACTCGTCGAACCACTCCAGCATGTCCGAGCTGAAGCGCACCTCGATAATCTCCGAGTCCATCAGGAGGTCGTCCTGGATGCCCTTCAGGGTGCCTGGTGCTGCCCCGCAGGACACGCAGGCTCCGTCCAGATCGATGACAAGCGATAGCGCTCTGCGGCGGCTGTTTGTCTCCCCAATCGTGGCTAGTGCGACGACTAGGGCACCGCCGTGCCCATCCAAGGCTGCCCTGACCGGGCCGAGCCGTGCCATCAGCGCAGGGATCAAGTCGGCGTCCTCCGTCTCGAATAACTCGACTAGCGATAGCGCCTCCAGACGTGAGATCTCCTCCGGGTCGTGTGACTCAGTGACTCTCCTCTGTGCCTCCTTTTCCATCGCCGCGGTTATCTGGGCGCGATAGGTCTCCTCCAGATTGTCAGAGGTCGGAGAAGTGGGGTCTGCGCCATCCACCATGGAGGCCCGTAGAGGGGCTGGGATTTTAGGGTGACCTAAAACCAAAGCAGACATTCAAAAGGGGCCTGAGTGGGCACATACACATGGCACACGGTGAGTCCAGCGGAGGAGCTCTGTTGGAGATTAGCGATTTGCGTGCTGGAATCGAAGACAAGCAGATACTGAAGGGGATCGACCTCAGCATAGATCCAGGCGAAATCCACGCCATCATGGGGCGGAACGGTAGCGGCAAGACCACCGCTGCTAACATCATCATGGGCCATCCGGATTTTGAGGTCGAGTCAGGCCGAGTCATGCTCTCGGGAGAGGATTTGTTGGAGCTGGAGACCTGGGAGAGGGCGCGCGAGGGAGTGTTCCTGTCCTTCCAATACCCTCAGGCCGTACCGGGGCTGCAAGTGGGGAACTTTCTCAGGAAGTCTGTCGCTAGCATACGAGGAGAGGAGGCCGCCAAGGGCGCGGACTTCAGGAACGAGTTGAACGATGCCATGGACACACTCAACATTCCCCGCAGCTTCCTCTCGAGATACGTCAACGACGGGTTCAGCGGGGGCGAGAAGAAGCGTTTCGAGATACTTCAGCTACTACTGCTCAAGCCCCGACTGGCCATATTGGACGAAACGGACAGCGGCCTTGACATAGATGGAATCAAGACAGTGGCCGCAGGCGTCAACGCAGCGGTCAGAGGGACCGAGTCAGCCGCGCTGATTATCACTCACTACTCACGAATACTGGAGCATGTCAAACCAGACAAGGTGCATGTCCTGATTGATGGGAGGATAGTCATATCAGGAGGGCCCGAGCTGGCCACCGAACTGGAGGACAACGGCTACGACTGGATCGAGGAGAGGGCCGAGGCGGAGGGCGTTGCCTGATGCCTGCCAATCAAGAGGCCATGGATGTGGTCGGCGACTACAAGTCCGGCTGGCACGACCCCGAGAACTCCACAATCAGATTCGATTTCGGCCTGTCCGAAAAGGTGGTGCGGGAGATTTCGGCACTCAAGGACGAGCCCGAGTGGATGACTGACATACGCGTCAAGGCGTACAGGCACTTCGTCGAGCGCCCCATGCCGACTTGGGGCAACACCCCCCTGCTAGGGGAGATAGATTTCGACAACATATGCTACTTTCTACGCTCAGGTGAAGGCACGGAGGATGACTGGGATGATGTTCCTGAAGACATTCGAAACACCTTCGACAAACTGGGCATACCTGAGGCCGAACAGAAGTGGCTTTCAGGAGTGACAGCACAGTACGAGTCGGAAGCAGTATACCATAGCATACGCGAGGATCTGGAGAAGCAGGGCGTCATCTTCCTCGACATGGACAGTGGGCTGCGTGAGCACCCGGAGATAGTCAGAGATTGGTTCTGCTCCGTGGTCCCTCTCACAGACAACAAGTTCGCCGCGCTTAACACCGCGGTCTGGTCGGGCGGCTCGTTCATCTACGTGCCCAAGGGGGTGCACGTGGAGATGCCGGTCCAGGCCTACTTCCGCATCAACGCCAAGAACATGGGGCAGTTCGAGCGCACGCTGATTATCGCCGACGAGGGCAGTAGCATCCACTACGTCGAAGGCTGTACCGCCCCCACCTATTCTACCGACTCCCTGCACTCGGCTGTGGTCGAGCTCATAGCCCTCCCCGGAGCGCACATCCGCTACTCGACCGTGCAGAACTGGAGTGCCAACGTGTACAACCTAGTCACCAAGAGGGGCATCGCCCATGAGAACTCCAAGATAGAATGGGTGGACGGCAACCTCGGCAGCAAGTTGACGATGAAGTATCCTTCTGTCATCCTCAAGGGAGAAGGCTCTCACGCCGAGGTCATCTCGGTGGCCTACTCAGGTGAGGGGCAGCATCAGGACGCCGGTGCCAAGATTCATCACCTCGCCTCAAACACCACCAGCAAGATTCTCTCCAAGAGCATCAGCAAGAACGGCGGCAGAGGCTCCTATCGAGGTCTCGTCAAGGTGTCCCCGAAGGCGGAGAACTGCAAGCTCAACGTTGTGTGCGACGCCCTCATCCTCGACGAGGGCAGTCGCTCGGACACATATCCTACTATGGAGGTGGCCAACCCTACTGCGCGTTGTGAGCACGAGGCCAGCGTATCCAAGGTTAGTGACAACCAACTGTTCTACTTGATGAGTCGGGGTCACTCGGAGGAGGAGGCGCTAGCCATGATAGTGAACGGGTTCTTTGAGCCGTTCACGCGCGAATTGCCTATGGAGTACGCCGTCGAACTGAACCAGCTAATGGCGCTGGAGATGGAAGGCAGCATTGGCTGAGGCTGGTATCATGGACCCTGCCACGGAGTACCAATCGCTGGATGAGCCCGGCAGGTCCAACCACCTCTGGCGCTACACCCCCTGGCGCAGGGTCCATCCCACTGGGGACGTCTCGGGAATCCCCGAGATGGATTCGCCCGTGGTCGGGCTAATCGGTTTCGATGGTGGTCCCGCGCCTGATGGAATCAGAATCCAGCAGGGGATTGTTTCCGATACGATCATGCCAGGGTCAGACGCATTGACTGGCAGCTTCCTCAGGGCGGTGGCGGCCGGCTCGAGTTGGACTCTGAGTGTCGAGTCGGGATTCTCCTCCGAGCATCCGGTTATTCTCGACGTCGACGTCGGCGATTCGGCTTCCGTGCTACACCTATGCCTCGATGTGGGGAGACTCTCTGAGTTAGAGCTGGTGACAAGGGTCAGGGGCTCGGGCGAGTGGTTCGGGATGCTCAGGACCGGGGGCGTCGGAGATGGGAGCTCGCTCAATGACGTCGTAGTCAGCCTGCTGGACAAAGGAACTCTACTGAGGGTGGATTCGATCAACGTGGGCAGGGATGCGCAGGTAAGGGCTGGCACCGTGTCTTCGGGGTCGGATAGGACCAAGGCGGACCTTCGCTACAGGATGGCTGAGACCGGTGGGAACCTGAGGGTCCTAGGCTCAATCCTCTCTGCCGGCTCAATGCACCTCGACCACCACGTGGAAATCCACCACGATGCCCCGGAGACCTTCAGTCGCCTGTCCTGGCACTCTGCTTGCGATGGCGACAGCAGGACAATCGGGACCGGCATGCTGAGGGTAGCCGACGGCTCGACAGGGGCAGATGCCTCGCAACTGTTCCACAACCTGCTTCTTTCGAAAGACGCAGAAGCGGATTCAATTCCAGAGCTTGAGGTCCTCGAACACGAGGTCGTCGGTTGCGGGCACGGGACTGCAAATGGGCCGATTGACGAGGATCAGGTTTTCTATCTGGAGTCGCGGGGCTTAGAGCCATCCGAGGCCAGAGGTGCCCTCATCGCGGCATTCCTCAACTCGACTCTCTCTGAGATGGGTAGCGAGTCACTACACGACTGGTTGGTCGGGCTGCTAAACTCTGAGTTGAGAGAATTGGACGCCTAAGAACAGCAATGGATTTTAGCCGCGCTATGAAGCGTGGCGCGTGGACGTGGACCACTGCGATGACATATCGTGCCAATGCGGTTTCAAGGGCAGGGCGGTGCCGATGCGCCAGCACATGGAGTGTCCCAGATGCTACAGAGTGGTCGAGGCGTGCTGCGAGGGAGTTCCTGACTACACCTAGGCCGAGCGATCCCTGTAACCAGACAGGAGCACGGTCATCAGCAGTCCGGCGGCTGCCCCGAAGGTCATGCCCTGCTCCTCCATACCGGGGCCTGCTAAATCTCTGAATGCGAGTGTCATGGAGCCTGTCATCGGGATGACGAAAACCGCGAATCTGCCTAGCCACTGCCTAGGGGTGGGCGCCCTGCCCATCGGTCTGAGGGTGACGGAGCTCGACTTCTGTATGACCTGCCACTCGGCACCGGGGGCCCCTACCTTCAGCCGCTGCAAAACGGCGGGCCGGATACCGGGGTCCGCCGACCCGGGACGAGTGTCCTCCCCTCTGCCCGTAATCAGCTTCAGCCGACCTAAGTCCGACCTGCGCTCAAGCAGCCTGTCAGCCAGAGCAGCCGCGGAGGCTGCATCGAGCCCGTGCAGATCGACCACCAAGACCCCTCTGTCTCTCCTAACCTTCTCCTCAACCAGCCAAGACTGAGTGGCCCAAACTGAATCTCTTTCTCCTATCTGAGCAAGTATTGCCCTCACTCTCTTGACCTCTTCCTCTCTGATTGCACCGAGGTCCCTGCCGGACCGAGATGTCTCTCGCAGCCTGTAGTACGCGAAGGTGGTGACGACCACAGCTGCCGCGAGGCCGGCCACGATGCCGGAGCGCACGGAGCCGACCACCTCGGGGTCGTCCAGCCCACTGAGGAAGATAGCGATGAACGTCGCCATAACGGCGACCATGGAGCCGACCACGATACCGAGCCATGCGGCGTCGCGGTAGTTCAGGTCGCCCATGATGGGCGCAGCGAGTGCGGGCTAAAGAGGGTACTAGGGGGTTGAGACGGGGCATACAGCATAGTTCATCAGTATGCACCATCTGCTATGGGTGTGGCTTCTCTTGCGAATGGGCTGAATGACAGGACTAGGGAGGTCGGCGTATGCAAAACGGTGGCAGCAATAGCCGGAGGGTATCTGCTGCTGTGCTTCATCGCCCCCGCGATGATGCCGGAGGGCAGCGTCCCTGAGTTGTCCGGCAGGGCCAACGCCATGGACTACGCAACCGAAGGCAGCTGGGGCAACCAGGACCACGGCGAGGATTCTCCCGTCGGTCACGACCAATCGGCTCACGGGGGCACTTTCGCCTGGACCGAACTCAACCCGGTCTGGGCCTTTGTCTACGGCTTTGGGGATCTGAACTGCCATCAGAAGCACGAGAGGTCATGGGAGATCAACGGCAACCAGATGCCGGTATGCACTAGGGACATCGGGATATTCCTAGGGCTGTTCGCGGGGGCGTTGCTTTTCGGTTGGCGTGGACTGAACCGATGGACCATTCGCGATAGTTTCCTCTCGGTCTTCCCTGACCACGCTCTTGAGTCGATTTACCTAGCAGATAGGAGGATGTTTGCAATGCTTGTCGTGATAGGCATCGGACTCGGGCCGATGGCGGTAGACGGCTTCACCCAGATGCTGACTGACTACGAGTCGAACAATCCACTGAGAATCTTGACTGGAATCGCGGCGGGGGTGGTGATGGGGTGGTGGTTCTGCTCGGCCTTGTGTGCTAGGACGAAGTACTTCGGGGACGATCCTGCCTCGGTCCTGCTGCCAGCGGACGCAAGGCTGACGCTGAAGTGAGTCCTACTTGCCCTGCCACCATGAAACCAGGCCGCTGGCTCCTGAGGGTAGCGGGGAGTCGGCATTGCCCGAGCCCAGCAAGGCGATTCTCTCTAGGGTGTCCCTCACCGCCGAGGGGTGCTCGCCGGACCTGACAATCTGTCCCATCGCGAACCTGAGATGAGTATCCTGGTTGTCAGAGGCCCAACGTCTGATGGCGTCCCTGAGTGGCCATATCGTGAGGAGGGTCGTCCCGAGCGCGCGATACCCCTGCTTCAATTGGGACCTTGGGGCATCTCCTCCGACGAGGGCCTTGTGCTTGTGCACCCAATCGGTGTGCTCGTGGAGGAACTTGACTATCCTCTGGGTGTGGCGTTCCGACACTGCCCTCACCGGGCCTAGGGCCTGGCGGAGCTCGGATACGTCGGCTGTTGGCAGCAGCGACAGGGTCCCGCAAATCGAAGACATGGAGTGGGATAGGATGCTGATGGGCACATCGACTCTAGTCTCTTCTCCCACGCCTGTCAGCGCGACCTCATGCTCTGATTGGGCGTCCCTGAGAATTCGCCACGGTGGCGAGCCGTCGAGCCGGCCAGAACCCTCGTTGGCAGGCGCCATCCCGATTCCGGAGAGCGTGGTCTGCCCCTTCGAGGCCATCATCAGCCTGCGCAGGAAGTGCCTTTCTACGACTTCGATTCCCACGTTCAGCGGCTCTGGCCTCGAGTGCACGAACTTCCTGATTCTACGGGTCAATTCGCGTCGGAAGTCCCCCTCCGTGCCCTCATTCAGGATAGGCCCTATCACCGCGCCCATGTCGAACGGAGTCGGCATCTCCTCCCTCCCTGAGAGCAGTGATGTGTAGCCCTCCCTGATTCTCAGTTGCAATTCGGAAGTCTCGAAGTACTCTTCCTTTTCGGTCAGTGCCCTGAGCGTGCCTCCCTTAATCCTCCTCAACGCCACCTCGGGGTCGCAGTCCACCCAGACGCATAGGTCGGGGACTAGGGCGGCCGAGTTCATGTGCGCGACCCTATCGACGCCCAGTCCGCCAACTATGCCTTGGTACACCAAGGAGGAGTGGATATTTCTCTCGCTGACCACTGCCCTGCCTTCCTCCAGACGGGGGAGTATCCAACCATGGGAGTGATCCACCCTGTCGGCCGCGAAGAGCCCGGCCTCCTGCTCGGGAGTCATGGTTTGCTTGCGCACCGACTCTATGGCGAGCCGGCCGAGCGGGTGCTCCCTGCGCGGCTCCCCTGTAATCTCAACGGAGGTGAACGAAAACTCCCTCTCCAGAACATCCGAGATGACCTTGGTGGCGAGACCTTTGCCGCTCCCATCACCTCCTTCGACGGTAATCAGGTACACGGGAAAACCTCGTCAATCCTCTGTGTAGTCGGTGAACTGGTCTCTGGCCAGATGAGTCATCCCCATCCCCAGCAATATGAACATGGGGCCGATGAACAGCATGCCACGGCTCCACAGCCCGAAGAACGACAGCCACCATGTCCGTCGGTAGCGGTCGCCCCGGTATGCCTCGAGGCCCCCTACCATGCCGGCCAACCCGGCCAGCAGAGTCAGCGCCGCAATGGTCGAGGCGATTAGGACGGACTCGCCGAGGTGGCTCTCACCAGACATGTCGTACTCGTCGAACCCCTCCCCGGGAGTCAGGGTGACTGAGATCTGGGCGTGGTCCCCAGGGACCAGAGTGATTCTGACGGTTCGGTTTCCGGGATGCTCGACCAGCAGCGTGGACGACCGTCTGGGAACGTCGTCTATCGAGAAGCGCCCTCCCGAGTCAGTGAAGTCGTGACCAATCTCGAGCTCGTCAGAATCGAGTATACCTACTCTTACACCCTCTGCAGGCTCGCCTCCTGTGGTGCTGTCCTTTCCAGAGCCGTGCTGACGATTCCATCGACATTCGCAACGCCATCCGAGCCATCCAACTGTCCAGCGAGAATCTCACCGACATTCGTCGAGATGAGGGCTATCCCGAGAAGGACTCCAAGAAGGCTGCCGACGAAAATCATCAGTGCGCCAGCCACTCTAGTGGCTGAGTCAACTGAGAGGTCGTGAAGCCACAGTTCCATCGCACTGTTATTGTCGAACTCGTCGTCGTCCGCCTCGCTCACTACCCATCACCCGCCCCTTGCTCCCCCTCGCTGGGCAGCGGCGGCTGTTCAGCCTGCCGCTTGAACAGCAACATCATCAGGAACTGCATAATCGCGCTCAGAAGGCGCATCGAACTCAGGAATACTACCATGACGGCAATCAGCAGCACGGGCCAAATCGACTTCAGGATGGACAGGGGGATTGATTCCGAGGACTCCTGTTGGGGGGCCTGAGTGGCTCCGAAAGCCACGAGGTGCATGGAGGTCCAGTTCTTGCCTGTGATGAGGAAGGCATTCTGCTCCGGGACGTAGGCGATTCCGTTCATCACGTCGTTGTACCCGTCTGACTCGTTTTCTGCTAGAATCGAGGCGTCGATGGTCAGGCTCACCTCACCGGTGGCCTTGTCTATGGCGATAATCGAGTCGCTGCCCCAGACGTTCGCGTACACCCTGTCCCCCACGCACTCGAGCTCGTTCAGCAGACCCACCTCGCCAAGTTGGTCGGTAACCTGCAGGGTCGATACTAAGGAGAAGTCGTCGGGGTCTCTGAATGCCAGCTCTGAGGTCCCGTTGGACATCACCAAGTGGGTGCCGTCGTAGCAAAGCCCCCAGCCTTCCCCCGAGTAGGTGTGGTTGGAGACGACGTCGAGGGACTCGATGTCGAAAACCAGCGCCAATCCCTCCTTCCATGTCAGCATCACGATGGTCTCTCCCACTACTGTGATACCCTCTGCGAAAATCGACTCGTCGAGATCGACCTGTCGGACCACCTCTCCAGTTGTGGGGTCCACCTCCCTGAGACTGGAGTTCCCGTACAACCCGGTGCTCTCGTAGAGTGAGCCATTGTGCATCTCAAGCCCCTGGGTGAATGCTTGCGAATCATGCTGGTGCGAGGAAATCAGAATCAGATCAACCGTTTCCGACTGATCTTGGGCAGCCGCCGGGTGACTGCATACGAGGGCTGTGAGCAGCACTGCGAAGAACGCAACACGGGCCGGGCCGCTACGAGGCACGTACGAACGTTGCTCCATCGATGTTAAAATAGGTCTTTGAGCGGATTGAGGCTGAAAACAACACGGAGTGTTGAACGTGTCTGCAATCAATTCGACCGGGTCGCGCAGGGCTTCTGTCATGCTGGTCCTGACGATGCTGTTCGCCAGCCTGTCCCCACTGGCTATGGCTGAGCCGGATTCCGATGCGTCCGCGGTAGAGGTCATGTCAGGCGACCTATCGGAGTTCGACCCCTCTATTGAGGGCAAGCGGTACATGTTCACAAACGATTCCGAACCAGTGTTCTCGGCCACCGGCCACCTCAAGATGGAATGGAGGGAAGCTGGCTATCCCGGGTTGGTGCTGCCGTTCTCTTCTGGCTACCTGAATTCGAAATCCACTACCCGTTCCTGCACCAATGAGTGGAGTCAGGGCGATACAGGCAACATATCCACGGCCGGAGGCACCGTATCCGTCACTGTACAGAAGACCTCGGCCAACTCCGCGATACTGGTCGAAAATGGCCAAATAATCCCCTCGACCACCCTCAACGACATCGCCTCGACATGGGAATCGACAATCTACCCGACGGTCACGACCTACTTCGGCAGTCCGCCGGACCTCGACGACAACTGCCAGATTGAGATTGTCCTGATCTCGATTGACGGCGCGGGAGGGACTGGTGGATACTTCTCACCGGGAATCTCCTCAGTCAGGGAATCGGTCTTCGTGGACGTCGATGACATGAGTTGGAGGAACACCATCCTCGCTCACGAGTTTGAGCATCTGCTGCACAACTCGAGAGACCCGTACGAGTACCTGTGGATTGACGAAGGTGCGGCGGACATGGCGGCATACCTGTGCTTCGGCGTCACCAGCACCCTGACCGGGCACGCCAACTCGTGGTCGGAGGACAGCAGCCTCAGCGTCAGGTGGTGGAACGGCAGAATCGCCGACTATGGTGCCGGATTCATGTTCCTGATGTACCTCGCAGACAAGCTCGGCGGAGGGGCAGCGATTCAGAGGCTAGTCGCCGACACCGCTACCGGGGGGGATGCAGTGGAGAATCTCGCTCAGAATCCGGAGACGGGTGCGACCGCCATTGGCACCACGATGAGCGAGATATTCGCCAACTTCAGCGCGGCGGTCTCTCTCGACAGTGCCCAAGGAGCCTTCGGGTTCTCAAATCTGGATCTTACCTCCGGATGCATAGCCGCCTACATCTGCAAGGCTCAGATGAGCGGATACAACGACCAGTGGGTCAACGACTGGAACAGCTCCAGTCAGAACATAGAGGGCTGGGGTATGAGGGCGTACAAGTTCTCGCAAGGCTCGGGTGCCCCACTGAACCTCATGGTGCAACCAACCCAGTTCGGCTTCAAAGGGGCCATCATGTCGCGTGATGCGGACACGGGGACTTGGTCCATGAGCAGCATGAGAATCGATTCGGGGAGTGGGGCCGGGACTGGGCTGGTGCACGGTTTCGGAAACACCACTGACGAGGTCTGGCTACTCACGTGGTACGA
Source organism: Methanobacteriota archaeon (assembly GCA_019654055.1). GTDB lineage: Archaea > Thermoplasmatota > Poseidoniia > Poseidoniales > Thalassarchaeaceae > Thalassarchaeum. The sequence goes on along the minus strand of BPDA01000005.1, from coordinate 35,115 downwards.
GTCCATGGTTTCTGACTGCGACTATAACTACGTGTCATGCGGCATCACCACGGGGTCTTATCCCACTGCATCGGTGACTGTGCACGCGGGCCTGATTACCGACCCCGCGGAAGTCTCTATAGACACGATATCACCCTTCGACAGGGACGGTGACGGTCTGGACGACAGTGTGCAGATTGACATGGAGGTGGAGTCTAACGCGTTCTTCGAAATCCTCGAAGTGACTGTCGAGGCCTTCGTCAACAACACAATCTCCGACTCGGTGGTGTTCGACATCACCGCGGGTAATAGCATCCCCTCTCCCAGGAGCGTATGGTTCACACCGCCCTCGTCGGGCGACTGGTCCTTCGGCATACGCATCCGCGACGTCACCGGCGAGATTGTTGACCAAGCGTTCTCCCTCCCGATGTCTCTGGCCAACATGGAGCCTGTGGCATCAGGGTCGGTCTCCACCTCAGTCACCCAGACATGGTTGCCTGTGGATATGTTCGGATCGGGGTACGACTCGTGGGGATTCGGGCAGCTCAACGGCACGTTCAGCCACAATGACACTCCAGTGGGCTACGTCTGGGACCTCGGTGACAACAACTCCTCCGGGCTGAAAAACCCGACCCACTCGTACCTCAACGAGGGGGACTACCAAGTCGTCCTCGTGGTGCAGGATCAGGGTGGGTACTACTCCGAGCCACAGTCGTGGAACATCTCGGTGAGTGATGACTCGGACCCTGTGCCAGAAATTTCCGTAGACGGCGTCGTAATCACCGACGAACTGGTTCTGCTCACGGACCAAAGGGTTCAGTTCTCAGCCAGAGGGACCACCGACAACGTCCCCCTCGATGAGCTAATCTTCACGTGGGACTGGGGTGACGGGCAGACCGAGGACGGCCGCGGTGCTGCCGAAGCGGGGCACTCTTGGGTCGATGGCAGCGCGGACGGAATCGTGTACACGCTGACCCTGACCGTCGACGACGGATTACACAGCGTCGAGCATTCAATCTACATCAAAGTCCTGAATCGGCTGCCCAAGCAGATCTTCGACGAGCCATTGCAGACCGACACCCTGACCCCCCTAACCATGCCGACAGTCTTCGAGGACTCCGACGGGATGATAGTCGAGTACTACTGGTTCTTCGAAGGCGGAGTCAATCTGGACGGTTCCGGAATGACCCTGACCTCGGACTTCTCATCGACGGAGTCGATAGAGCAGAACCCCCAGGTAGGGTGGCTCGAGCCTGGAATGAAGAACGTCACCCTCGAGGTCACTGATGATGATGGAAACACCTCGGTGGCCATACTGCAGGTTCAGGTGCTCAACCAGAGACCTGTAGCCGTCTTCGCAAGGCCCCTCGATGGAGAGGTGGACACGTCATACACGTTCGTCAGCGAGTCGTTCGACCCCGACGGCGACACGGCGCTGCTGCAGACAATCTGGGAGATCTCGGATCTCGACGAACCAGTGTACAACGTCTCCTCAGTGAGTCATACATTCCTAGAGCCCGGACTGTACACTGTCAGCCTCACCGTAATCGACGAGAGGGGGCTCTCCTCAGCCACCAAGTCATACTCGATTAGGATAGCCAACCCTCTGCCCGTGCCCGAACTCGAATTCAGCTGCCCGAGCATCAACGGAACCGTATTGGGAGAAATCCCCTTGACCGAAGACGGAGTGGTCTGGCAGGTCCCCCATACATCGACTGGGGCTGCCTTCGTGGCTCCGGGAGACCCCATCAGATTCGATGGTTCAGGCAGCTATGACGCCGACCCCCTGTTCGTGGGCAGAACTTCCACGGATTCCGAGTCATCGGAGTGGAATGGTATCGTCTCCTGGATCTGGGACTTCGGCGATGCCAGCTCACCAGTCAGCGGACCTGTCGTGTGGCACTCATACCAGATACCCGGGACCTACGTTGTGACTCTGACTGTGGTCGACGGATTCGAAGGCGGCGAGACCAATAGAACGACCCTGACTGTACACGTCTCAAGGGCCCCGATAATCACGACGGAAGACCCGATCTCGCCGACTACGTCTCGATTGACGACGTGGTCTTGCTGAACTCCAGTGCCTACGATGCTGACCTCATCGACGGCATCGAGGCTTGGATGGACCTAGATCAGTCTGACGACAGCGATGGCGATGGGGACCCCGCCAATGATCGCGATCGGCCACTGACGGGACCACTGGTAGTCAGATGGGACCTCAACGCATTGCAGGACACCGACCTCGACGGTGACTCGCGTAACGACTGGCTCTGGGGGAACCAGACTTGGAGTCAGCCAGGGGAGATCAGAATCCTGATGCAGGTGTGCGACGGCGTGGGAGTCTGCTCGTCCGAGGAGTACGTCATTACGGTCCTTGCCGAGCAGGAGGATGACAAGCCCAAGTCGCTCTCCGACCTGACATGGGAGGACCTCGTACCCAACAGGGAGAGCGCTGGTCTGTTTGCCCTCATCGCTGCCGTCCTTCTTCTGGGGTGGCTCATCATGCGGGAAAAGGACGAGGACGAGGTGGATGCCGAGGAGATGCTGGAGACCTACGACGTCACAGAAGTGGAAGTCGAAGGTGGTCTTCCCGGTATGGATCAGCACAATCCCCCTCCACAGCCGAAGTACCTAACGGTCCAGGAGCGAAGAAACAAGGAGTCAGGATATGTCCGACCCATTCGGACAAGGAGGCGCTGAGCGTGGATAACGGCCCCAGTAAGCTCGTTGCCGGCGCCCTCAACCTCTGCCTCGTCCTACCTGCCGTAGTGATGCTCTATGCTGTTATCGCAGCCCCTGTCGCGTCCGCTGAAGCAGACTGCGATGTACCCGCCAGTAATCCCCCGGGAATAGACCAGTACTTCGAGGAGACCTCGGTTGACAGTGGGGGATTCTGGGGGTGGGGGGACGACATGGATTCTCTGAGGTCCCTGGATCGTGACTTCAGCACCGACATGACGGTCTACAACGACAGCGCGAACGCCATCGGGATGGAGCTGGTCCCCGGTTACCAGTACACATTCTGCGTCTACCTCAGCCCCGACTCACAGTCGGCCCCCACCATGGGCGCGGTCGGCGATGTATACCTGATGGACGCGGTGAACTGGGACCGCTACGTCTCGAGCTACGAATTCAGGGAGGAGGGGGAACTCGGGTCGGCGTTGGAGGATCTGCCGGTGGAATGGAGGGACATGGTCATGTGGCTGCCGTTCAGAGATGTCCATTACTATGAGGACGTTTCCAGCCAGGTGTTCTCGGTGGCCATAGACTCGACGGGGTCGGCGTGGTCCTCGACACCTTGGTTCGGCGGAGGGGATCCGAAGTACTACCTAGTGGTAGATGGCTGGGATAACGAGAGGGGCTCGGACAGGAAGGCTGCTGGTGGAGTCATGAATGTGGAGGTTCTAGTAGACGTCGAGGAGAGGACTACCCTTCCCGTCTTCATCGCCTACGTCCTCATCGCAGCACTGCCGATAGCCTGCATAGTGGGGCCCCTAGTGATTCACAGCAGGTACATGTCAGCAGGCCTGGGTGACGAGGAGGACCTACGGCAGGTCCCCTACCTTGAGAAGGAGAGCGACGAGCGCAGCGGGGAAGACTAGTTCGTCTCGTATTCAAGCAACTGCCATGCTGTCTGCAGGTCTGATGCGTTTATCCTGCCCTGCCTAGAGAGGTGCATGCCCTTGTCGGTCGTGGTGTAAACCAGAGTCTGCTCAAGAAGTGGGGCGTGAATCCGGGTCCAGTCGCCGCCCCAGCCGGATCCCATTATGGCATAGCTCGACCCAGTTCCTCTGAGGCCCCACGCCGCCTCGAATAGACGCAAGCCGTCACCACGGCCCGATGATTTGTAGCACACCTTGACGATGTCGCCATCATCTGAACCGTCCTCGACGTCCTGGATAATCTCAGAAGCTGAGGGAGGGGATTCGGCGGAGTGGAACGAAGCCACGACCTTCGTGCCTCCGGAGGCCCCCTGTATCAGCGAGGTTCGACTGGACGATTCGATGTCGACCTCTAGGTCAATCCAACTTACTCCGCTGTCGATAGCGGCCCTTAGAATATCGAGACGTTGTTCCTCCTCGCCCGGATAGTGGCCCTGCTGTCGCTCTGGACGGCATGCAAACACCACAGGTAGGTCTATCCCCTGCTTGAGGGATTCAAGTGCTCCTTGAACGTCCACTGAGTCGAGTGGCTGTGGGATGAAATCTGGTTCGACGTACTTAGGATGTCTGCTACCTTCATCACCCTCTCCCTCGGATTCCGGTTCAGGCATCTGCTCTACGACCCAGAGCTTGTCGAAGCGGACCTCGACCATGTCTGCTCCGGCCGCAGTGGCCATGGCAGCGTCCTTGAGCATCTCATCGACGGTGCACCCACTCAGCGTCACGCAGATGAGAGGACGAGGCATCGGCCGCTCCACCTTGGCGGCCGGTATAACCATGTCGAGAGAATATCCAGGCCTTTAGGCCTGAAAGGTTCACTAGGGCTTCAGTTTCAGCGATTTTGGGGGCCATTTTTAGGAGGGTTGATAACCCTCCGCTCATACCAAAATACAGGTACGCTGAGGGTTCCCTAAGGGAACCCTCAAGAGAAAGTGAGAAAATGGGCGAAAAGTACGACGCTAAGGCGATTCAGGTTCTCGAAGGCCTAGAGGCTGTCAGGAAGCGCCCGGGGATGTATCTGGGTGACCCGCACGACGGTTCGGCCCTGCACCACTGCATCTGGGAAGTCGTCGACAACGCCGTCGACGAGCACCTCGCTGGATACAATCCAACAGTCGAGGTGAATCTTGAGAAGGACGGATCGGTGACGGTCATCGACCACGGCAGGGGGATACCCGTCGGCAAGCACCCTGAGGAGAAGGTGAGTGCAGCCGAGGTCATCATGACCAAGCTCCACGCCGGCGGCAAGTTCGACAACGAGGCGTACAAGGTGGCCGGTGGGCTGCATGGAGTAGGAGTCAGTGCCGTCAACGCCGTCTCCGAGAGCTTGATCATGACCATTCACCGAGAAGGTAAGGAGTGGAGACAGGAGTACTCCAGGGGCGAGCGCAAGGCCGCCCTGAAGTCGGTGGGCAAGTCAGAGAGCACTGGCACCGTCATCAACTTCAAGCCCGACATGACCATCTTCAGCGACGTCACGGAGTTCGACTTCGAACAGATCAACACTAGGCTGAGAAGGACAGCTTTCCTCAATGCGGGCCTGCAAATCATGTTGCGCGACTTCCGCGGCGAGGATGCAGTTGAGATTGAGCACAAGTACGACGGCGGTCTCAGCGAGTACGTCGAGGCGATGAACGAGAAGAAGGAGGTCGCGCACGAAGAGGTCCTGCACGTCCTCGGCTCTAAGCAGGGCGACAAGGGAGAGGTTCACGTCGAGGTCGCAATGCAGTGGACCGATGCCTACTCAGAGTCAATCCACTGCTTCACCAACATCATACACAACACCGACGGGGGCACGCACCTGTCCGGACTCAAGAGCTCCCTAACCAGGACAATCAACTCCTACGCCCAATCAAGGAAGCTGCTGAAGAACGTCAACAGCCTGTCTGGCGACGATGTCCGTGAGGGCCTGTCGGCGGTCGTCTCAATCAAGCACCCAGACCCTTCCTTCAACGCCCAAACCAAGTCCAAGCTGGTCACCAGCGAGGTCTCCGGCATAGTCGAGCAGATAGTCAACGACAAGCTCGGAGAGTACTTCGAGGAGAACCCCTCAGTGGCCCGCTCGATAGTCGATAAGGCGGTACTGGCCAGCAAAGCCAGGGACGCCGCACGCAAGGCCCGTGACCTGACTCGCAGGAAGGGCGTGCTCGAGGGCGGAGGGCTGCCGGGCCAGCTGGCGGACTGCCAGTCCAAGGACCCTGCCGAATGCGAGGTCTATATCGTCGAGGGGGAGAGTGCGGGAGGTTCTGCCAAGACCGCTAGAGACCGTCGTATCCAAGCAGTGCTGCCTCTGCGAGGTAAAATCCTCAACGTCGAGAGGCAGTTAGGCAACCACGCCAAGGTGTTCTCCAATGAGCAAATTCAGCGCATGATTCGCGCCCTCGGCGCTGGTGTCGGCAACGAGGAAGAGGAAGATGGTGCCTTCGACCCCGATAAGCTCCGTTATGGCAAGATCATCATCATGACCGACGCGGACATTGATGGGGCCCACATCCGCACACTGATTCTCACCTTCCTGTGGCGCTTCATGCGGGAAGCGATTGAAAAGGGCCATGTGTACATCGCCGCGCCTCCACTGTTCTCCATATCTAGAGGCAAGCACACCGAATGGGTGCACACTGAGAAGGAGCGTGACGCCGCAGTGAGGCGGCTACAGAAAGAATCTCCGACGGCCAAGATAGATGTACAGCGGTACAAGGGTCTGGGGGAGATGAATCCCCAACAGCTTTGGGAGACCACGATGGACCCTGAAGTTCGTACGATGCATAGAGTTGAGAGGAAAGAAGCCGAGGCTGATGTCAATGAACTGTTCAGGAAACTGATGGGAGAGGACGTTCCCGACCGCAGGTCGTTCATCGAAGAACACGCCACCGAGGTTACGGCGCTGGATGTGTGAGGTGCTTAGATGGCTGAGGATATGCGACGTAGGTACGTATCCGACGAGATGACGGAGAGTTACATCAACTACGCCATGAGCGTCATCATCGGGCGTGCACTCCCTGACGTAAGAGATGGGCTCAAGCCCGTACATCGCCGTATCCTCTGGGGTATGCACCAAGCTGGTCACACCCATGAGAAGGGGTACAGCAAGTCGGCACGATCGGTCGGCGAGGTGATGGGGAAATACCACCCTCACGGCGACCAAGCCCTGTACGACACCATGGTCAGGATGGCTCAGGACTTCTCCCTCAGGTACCCACTGATAGACGGGCAGGGAAACTTTGGCTCGATTGACGGCGATCCCCCTGCTGCGATGCGCTACACGGAGAGTCGCCTAGACCGGATGTCACAGCACATGCTGGATGACATCAACAAGAACACAATCGACATGGAGCCCAACTTCGACGATACTGAGACCGAGCCGGCTGTGCTGCCGTCTCGCCTGCCCAACCTGCTGCTCAACGGCAGCGATGGGATTGCCGTCGGGATGGCCACGAAGATACCTCCGCACAACCTCAACGAAGTGGCTGCCGCCATCAAGTTCCACGTAGAGAAGGTCATCGAGCAGAATCGGAAGATTGGACTTGACAACCCGCCAAAGATAGATGCCTTGGAGTACATGGATTTTCTCAAGGGACCGGACTTCCCAACCGGTGCTACAATCCACGGAATCGACGGAATCGTCGATATGTACAGGACCGGTAACGGCCGCTTCCACATCCGCTCTGACGTCGAGGTCCTAGACGACTCGTCGGGCAAGCGGCTAATCGTCCACTCAATCCCCTACCAGGTCAAGAAGGCCGGGATGCTGCAAGGCATCGCCGAACTGGTCCAGAAGGAGGCCGTCAAGGGAATCAGGGACATCAGGGACGAGTCCAACAAGGAAGGCATCAGGGTAGTCATAGAGATCAAGCAGAACGCAGACCCGCACGCCGTCCTGAATCAGCTCTACCAGTCGAGCAGGCTGCAGGAGTCATACTCCGCCAACATGATGGGGATCCTGAAGGAAGAACCGGTCCAGCTCGACTTGCGCACAATCCTGCACACGCACGTCAGGCATCGGGAGTCGGTCATCGAGAGGCGCACCCAGTTCGACCTCGACAAGGCACAGGCTCGGGCGCACATTCTAGAGGGTCTGATGAAGGCCCAAAAGAGGATGGCCGAGATTATCGAGGTCGGTCGGAATTCCAACTCCCGGGAGCAGTTCGAGCAGTACCTCAGGGGTGAGGAGAAATACCCCAAGGTGAAGCGTTTCGACTTCTCGGAGAAGCAGGCCAAGGCAATCGCAGAGCGACGCCTCTACCAACTCACCAAGATGAATGTACAGGAGGTCTCTGACGAGTTGGAGAAACTGAAGCAGGCCATCAAGGACCTGAAGGGCATCCTCGGGAATCGCATCCAACGCCTAGAGATCATCATTTCCGAGCTAGACGAGGTAGTCGAGCGGCATGGCGACGAGCGACGCTCCAGCATCGACCCGACTCCGCTCTCCATGGATCGCGAGGACCTAGTAGCCGAGGAGGCTTTCGTGATCTCGTTGACTCAGGACAACTACATCCGCCACCTCCCAGTAGAGGCCTTCCGACTACAGAACAGAGGTGGGAAGGGGCTCAAGGGGGTGGCGACGAAGGAGGAGGACGCTCCCTCCAAAATCGTAACGTGCTTCTCAAAGGACAGGTTGCTGATATTCACCGACATGGGTCGCGTATACGGGCTCAGAGCATGGGAGACGCCGTCCGCCAGTCGCCACGGCAGGGGCTCACACATCCGCAACCTGCTCGGCGGCATCCGCGACGAGGAGAAGGTAATCTCAATACTCCCTCTCAGCAGGGAGCTCATCGAAAATCCAGAAGGCAACTATCTGATGTTCGCAACCACCAACGGTCGCATCAAGAAGAGTCGCCTCTCCGAGTACGTCAAGATTAACCGCAACGGAAAGTACGCCCTCCGCTTTGCTGAGGGAGAGGAGGACTCGCTGGTGACCGTCAGGTCGGCGAGTGATGCCGATCACGTCGTTCTCGTGTCCTCGCAAGGCAACGCCTGCAGGTTCATGCCAGCCGAGGAGAAGTCGAGAGTAGACCAGAACTCGGGCGAGACGATGACCACACACGTGGTACGGGCCCAAGGCAGAGTCAGCCAGGGTGTCTCGGGAATGAAGCTACGAAAGGGCGACAAGGTAATCGGGATGATTGTAACCGATGATTTCGACACCAGCGTACTGACGATCTCCAAGTACGGCATGGCCAAGCGCAGCAGACTCGGCTCTGGCGAGATGATTGTGGCGCTTGATGAGGAAGGAAAAGAGGTGGTTGGAGAAGATGGTAAAGCCATCATGATGAGGGATGGTTACAGGCGCACGAACAGGGGAACGAAGGGAGTTCGAACTATGTCGCTGCGCGACGACGACCGTATCGTCAGCGTGCGGCAAATCCCTGACCTCGACGATCAGCTGTTCATGCTGACAGGAACTGGAATGATGATTAGGATGGTTTCCGGACAGACCAAGGAGACCTTGGGCAAGGTGACAAAGGGAACTCGAATCATGGAGTTACGCGACGCCGATCGGTCGGGCTACGTTGACGAAATCATCTTCGTCGCTAGGCTTCCGGCTGACCTAGTGGACTCTTCCGATGCGGACGAGCCGACGCTCGAAGAGGAGTGAAACCGCTCGGCTTAAGCGATTGATGCGGGTGGAACAACCACTGCGGCAGTCGCATAGCCTGGCCATTGCGCTGGATTGCTAATCCAGTGGTGTTTCACCTCGGGAGTTCGAATCTCCCCTGCCGCGCCACCCTACCCTAGGACAGTTTGATGCGCCCGGCCGCGCCACGGAGGGGCGTGGACCCGGCGGAATACGCATGGCTCGCCGGGCTCGCCGTGATACTGGTCATCACACTCAGACACCTAGGCCTAAAGCCCTCCAACGAGCGCGAATGGGTGGTCGAGAATCGCAGGATGGCGTACGCCGATTTCGACGGCGACGAGGTCACCCTGCGCAATGTCAGGGACTTCCGCTGGAGGACCACGAGAGACTTCGACGAGCGTTGGACCGACTGGACGTTTCGCCCTAGCGAGGTGACTGCGATCTGGCTGGTGCTGGAGTACTTCGACCCAAAGCGAAAGCCGATAGCCCACACGCTGATGAGTTTCGAGTTCGATGATGGGAGGAGGCTTTCCTGCTCGATTGAGGTCAGGAGAGAGGTCGGTGAGACTTACCACCCCATCAGGGGGATGCTGAGGCAGTACGAGCTGCTCTACGTCTGGGCCACTGAGAGTGATTCCATAGGAGTCAGAGCTAGGTGCAGGAGGAACTCCAAGACCCACCTGTTCGAGGGCATAGTACTCGGCGAGGACAATCACCGCAGGCTGCTCGAGTCGTTCCTGCGCAGGACCAACGACCTACATGACCGTCCCGAGTGGTACCACAGCATCACTAATACTTGCACCACCAACATCGTCAGGCACGTCAACGAGGTCTATCCCGGTAGAGTACCTAGGGCGATGTCAGTCCTGCTACCGGGACTCAGCCCGGGGCTGCTGAAGCGCAACAACCTGATCAGGATTGATGACTCGCTCGAGCAGACCCTCGAGTCGAGTCTGATAGACCAGAGGTCGGTGGAGTGGGACGGAGAGAGTGACTTCGGCGACTGGATAAGGGCTTAGCCAAGCATGAGAGGATTCAACACAACGGTGGCCTTGGCATTGTCGTGCTGAGCATCGAGCCGATGCGCCCCGAAGCGGCCATTGAGTGGTCACTGCCGCCATCCAAGAGTCACATGATCCGCTGGCTGGCACTCGCGGCGCAGGCAGAAGGCGAGACGGTGCTGAGCTTCTCCGGCAGCGTTGGCGAGGATGTCCGCTCCATGGCCGGATGCCTTAGGCAACTCGGGACTGGGATAGAGGAGGGTGACTCCAGTTGGGTCGTGAGCGGCGTCGGTCGGAATGAGTTCTCCGTGCCCGAAGAGGTCCTCGACTGCGGCAACTCGGCCACTGCGGCCCGCTTCTTGATGGCGATGGCCGCCGGCATGAGTGAGCCCATCATCCTGGATGGGGACAGGTCACTGAGGCGGCGCGATATGTCCGCTCTTGCAGGAGTGCTGAGGGAGCTCGGCTGCGAGGTCACTTCGGACAGGCTCCCTCTGACCGTGACCGGGCCAATCGCCCCGGGAAACATGCCCAACTAGACCTCAGCGATTCCAGCCAGCCCCTGTCTGCCCTCCTAATCGCATCGCCAAGCTATTCGGGGGCAATCAGCCTCGAGACCTCGTCGCACCGGGTGAGCAGGGGATACTCCGAGCTGTCATACGAGTTAGCAGCCAAATGCGGTTCCAGCAACGAGATGCTGTATGACAGCTTGACCTTGGAACCATGGCCACCCGACACTCCGAGAGAGGTCGATATCCCAGTCGAACTCAGCCTGCTTCCAATCGCGATGCTGCTAGCAGAACTGCACGGCGTCGAGGTCGTGGTCACGGGAGGAAGCCTAGAGCTGTCTGTGGCGATGAGGGGGTTGGCCGAGTGGGTCGAGGTGCTGGTTTTAAACGCGATGAGAGTGATATCATTGCCTCCGCTGCAGCCCTGATGGCGCTGGGCAGGGGTGGAAGAATCACCGGGGTAGCCCATGCTAGGGGTAAAGAGTCGGACAGAATCAGCAGCACCGTGGGCCTGCTACGCTGCTTCGGAATGGAAGCCAGCGAGAGTGAGGACGGGGTCGAGGTAGCGGGAGGGCAGGTTCCTCTCAGGCCCGATCTTCCTGTGGACTCGATGGATGACCATCGACTGGCGATGGCCGCGATGGCTCTGGCCAGCAAGTGCGGGGGCATCGTGAACGGGTCCGAGGCGTGTGCGGTCAGCGATCCCGGGTTCATCGAGAGGCTGATGACGATCGGAGGCGGGGATGCCTAGATCTGAAGGAAACCTCGGGACGCATCTGCTGCTGCTCCTAGGGCGCCGTGATATGGGGCTCAACATGGGCCGTGGGCAGGTTTCTCAGCTACGGTCTGGACGAATCTACAGGGGCCAATCTTGGGCCGGCGACCGCAGCCTGGCTGAGATACGTCGTTGCCGTAATGGCGTTCGTTGCCTGGTGGGGGACATACAGGAACCGTGGAGGACCCCAGGCTGCTTCCCCATGACTCGCGGTCATGGCGATATACGATTTGGCTTGGGCTGCTCGGGACGATGGTGTACCAGCTCCTGTTCATGCATGGGATGAGGTGGACCGCAGCTGGAGACGGCTCGCTCATCATCCCCATCAATCCGGTATTCACCGTCCTTCTGGCCGCACCGATGCTGGGTCAGAGATTGACCGGGAGGATGGCACTCGGTCTGGTGCTTGGGATGCTCGGAGGGCGGCACTGTTGTGGGCTGGAGTCCAAACACCGGCATCCCGTTCGAACACCGGCTGCTCGGGGATGCGATGATTGTGCTGGCCGCCCTCGCGTGGGCGACGAACAGCAACCTTACCAAGATGGCTCTGAGAGAGGGTGGCGTTGGCACCACCGAGGAACTGGTGATTTGGTACTCAATAGTCGGTTGGGCTATGCTCACTCCCTTTGGGTGCTGGCCGAGGTCTGGGCCTCTGGCATCCCCAGTCCCAGTTCAGCGGAATGGATCTCGGTCACCTACCTAGGGGGTTATTCTCGACCGTCCTGACTTACGTGTGGTTCGCTAGGGGCATCGACAGGATTGGCCCCACTGCAGCGGCCTCCTACGTCTTCCTTGTCCCTGTTTTCGGGGTCCTGAGCGGATGGGTCCTGCTGGGCGAGAGCATCGGGGCATCGATGCTCGTCGGCTTCGTGCTGATAGTGATTGGAGTCAGGCAGGTCCAGAGGGAGAGCGAGAGGCTGACCGTCAATTGAGGAACGCCTTCGGCGTTGCCTCATGGTTAAATAGAGAGGGTCGGTGGCCCGCCAACGAGGTAGTGTAATGGCGCGCAAGCCAGCGAAGATGTATCGCCAGATTAAGGGTCAGGCGTACACCCGCCGGGAGTACTCGGGAGGAGTTCCCAACAACCGCATCCTGCGCTACTTCATGGGCAACAGGAAGGCTGCCGAAGCAGGTCAGTTTGAAGTGGTCGTGGAGCTAACTGCCGACAACCCCTGTCAGGTTCGGGACTCGGCCTTGGAGGCGGCCCGGCAAGCAGCCAACGCGACCATCAGGAAGAGCGCTGGTGAAATGGGATACGCTCTCCGCATGCACACCTATCCTCACCAAATCCTACGTGAGAACAAGCAGGCTACCGGTGCTGGGGCTGACCGTGTCTCTCTGGGAATGAGGCAGTCCTTCGGAAAGAACGTCGGCACCGCTGCCCGCGTCCAGCGAGACCAGACTCTGGTCTCCATCCAGACCGACCCGGAAAACTACCTAGTGGCCCGTGACGCACTGAGGAAGGCGGGTTGCAAGTTCCCGACCCCTTGCACAATTAGGCTAATCAAGGGCGCCGAGCATTTGAAGGGCCTTGTCTGAGGTTGCAGGGCCATGTCGCCCTCTGACCCGCTGACGGTGCTGCAGGACTCGTTACGTGGCTCACCGATCATTTGGAAGGGCGAGTACCCTTACTTCATCCACCCAATATCTGACGGGATTCCCCGGATGGATGCAGACGTTCTGCGAGCCACCCGGGACCTAATTGTAGAGATGGTCGACTGGTCGAACATCGACCTGATCGTCAGCGTGGAGGCCATGGGGCTGCCGCTTTTGGCGACGGTCGGGGATGCCACTGGCAAACCGACGGTAGTGATTCGTAAGCGCCAGTACGGTATGGAGGGCGAGGTCCGGGTCGATGTAGCGACGGGGTACTCGCAGTCTACCACCTACATCAACGACATCGCCCCGGGCGAGAGGATACTGATTGTCGATGACGTGATTTCGACCGGAGGGACTCTCGAACCTATTCTAGACACTCTGGAGGAAATGGGAGTCATCCTGCAGGACATCGTGATAGCCATCGAGAAGGGTGAGGGGAGAGAAAGGCTCGCCAAGGAGCGGCCGGAGTGGCCAATCCGGACTCTGGCGCGAATAGACATAATCAACGGCAGGGTCGAGATTCTCGAGTGATAGCATGGACATGAAGCGTCACGACTTCGAGTTGGACGAGTTGGTCGAGAGAATCAAGGCCAACGACAACCGATTGGTAGCTCTGCAAGTCCCTGAGGGGCTGAAGATGCAAGCTCTGGAGATGATGGACTCGATTGAGGACGAGTCGGGAGCGAAGGTCGTCCTAGCCGCGGATCCCTGCTACGGGGCGTGCGACCTAGTGCACGACAAGATGCAGATGATGGGTGTCGAGCTGGTCGCCCACATGGGCCACAGCCAGATGAACATCGACTCTGGCATGCCCACTCACTTCATCCCGGTCACATATGACGGAGACCCGGAGCTGGCTCCGGTTCTGCCCCTGCTCGAGAGCCATCGGGCGATTGCGCAGTCTCGGCTCGAGTCGGCCGGAGAGCAGTCCGACATCGATGAGAAGGATGCCAAGGAGAGATTTCTGGACGCCGTTGGCCGCGTGTCCCCCCTTACCGGGACTAGGCTGGGGCTGGTCGGCTCGATACAGCACCTCCATCTGCTCGAGGAGTTCAAGGGCAGGCTGGAGAGAGCCGGGTTCGAAGTCGAGATTCCCGTCGGCGGTGACAGGCTGACCTTCCCGGGCCAGGTCCTAGGGTGCAACTACTCGGGTGACGACCCCTCCATAGGCCACTACCTGTTCCTAGGCTCGGGTGACTTCCACCCCATCGGGCTGGTCCTGCACACGGGCAAGCCGCTGGCCATGCTCGATCCCTACTCAGGGGATGCCACCGAGATGTCACTGGAGCGAATCGAGAGGATCCTTCGCCAGCGCTTCGGACTCATCAACTCCGTGGACGATGCGACCTCGTTCGGCATCCTGATCGGTGAGAAGCCCGGGCAGATGCGTCGAAACCTAGCCATACGCATGAAGCGTTTGCTCGAGAAGCATGGGCGCAAGGGCTACCTGCTGGCGCTAGACCACATCAGTCCCGACCTAATCGACTTCTACCCTGTGGACGCCTACGTGAACACGGCCTGCCCACGGATAGCGATCGACGACTCGGTAAGATACGCCAAGCCGCTAATCACCCCGTACGAACTTGAGGTCGCGCTGGGCGAGAAGAAGTGGGAGACGGGTTACCAGTTCGACGAGATACCCTGATTCGCGCGCGCCACTAGATGTGCACATGCGCGCCCGTGGCTCCAAATATGTCTAATAACGATGTGAGCACGAGTCGCATGATGGTTGACTACCTTGACAGAATAGGGGCGGGCAAGGTTCTGCTTGACAGGGCGCCGTTCTCGTTCGACTGGACGCCGCCCACTCTGGTCGGCCGCGATGTGGAACTCGGCGAGCTTGCTTCGATGTTCGTCGGCATGGAGGGTCACGGAGTCAGTGGCAGGGCTGTCATCACCGGGCCGGTGGGCTCGGGCAAGACGGTGATGACGCGTCGCTTCGGCGAAGATCTGCAGAGGATGCTGGACGGGCGCAGGAAGATAGTCCTCGCCCACGTCAACTGCCGCAACCACCCAACCGCCTCGCAGGTCTTGCAGGAGATCGCCCGCTCACTCGACTCTGGACATCCTGAGAGGGGATTCAGTTCGAGCGAGATTATCCAATCGATTCGTCGCAACCTCAGGACTCATCAGGCTCACCTCCTCCTAGTTCTGGACGAGGTCGACGTGCTAATCAGGAATGACAAGGGAGACCTGATCTACAAGCTTCTGCGCATCGACGAGGGGCAGGGGCAGCAGGGTTCGCTGTCGATGATTCTGGTGAGCCAGGATGCCTCCCTGATTAGGCTATTCGAGCCGGCCATCATATCTCGCCTCGGCGAGAGTAGTATGCTGTCACTGAGTGGGTACGACGAGCGCGCGCTCACCGGGATTGCCGAGCAACGCTACGAGGAGGCCTGCAGGCCGGGCTCGGTCGGAGAGGAGGTACTCGCCAAGATTGGCAGGTTCGCCGCCGAAAGCGGTGACGCGCGTCTGGCCATCGAGTTACTGGAGGCTGCAATCCGTCGTGCCGAGAAGGACGGTAGGGGAGACGTTCTGGTCGAGGACGTGAGTCCGAGTACCCTGAGGACGTCATCAATCGAGCCCAGTCAGATCGATGGGTTGGGCAAGCACCAGAAGCTCGTCCTACTAGGCATCTGTAGGCGCCTGAAGAAGGTGGACGAGATATCCAGCGGCGATACCCAGAAGCTGTACAACCTGGTGTGCGAGGAGCATGGCGTTAGTCCGCGTAGTTACACGACCTTCTGGAAGCACCTCAAAGAGCTGGAGAGGGTCGGACTAATCGAGTCTCGCACGGCGAACGCGACCGTTGGTCGTGGGAGGACCCAGCACATCACTATGACCAATACCTCGCCGGCGGCTCTGGAGAGTCGCATCGAGAAGGAATTGGGGTGATTCGACAAGCGCCTACGGCGCTTCCGAACCGCTCTTATAGGGGCCTTTAGTCGGGAGGCCGTCCGAGGTGACCAGATGGCAGCGGAGCAGGCGTTCAAGGTGGTAATCAACGACACCAATCCCGCATCGGGTGGAAGGGGCTTCGGAATCGAGGTCACGGGCTCGAACTACAACCACTTCCTCGGCAAGAGGATAGGTGACGCGGTGGACGGAATGTTCGTCGGCGAAGGGGACAAGAGCCTGTCCGGATACAAGCTGCAAATCACCGGTGGCTCCGATCTCACGGGACGTCCCATGAGGCCGGAACTGGACGGCGGTGGAATCAAGCCGGTACTCATCACCGCCGGCGTAGGCTACAAGGGCAAGCGCTACGTCAAGAAGAGGGGGAAGGTGTACCGCTACAAGTACGACGGCCTAAGGAGGCGTCGAAAGCTGCGGGGTAACGTCATCAGCCAGGACACTCGCCAGATTAACCTAAAAATCACCGAGGCGGGCAATCGCTCCCTCGACGCAATCTTCGGCCTCGTCGAGGAGGCCGCACCTGTCGAGGAGCCCTCTGGAGAAGAGGAATGAATCGGCGGGAGGGATTGAACTGGCTGAGAGTTTGCCCGGACAGCCCGTAGTCAACATCGGCATGGTCGGCCACGTGGACCATGGAAAGACCACCCTGACCCAGGCCCTCTCCGGGGTCTGGACGGACACCCACTCAGAGGAGAGAAAGCGGGGCATCAGTATCAAGCTGGGCTACGCCGACACCGCCTTCTACAAGACTCCTGATGGCAGGTACTACGCTAGGGGTAAGCACCCTGACGGCAAGGAGGACTCGGGTCAGGAGTTGTTGCGAGTGGTCTCCTTCGTAGACGCTCCCGGTCACGAGACCCTGATGGCGGTGATGATATCGGGCGCATCGATAATGGATGGTGCAATGCTGCTCATCTCTGCCACCGAGAAGTGTCCGCAACCACAGACTAGGGAGCATCTGGCGGCACTGCAGATAGCAGGAATCGAGAATATCGTCGTAGTGCAGAACAAGATCGACATAGTCAGTCGCGAGAGGGCTGTCGAGTCCCACGCCGAGATTAGGGACTTCCTTGCGGGGACCATAGCTGAGGACGCGCCCATAATCCCGGTATCGGCGCACCACGATGTCAACCTCGATGTCCTGATTCAGGCTATCGAGGACATTATTCCCACTCCTGACAGGTCTTCGAGTCAACCGGGGCTGATGTACGTGGCCCGCTCGTTCGACGTAAATCGCCCGGGCTCTCGCCCGGACAAGCTCCAGGGCGGCATCGTCGGAGGGAGTATCGTAGAGGGGTCCTTCAGCGTTGGAGACTCGATACTGATAGCACCAGGCCGTAGGGTACAGTCGGGAGGTAGGGCCACATGGGAGCCCATTCGAACGACCATCGAGAGCGTGAAGGGAGGTGGAATCGGCCTGAAGACGGTGTATGCCGGTGGGTTGTGCGGGATAGCCACTCCGATGGACCCGGTCTCTACCAAGGCGGACGAGCTCTCCGGGCAGGTAATGGCTCGCGAGGGCGAGTTGCCGCCGGTCTGGGAGTCTCTCGACCTCGATCTCAAACTGCTTGAGAAAATGGTCTCGGCCGACGAGGACGATGCTGGGGAGATCCGCCCTCTGCAGCCCAACGAGATGCTGATGGTGAACTCAGCCACAGCCACTAGCGTGGGCACCGTCTCGTCGATTAAGGGGGCGTCGGCGACGCTACAACTCAGGCTGCCGATCTGCGCCAAGCGGGGCAGTCGAATCACGCTGTCACGACGAATCGGATCACGCTGGCGACTCATCGGCCACGGTTCGATAGCGGGGTGATAGGTTGGTCGGCGTCCTAGTAGACGCCTGCGGTTGGGTCGCGTTGATGGATGCGGAGCTCAATCTCGATGATGCGATGAGTGGGGTCGTCGGGAAAGCGGACCTGAAACTGCTCGAATGCGTCCACCTCGAGCTGTCGCAACTTTCACAGAGCAGGAAGGGGTTCCTGCTCAGCCTGCTAGAGAGTCGTTGCGAGATGATTTCGGATCTAGATGGCTTGTCCCACCCGGACGAGATGCTGATTGCGTTGTCTGGTTCGAGGGGGTGGCCTGTGCTGACGGTGGACCGGGTTCTAAAGGAGAGTTTGGTATCCTCCGGTGGCTCGTACATCGAGGTCACCTCCGGCCGCTTCCTACGACTGGTGGAGACCTAAGGCAGTGTAAACAGGCGGTCGTCGCCGTGCCCGTCTAGTAGCCCGATTCGGACCGCTGCGTCCAACCAGGCGTGTGAATAGTTGATTGCTCCGAAGGCTCTGACTAAATCCCCTTCCTCCATGAAGTGCCTCGCATCAGAGGCGTAATCATCACACATCCTGAGCATCGAAGTCAACCGGGCCTCGTCGGTATCGCCCTCGGCGCATGGGGTCGCCTTCGACCTAGCCTCCGAGGTCAGAGCTAGGTACTCTTCGACCCTGTCCCTAGTGACTATCGACCCCGACATTCCAGCACCTAGGTCATCTCGAGTTCCAGCGAGGCTGCCCTGCTCAGTTTGAACAGCCTCGTACGGCCCTGCTTCCTGACCGAGAGCAGTCCAGCCTTGCGCAGTCCGTTGAAGATCTGGGAGAGCCTGGTCCGGCCAACCTCGAGGACAGCCTGGAGGGCGGGGTCGGAGGGCGATACCTCGCGCTCCCTAGCCTCGGCCAGCACTATTCGCTCGGTCTCAGAGACGTTTGCGGCCCTAGATCTGTCTAGGGGCTCGTCGGAGTCCCAAGAGGGACCTAGGGGAATTGGGATACGGGGCGGGAGGGGGGGCGAGGGTTCGGGCTCCGGCTCCTCGAACACAGGCTCGGGCTCCGGGGCCGGAGGAGGGGGAGAATGCTCGATGTCGAAGACTGGTTCCGGGGCGCCCTTAGTCTCCTCATCGAGATTAGGGAGGGTCGAGCCGAGGCTCGGATCCACGGTCCAGAGTGCGCCCTCAGCGGCCATCACAGGCTGGTCCTCGGTGGGTGGGACCGATGTGTCTGGCTTGGCCTCGGTGACGAAGGCCGACTCGGGGTCTGGACTGAGGGGTGGCCTGATTGGCGCAGGCGTGAGCTGTGGTCGGTTCTCAGCCACGGTGATTGGGGTCTTATCGGGGCCCTTAGGCAGGGCCGCGCTGACCCTCTGCGACCTGTCGGCCAGACCACTGAGTCCTCCGGCACGGTGATGCTGTGGCACCGGCCCGGTCGCTTCTTCCGCGACGACGAAGGAGTCGAGTGTCTCTTGGCCTTGCTGTGGGGCTGGGGCCGACGGCTCGGACTCGTCTTCCCATATCTCCTCTGGATTCGGGATTTCCTCGTCCCAATCAAACTCCTCGGACTCTTCCACGGGCTCCGGTTCGTCCTCCCATAGGTCCTCTGGCTCGGTGTCCCAGTCCTCTTGGTCATCCTCTGCCTCGGGCCCGGGGGTCTGCTCCGGCTCGGTTCTGGGCTCAGGGGTCTCTTCGGGCGGGTCGTCCGTCTCCTCAACAATCCTCTGCCACCCAACCAGCCTCTCAAGGGTCCCCTCCGAGCCGACGCCCCTCCTCTCGTCCACTAGGTCCCTGCACGTGCGAACGACCGCCCGGGGATTGCCCCCGGTGTTGTCATAGATGGCAGACAGCAGATCGGAGTTGACTATCCAACGCTCGCGCGCCTTCCTGCGCATGAGGTTGTCCACTAGTCGCTGTATCTGACTCTCTGATAGCCCCTCGAGGTTCTCGGAGGGATCGAACGCCTCAAGCACCTCCTCATCGAGTGAGGCGAGTTGCCCGGGTGTCAGCGTCACGATGATCAAGGCCCTCAGACTCTGCAACACAGGCGACATTCGCGCCAAGAAGTCGTTCATCGGCACTGTATCTGGGTAATCGAGGGCTATCAGGGGAAGTGGTCCGGTGCCTTGTTCGAGGGTGTCAATCAGCCTCTCGCACATCTGCTCGGTCGAGGCTGGAACGTCGAAACTCCCCGTTAGCCCGACTGCGATTTCGCTGATAATCGAGATTACTGGCTCGTCCTGAGGCCATATCTTGCCGACGAACCTCTTGTTGACCTGTGATGAGAGTGCATTCACTAGAGAGGTCCTACCGCTGCCTCCCTCTCCTACCAAGAGGATCATCCTAGGAGATTCCGAGATGATGTGTTCCCTGATTCGGGTCATCAGCGAATCGCGTCCCACCAAATCCTGAGCGCGTGCGGACTCAATCGGTCTGTGATCGAATGGGTTGCCCCTTAGTGGAGGTAGGTCCAGTAGCGAGACTGCCTCTCCAATCATTGCCCGAGCAGCGATTTCTATCATTCTTAATATTCACGCATCCTCACGCTTCCTAGAGGCCGATTTAACGCGTTCTGGCGAATTTCCGAAGCGTACTAGGCAGGGTGCTTCCGCTCAGTAAATCGAATGTGATTCCTAGGCGTTAACGCTTCACTAACGCTTTATTGATGCGTTAATGACCCGTTAATGGCTGGATTAACGCGTTCTTCCTGCACGCTCCGCATGACCTTCGCCCGGATTCGGGAGAATATCGGAGCCACTCGCAAACAGTTAGAAGCCAATTCCACCGGGCTTCAACCGATACGGATGCCAGTCGACAGCAGCCGGCTAGAGGGATTCTACAAGCTCTCGGTTTCAGAGCGAAGGGAGATGCTGGCTGGCATAGCCGGACTCACCCCCGAACAGGTCGAGGCGTGGTCGTCCTCGGGAGAACTCTCGGAGGATTCGGCCGATCGGATGATAGAGAATGTGATTGGGACCTACTCGCTTCCAATAGGTGTCGCTACCAACTTCATCATAGATGGTGAGCACTACCTGATTCCCTTCGTGCTCGAGGAGCCTAGCGTGGTTGCTGCGGCCAGCAACATGGCGAAGCGGTGCCACTCCAAGGGAGGATTCATGTCCGACAACGACGATCCGGTGATGATTGGGCAGATTCAGGTGGTGGGTTGTGAGGACCCGGAAGCCGCTAGGGCGTCAATTCTGCAGAATAGTGCAGAACTGATGGAATCATGCAACTCCGTGGACCCAATTCTTGTCAAGTTCGGCGGTGGCTGCAGGGACATCCATGCCAGAATCATCGAAACCGAATCCGGCCCGATGGTGATAGTACACATCCTCGTAGACTGCAGAGACGCCATGGGCGCCAACGCTGTCAACACCATGGCCGAGACAATCGCACCGAAAGTGGAAGGATTGACCGGCGGGACCGTGATACTGCGTATAATCAGCAATCTGGCTGTGCACAGGCTCGCTAGGGTGAGTGCGGTTTTCACTCCTGAGGAGATGTCCGATAAGGGCGATGCTACCCAAGGCTCCGAGGTAATTGATGGGGTGCTGCAGGCCTATCACTTCGCCAAGGCCGACCCGTTCCGCGCAACCACTCACAACAAGGGAATCATGAATGCAATCTCCCCCATAGCAATCGCATGTGGACAGGACTGGCGAGCAGTAGAGTCGGGGGCCCACAGCTACGCTGCCCACGAGAGGGTCTATGGCTCGCTTACTCACTGGGAGAAGGATGATGGTGGCAATCTGGTGGGATCGATCGAACTGCCGATGGCCGTGGGCCTCGTCGGAGGAGCTGTGAGGGTCCACCCTGCGGCCCAAGCCAATGTGGCCCTGCTCGGAATCACTTCCGCCGACGACCTCGCCAAGGTGATGGCAGCGGCTGGACTGGCCCAGAACCTAGGGGCTCTGAAGGCACTGGCCACAGTGGGAATCCAAGCCGGCCACATGAAACTGCACGTCAGGAACATGGCCGTGACCGCAGGTGCTGAGGGACCTGAGGTGGACATCGTTGCAGCCCGTATGAGAGAGGGGGGCGGCAGAATCACCCAGAAAGCAGTCGAAGAAGAGCTTGAGAGGCTGAGAGAGGAGTAACCTACTCCTCGGCTTCCAAGGGCTCTTCGGATGTTTCGGAGTCATCGGAGAACTCGTTGATGGTGAGTTGCTCCTCCGGAGCTAGAGAAGCAGCCAACTGGGCACTCGTGAGCCCCATCTTCGAGGCTTCCTCCCTGAACCAAGTCCTGACTTTTCGGTACTCCACTTCTGGGCATCCGAAGTACTCGGCGAACCTCCGAGTGGTGGTCAGCCGGCGGGTCAGGCCGTCTCTCCTGCGATCAATCAGTCCCATCTTGGCGAGGTCCCGCACGTGGTCGTAAGCCCTCTGCCCGAGCATGTCAACCAATTGCGACTGGGCCATAGGCTGGTGATATGCGATCAGCGCGGCAGCCGGCAGCAGCCTCTGCGGGATGTCGGCTCGGAATGACTCGGGCAGATGCGGAGATAGGCTGGGCCGAACCTCGAATATCCAACGGCCGGCGACGTCGGCGAGTTGGAGGGCAGAATCACGGCGCCGGCGGATGGTGGCCTGGAGGTCGCGCAGGGCCGAATGGACCTCTCCCTGTGGCCTCTCTAGGAGCTCGGAGAGCTCTTCGACCGACATAGAGCGGCCTGCCCCGAAGAGTATCGCCTCAAGCACCGTGGAAAGGCGGGGGTCAGACATCCTTGACTGCCTCCATGGTCATCGTTTTGGGGTGGAGCTTTTCGGAGAGTAACGAGAAGTCATCCTCCTTGGTCCACAGGTCCTTGAGAGTAATCTTTCCATTGCGGCCCTTCTCCTGCTTCAGGTCGACGTAGCCTCTGTTTGTCAGGAACAGAGCGGAAACCAAGGCCGTGACTTGCGCCTCGGCCTCTGCTTCCTCCTTGTCAATGCCGGACTCCATTGACTTCGACGAGATGTCGTGCACCAAATCCTGCAAAACGATGGGTTTTCCGGCTCCCTTCGAACGGGCCTTGAGCGATTCCCAAGTTCGCTGCAGATCTCCCTCGAGGTCTTCCACATGGAGGCTGCCGCTAAATCTCTCCCTAGCACGGGCGTTGGCTTCACGGCGCTCCTTGGCTATCTCTTCGCGCAGCCGCTGCTCGGCTGCGAGTCTACCTGCGTCCTGAAGCCCCAGCAGAAGCTCGCCGAGGGTGACTGGACGACTCTCGTCGCGGTGGATTCTGCCTTCGAACATCTGCGGCAGGGCCTCGTCGGCAGCACCGGTCAGGACTCCCACGGAGAAGTTGTAGTCGGCATCGTCGAACTCGGACTCCCAGCCGCCATCGAATTCCCACACATCCTCCTCCTCGAAGTCAAAGGCGCGCTCCTGCCTCTCTAGCAAGGTGGATGCCTGGCCTCGTAGGATGCACCAGGTCATCCTGACCAGCCTGCCGCAGGTCGGCAGGTCGATGTTCTCGGACTCCTTTATCCTCTCATTGAACATGACGAGGAAGGAGCTGAGGTCGACATCCCAAGGGTCTAGATCGCTGGACTGGAAGAGCTGCAGTACCAAAGCCACCGAGCGGTCGAACGGGTCGATAAGGAACTGGTGCTCGGCCTGCTCGAGGGTGGCCAGCTCGACGAGCCTGTCTAGGTACCTACTGGTCTCGAGGTCGGTTTCGCCACCGAGCATAGTCTCGACGATGTCGTCACGCAGTGCCTTGCCGTCGAACACCGCCATCATTCAGCCTCCTTCTGCCCGACCTCGGAGTCGACCTCGTCTTCTTCTGATTCTTCGAGGACCTGTTCAATCTCCTCACGCTCGCCCATGTCCTCGGTCCAGTCCTCGGTGCGATCGCGCAATGACTCGATGGTTCCTCCTTCCGCCTCGACCTCATCTTCCACCTCACCGGTTTCGATTTCCGCCCCGGCTCGCTCGGCTAGCCCGCCTAGGCTCTTCGGAGTGCCTAGGGGTTCAGGGGTCCGTGGCATGTCTCTGGGTTCAGGCAGTTCGGGCATAGCCTGTCGATCTGCCTTGGTCTGAGTCTGGGCCTTCCGCTCGGCCTCGAACTTCTCGCCCATCTCAATGGCGGCCGCCCTGTCGAAGTCAGTGATGAGTCGGCTACGGCCATCACCAGCGTGGGTGACGCCGACGTGGTGGTCGGCTAGGGTCAGACTGATCTTGCGCAGGGTCACCATGAGGAACTGTGCTTGTTGGCTGCGTATTCTGCATAGCGTGGCAATGCGCTCGGCGTTGAATGGGTCAAGATTCTGGTCGACCTCGTCGAGGTAGTAGAACGGGCTCGGCTCGTAATCTTGGATCGAGAAGATTAGGGCCAGCGCGGCCATCGACTTCTCGCCGCCGGAAAGCTGGTTTCGGCGGGTGTTCTTGCTCTTGCCCGGAGGTACGCAGTCCATTTCCAAGCCCCCATCGAAGGGATTCCTGAGGTTCTCCATGCGCAGTTTACCGCTCCCCCCTGGCTGCAGTACCTCGTAGACCCTCGAGAAGTTCTTGTTGACGTGATCGAACACGGTCATCAGCCTAGTCTTGCGCTCACTCTCCAACTGATCCACCAGCGAAACTAGCTGCTCGCGCCGGCTGCGCAGCAGCTTGCCGTCCTCGACCAGCCCGTCGATGCGCTCGGCCGTGCTGTCGTACTGCTCTATGGCTAGCATGTTCACATTGCCGAGATGACCGAGGCGGCGCTCGAGCCCCTGCACGCTCTTCTCCGCCTCGGCCACGGTCGGCAGCTGCGCCTCGGCTGTCGGAATCGGGATTCCCGCTTCCCCCAACTCGGCTGCGATTTCGTCGACAGTCTCGCGCTTCTGCTGGATTTGTACATTCAGGTCCTCTATGCGGGCCGCTAAGGTCTCCCTCTTCTGCGACATGGTCTCGACCGAGGCTCTCAGGCTCGCTCTCTCGTCGACTATCTCGTCCCTCCTGTCCTTGAGGGCCTGCTGCTCCTCGTCGAACTGGGAGGCCTGTACCCTGAGGTCCTCGAGGTTGTCGTTGGCCTCTGCAATCGCCTTCTCCAAATCGGAGATTCGCGACTCCGCGGTTGATATGGCCTCGAGCTTCTTGTCGATCTGTCTCTGTATCTCCACGACTCGCCCGGATAGAATCTGCAAGCGCTCATTACTGCTGGAGATCGCAGATTCCGAAGCCAGCTTGGTGCGTTCTGCCTCGGTCATCTGCCTCTCGGCCTCCCTAAGCTTCTGCGATAGATGGTCTGGAGCGTGGTCCTGGAGGGCCTGGGCGGCTGCGGCCCTGGCGGCGGCTGCGGACTCGTAATCCCCGCTGGCCTCGTCGGCGTCGGCCCTTACGGTGGCCTGCGCCTCCTCGCAGCGCTCGAACTCCCGAGTAGCTGCGACGACCTTATTGCGGGTCTCGTCGACGTTCTTCTGGGCCCGCTCGATATCAGCTTTCCAGTTGCGTAGCCTGACTGAGTGGTCGTCCCCGTCGAGGCCGTGTATGCTGTCGCGTAGGCTCTGCTGGTTGGCTCGCAGTTCCCTGAGAGCGGCCTCGACGGTTGAGTAGAGGAGGTTTGCCTCCTCGACGGCTGTCTCCAACCTGTCGAGGCTGGATGAGACCGAGCCGCCACCGAAGGCGTTGCGAGTCGATGTTGCCGCGGAACCTCCGGTCATGGCGCCTGAGCTTTCGATGACGGACCCGTCTAGGGTCACGAGTCGTACACCACCCATGTTGCGCCGGGCGACTTCCATGGTCTCCACGACTAGGGTGTTACGTCCTGCGTACCTCACGGCGGTCTCAATCTCTGAGTCGTAGTCCAGCAGGTCGTGGGCGAAGCCGATGACCCCGGGATTGTTTGCGACGATCAGGGAGCGACCCCCGGGGCGGCTGGTGGACAGCTTGTTGAGGGGTAGGAAAGTGGCCCTACCGCCTCCGTTCTGCCTGAGCCATGCTATGCACTTGGCCGCGACGTCGTCGTCGGTGACCACGATGCTCCTCAGTCCCGCCCCTAGGGCGTTCGCGAGCGCTTCTTCGTGAGCTGGGTCCTTCGGAGCTGTGAGTTCGCCCAGCGAGCCGAGGATACCTTTCACGTCACCACTCTGGCGGAGTTTGGTGAGCGCTGCTAGGGTAACTGCTGACCCAGGTGTTCCAGAGCGGCCCTCCTGACGGGCTCGGGCCTTGTTCAACTCCCTCTCGGCGTCTCTGACCCTGAGCTCCGAGCGATCCCTGTCGCCGACCAGCTCAGCCTCCTGCTTCTGCAGCCTTCGCAACTCTTCGGCAAGCGAGCCGCGGTCCTTCTCGGGTTGGTCTCCCTGTAGATCCTCGCCGACCAGTTCGAGGTCGTCGCGGACCATGGTGGCCTCCTCGAACTCGCCCTCTAGGTCGGCCAGCTTGCTTGAGGCGATCTGAGCCTTCTGGTCTGCGAGATCGGCCTTCAGGCTGGCCTCTGCGTGAGTGGTTTGTGCCTCGTCCACG
This sequence comes from Methanobacteriota archaeon, assembly GCA_019654055.1. GTDB lineage: Archaea > Thermoplasmatota > Poseidoniia > Poseidoniales > Thalassarchaeaceae > Thalassarchaeum. The sequence continues at coordinate 8,897 of BPDA01000005.1, read as the reverse complement.
GCTTCCGAGGTCCGGCCTAGGATTCGCTTGAGGTCCCTACCGGCCTTGTCACCTGACTCGATTGCGTCCCTGGCTTCGAGCTCCTCGGCTGATGCGCTCTTGAGTGTCGCCTTCGCATCCTCCAGTGCTTGGCTGGCGTTGTCGAGGACGCCCTGCACGTCCTCATGCGCGGATTGTGCCCCCTGCAGCTCAGTACGGAAAACCTCGGCCTCCTCCTCGGCCTCCTCAATGATGCTACGCTGGTCGCCGATTCTGTCTCCGCCTGTCTCGATGTCGATCTGGTACTGGCGAATCTGCTCGAACAGCCCCCGGGCCTCCCCGCTTGTGATTTCGTTGATGTCGGAGTCGACCTTGACCAGTTCCTCGTCAAGCGCCAAGACTCCCTTCTTGCCATCGGTAATCTTCTCTCCTATATCGTCAATCTCCCCTAGGTAGCGCGAGCGCTCCTCGCCCAGCAGCCGCACCTCGTCGGAGCGGTTCCTGTGCCTCGACTGGTGCAGCGATACCCTAGCGGTGTCAAGTTCGTCCTTGAGCTGCTTAAACTTGAGGGCCTGCTCGCGCTCCTTGCCGAGGTCCTTGAGCCGCTTCTTCTGCTCGATCTCGAACAGGTCGATTGTCTCGATGTTGGACTCGACGTGCTTGCGCTGGGTGCCGGCCCGGCGAATCTCGTCGTCGTAGGCAGTGACTCCTGCGACCTCCTCGAGGACACCTCTCCTCTTGTGAGGGGTCATCGTGGCGAGCGTGGTGACATCGCCCTGCTTCACGATGTTGTAGCCGCCAGCCCGGAGACCGGCCTCGGCCAGGACTCTGCGCATCTCGGTGGCCGAGGAGGGTTCGTCGTTGATCCGGTACGATGAGATCGGGTCTCCCTTCCTACCCAACTTGACCGTTCTGGTGAATCGCACCTCGTCGGTCTCGACCCTCAGCCTCCTCCGGCTGCCGACATCAGGCGTGTTGTCGAATACAAGACTGGCTGACATGTGCTTGGCCGGCCTGCCCCGCTTGCCGCCGTTGAAGATCAGCTGAGTGACGTTGGCCGCCCTGAGGGACTTGGTAGACTTCGGTCCGAGGACGAACTCCAGAGCGTCCAAGGTGTTCGACTTGCCCGAGCCATTTGGTCCGGTTATCGCCGTGAAACCCTCTTCGAGGGGAATGGTGACTTCGCCTCCGAACGATTTGAAATTTTCGAGTTCCATTCGAAGTAGATGCATCCCCTCACCCATTCGCCGAGCGAAAAATCGCCGACGACATTCGCGCCCTCCCCTCCTGTCTGCTAATGAATGTTGAGGCTTCCATAGGCGCAGCACAACGATTACGAATGGGGCGAAAAATCGCCGGGGAATCACTCCAGACTGGACGAGATGTGAATACCCCGAACCAGTGCATGGAGCATTTCATTCCTCGGGGTTGCAACGCCCAGAGACTCCCCCAGAGAGACCACCGCCCCACACAGCTCATCGATCTCGGTCTGTCGTCCCGCCATCACGTCCTGGAGCATCGAGCAGCGGTTCTGCGCAGTCGCCCCTGCCACCTTACGCAGGGTGCCTTCCAAATCGAGTTCGGAGAGGTCTGCGCCACTGGCCTCTGCGACCATCGCTGCCTCCAGCATGGCGGAGTGTGCCTGCTCCCACAGCTCGGACACCTCCAGCAGCGCTCCGTTCCTGACCCCGGCGATGGCGCAGACCGGGTTGATTGCCACGTTGAGGAGTATCTTGACCCAGATGGTGCGTTGGATGTCCGCGCTCCACTCCGGACCCAGATTCGCCTCGTGGAGCTTGGTCATCAGAGCAGCTGCAGCACCCTCGGCGTCGGCGCCGTCGAGCCTGCCCAATCTGATGTTGCCTCGGCCGACCCAGTGAGTCCCATCCTCGCCTCGCCATGCTCCATGGGTAGTAGTCCCGCCGAGCACCCTCTCCTTGCCCAGCCTGTTTGCGAGTATCTCGGCGTGACCCATGCCGTTCTGCAGGCTGGCGGCGACTCCGTCCTCGCTCAGCAACTCCTCCACTATCTGAGCGAGTATTGGCGTCGAGTTCGCCTTGCCGCAGACGAGGGCGGCGGCGCACGAGCCACGGAGTCCTGCGGGCAGTGGGCCCGCTTCGCTGTCCACCGTGACAAAGCGCTCGGGAGGGATTACCTCTATGGATCCCTCCGGCGTATGCAGGACCAGTCCGGCTTGAGACAGCATCCTCGAACTCTCGCCACGAGCGACAGCCACCAGTTCTGCGTCAGTGTCCGAGAGGGCGCCTAGGAGCACCCCTCCGATTGAGCCGATGCCGAGGATGGCTATCTGCATCATGCCTCCCCCAAGAACGAGCCGCGAAGTGCAGGGTGATGCCGTCCTCGTCAGCCGTGACCCAGGCTGCCCACAAAGCAGGCGGGTCCCCATGAACGGAAGCATTGGCTGTGACTGAGGACATCGCGGGCACTTCGGCCGGCGCCCAAGACTTCCAGTTGTCCCACGCGACCGCATCCCCGGTCCAATCCAAGGAGATTGGTATCGACGCGTTCTCGCGGTTCACAATGCTGAACTCGCCACCGGGCATCCTCGATTCGAGTGTCCCCGGGTCGACCATGACATCCGGACCTTCGACTACCTTGTATGAGGCGAACATAGTGGTGCCCTCGCACAGAGCCAGCCAGCCCGAAGGCGGGAACCTCAGGGTAGCATTGCCCGTCTGCCCGGCTGGGACGAGAATCGCTGAGCGGTCAGAGAGGTCCCTCTGCCAGTCGCCGGTCGCGTTGACCTCTGCGATTGCCTCGGAGGACGGGCAGAACGCCGAGCCGGAGTCACCTCGGGCGATGACGTACTCGGAGCCCTTTTCGAACCACTCGGGGATCAGCCACTCGCTCTCAGAGACCTGGATCTTCGGCTGAGTGCCCTCGATCGGCATGAACAGTACGTCATTGGTCAGGTTCTCTCTGGACACCACGATAGAGGGGCCTATCCTCAGGAACTGCTCGTCCTGCAGCGACAGGGAGTGTATCGCACCATCGTGACCGCGCATGCATAGTTTGTGCGGTCTGGACCCAGCGAGGTCTCGTCCTCGAACGACCAGAACGGGTCGTTGTTGGACAGGTTGACGTGGTCGTCCTTGACTACTAGGAAATCTACGCAAATCCTTGGGGTGCTCGTGTCCTCGACCAATACCCAGAGAGGGTCTATCGGCGTGGTCGTCCCGGTCGGCTGGAACACGATTGCGTGCTCGGTCACGTGATTAGCCACATCGACTAGGACAACCAGCCTGAAAGTCTGCTCAGTGGCCTCCATTTGTTCCCTAGACAGGCTAATCGACACGTTGCCCGGAGAGGCCTGGGTGATGTCGTCGAAACGACACGTTTCTCTCTCGTCGAAGCATTCCGAATCAATCTTCCAATCCCCGAACGGAGCTCCTTCGACACGCATCTGCAACCAGCCGGAGACCGGCATAACTCCGGCTGGTTCTAGCACCAGCTCGACTGAGGCTTGCCCATCCTCGAAGGCCACGAACTCCGGCCACGATTCAGGTCGACAGGCCAGCGTCCCATTCCTCCATCTCGTAGCTGGGCTCAAGTCCTGGGTAACCCAGCAGGAGGATCGCCAGGGTCAGCGATGCGATCTGCCGCATAGGGATCTCGTCGAGTCCCGCGTACTCGTCGACGACGTATGGCGAGGGCATCTGCTCGGGGCTGAACCTGCGCCACGCGGCTATTGCCACCAGAAGCAGCCATGGCCAGTAGTCGGTGCTCATGAAGACTAGTAGGGTGAAGCCGAGTGTGACAATGAAGATTGATGTCTGGTTGCTTCCCTCCTCCATGTCCTCCGGACCGATAAGAGCGTGCAGTATCCGGTCCCCAGGAAATCCGGGGACCGGCAATAGCAGAGCCCAACCGGCCAGAGAGAGGGCGATGCCGGCTAGTCCGGTCGGGTGTATCCACTGCAGCTTCAGTGCTACGTCCGAATGCAGCATCAATGTGCTGAGTATGTCCACCAAGAAGTTGGTGTCGACGACTATCGGAGCCGTCTCAAACGCAGGTGGCTGCTCAGGGGTCATGCCTAGTCCCAGTATGGTCAGGATGGAGCCACTGACGAACATCACCGTCGGTGTGGTCAGCTCAATCAGCCCGAGGGCGCGTCGGTTAGGTATCGGGTGCAGGTCGGGCCTCAACTGGCCAATCGCCGAGATTAGGCTGAACGGCCATTCCGCTGACATCACCGGGAAGGCGAGCGGGATCAGGTGGCTCGACTCGACTTCCAATGCTTCCGAGACGAAGATTCGGGTGTAGCTCGCGAGGAGCACGGAGCCGACCACTGGGAGAGCGAAGAAGGCGAAGGCGGTCTGCAGGACCGTTGTTTCTAGGACAGCTAGAGAAGGGTCAAGATGAGTGATCCAGAGGGCTCCTGCCATGGTCACGAACCCAGTTACCAATGCCCATACCAGAGCCTGCTGCCAAGCCGGCATCACCATCATCTGGGCCGGCAGGGCGCCAACGCTGAGCAGAGGCGGATCGCCCTCGTCGAGTACCGCAATCAGACTGAGGTTCTTGAGGTGCCTGTTCAGTGAGCGGAGGCAGGCACTGGGGCTTCTGCCGTCCCTGCCGTTGACCTCCCATGAGTGTTCGGCTAAGCCCTGACTTCCGAGGACGAAGTACCTCGAGCAGATTACCTCGAGCAGTTCGTGCTCGCCCCACGTCTCGGTGTCGAGTAGATGGGTTTCGGCCTCGGTCAGGTTGACTCCTCCCGATATTGGGCCGGGGAGGTGGGTTTTGACCCCTCGCACGTACGCACGGCGAACGGAGTTCGCCGATTCACTTGTTCTTGAAGCGCTTCAGGCGGAACGTCTCCTCGCGTTCCATCTCCTCTAGACGGAGCTGGATGAAGTTCCGTGCCTCCTCCATCTGAGGGATTACGACGTACTCCAGCGCGTTGACTCGACGCTTAGTGGCCTCAATCTCGACGAGGAGTCGTTTCAGCGTCGCTTCCATCTCGGCAGCCTTGACGATCTTCTCGACCAGATTGGAGTATGCGTCGGATGCCTCGTCAATGTACGCCGAGCCACCTATCAGTCCTGTTCCCCTCTCATCTATTGAGGTGGTCAGGTTGGTGCCGACCACGCTAGGGACCACCACTCCCATGATGTTGCGTCGCGTGACCGTGACCTCCGGGTGGCGAGAGATGGCTATGGCGGCGCTCTTTACGGCCAGTCCTCCCTCGATGGCACTGGCCAGACTGATTGACTGAACGGCCTCGCGGTAGGTTCCGACCAGTGCCTCGCGGGCCTCTATCATCTCCGACAGCAGTGTCCTGAACTCGTGGAACAGCCCGTCTCGCTTCATCTTGAGAAGGTTGTAGCCGTTCTGGGTCTGCTTGATGCGCCGCTTGGGGTTTGATTAGTTCGGACCTCGTTGGCTTGATATCAAGAGCCATGTTCTACCTCCTAAGTGCCCTCTGGCTGTTTCACGACTTGCTCTCAGTGGGGTGGTACTTGTCTATCCACTTCTGATCCAGTCTGACCAGATACTTGTGTCGATGTTGGTGAGCAGGTCCCACGCTAGGTCGAGAGTGCCCTCTGATATCGAGCGGTCCTCGTCTCGGCTCTGCCTGAGGAACTGGCCCTCGAATATGTCCGCGAACTTCAGCAGCTGTAGATCTCGCTCGTTGAGCGCGTCCTCTCCGACGTTTGCCACCAATCCTCTGAGTTCCCTCCCCCCTGCATAGGCGGCATAAGTTGGTCGGAGACTGACTTGTGGTCCTCTCGTGTCTTGCCCTCGCCGATTCCTGCGTTCATCAGTCTTGACAGGGACGGCAGTACTTTAAATCGGAGGGTATATCCCCTTCTGATGCAGCTCTTGGAAATCACGATTTGCCCCTCGGTGATGTATCCAGATAGGTCGGGATCGGATGCGTGATGTCGTCTCCTGGCATAGTAAGAATAGGGAACTGGGTGATGCTTCCCTTCTTGCCCTTGACCATACCTGCCCTCTCGTACAGCATCGCCAGATCGGTGTACAGTATCCGGGGTACCCACGCCTTCCGGGGACTTCCTCACGGGCAGCCCCAATCTGACGCAGGGATTCGCAGTAGTTGGTCATGTCAGTGTAGATAACAAGCACGTGGTAATCGTGCTCGAACGCCAAGTACTCGGCAGCCGTCAAGGCCAGTCTCGGAGTATAGGCGCTCGACGGCGGGGTCGTCCGCTAGGTTGACGAACAGCGCGGCGTTCTCCAGTGCGCCCGTCCTCTCTAAATCGTGTACGAAGAAGTTGTACTCCTCGGCTGTAATCCCCATTGCACAGAAGACGACGACGAAGTCGTCGTCGCTGCCGACCAACTTAGCTTGTCTCGCGATTTGTAAGGCTATGTCGTTGTGGGGCAGGCCAGATGCCGAGAAGATTGGCAGCTTCTGCCCGCGCACAAGACTCGTGCAGGCGTCGATTGCCGAGATTCCAGTCTGGATGAACTGCTCCGGGCTCTCGCGGCTATAGGGGTTGATGGCGGCGCCGATGATGTCCGCCATGTCCTCAGCAACGATCTCAGGTCCGCCGTCCCTTGGCTTCCCTGCACCGTCTAGGATACGTCCGTTTAGTCCCTTGCTGACAGGGAGCTTGAAGACGTCCCCGAGGAACTTGACCCCGGTCTGCCTGTCTACGGACGCGGTTCCCTCGAAGACCTGTACGATGACTTGGTCATCGCTGGTATCGAGCACCTGTCCGTTCTTCATCGACCCGTCGGAGAGTCGCAACTGCACAATCTCGCCGTAGGATACGGGCTCCGTCTTCTCGAGGAAGACCAATGGCCCTTTGACATCAGTAATTGTTCTGTATTCCTTTCCGCTCATTCATGGCACCCCCTTAGTTGTCCTCCATAGTCCCAGCAATCTGCTTAGACATCTCACCGTTTAATTTCCCAATGCGCTCAGCATAGCCCTCCTCAATCGACCTCTCATCAGGTCGGTACGTGCAGGGACGTTGACAACGTCCTCCAGACCGGCTCCGCCGGCCATCGCCTTCTCGGATTCCTCTTGGAAGGTCAGGATGGCCTTGGCCATCTCATACTGTAGGTCCAACTGACTGAACGTGTCGACATCGTGGAATGCGTTCTGCTGCAGGAAGAACTCGCGAATCATCCGTGCGACCTCTAGGGTAAGCTGTTGGTCCATAGGGAGTGCGTCGGAGCCGACCAGTTGCACAATCTCCTGAAGCTCGGCCTCGACTTGCAGCAGGCTGCTGATTTTCGTCCTGACCTCAGGGAAGTCGCTAGCGATGTTGTCCCGGTACCACTGGTCCAGCGCCTGCGGATATAGGCTGTAGGAACTCAGCCAGTTGATTGCGGGGAAGTGTCGCTGCCTCGCCAGAGGCGCATCAAGGCCCCAGAACACCTTGACGATTCTCAAGGTACCTTGGCTGACCGGTTCCGAGATATCCCCTCCTGGAGGGGAAACAGCACCGATGACCGAGACCGAACCGTCGCCTCCGCCCCGAGTCTGGACTCGTCCTGCGCGCTCGTAGAACTCGGCCAGTCGGCTTGACAAATAGGCAGGGTATCCCTCTTCTCCCGGCATCTCCTCGAGACGGGGGGAGATCTCTCGCATGGCCTCGGCCCACCTGCTGGTGGAGTCGGCCATGAGGGCGACATCGTATCCCATGTCCCTGAAGTACTCGGCGATTGTAATGCCGGTGTACACGGATGCCTCACGCGCGGCGACCGGCATGTTGGAGGTGTTTGCTATCATCGTGGTCCTGTTCATCAGCGGTTTGCCAGTGTTGGGATCCATCAGATGAGGGAACTCTGTGAGGACTTCTGTCATCTCGTTGCCACGCTCACCGCAGCCGATGTAGACAACAATCTGAGCGTCCGACCACCTAGCCAGCTGCTGTTGGGTCACTGTCTTTCCAGCACCGAACGGTCCGGGAATGCCAGCGGTTCCGCCCTTGGCCAGTGGAAACAGGAAGTCTAGAATCCTCTGGCCGGTTACCAACGGCACGTCCGGGGCGTTCTTCTGGATGAACGGGCGCGGGGTCCTGACCGGCCACTCCTGCATCATCGCAACCTCGGTGCCGTCTTCGAGAGTGCACACCGTGGTCGTGATGTCGAACTCGCCGGACTCGATGCTGGCAATCTTGCCAGCAGGCCCAGGGGGGACCATGATTCTGTGCTCGACAGTCTCGGTCTCTTGGACGAATCCGATTATGGAGCCGCCCGAGACCTCGTCACCGACCGAGGCGGTGGCGTTGAACTCCCACTTCTTCGTGAGGTCAAGGCCATCAGCATCGACACCACGCGTGATGAACACGCCCATGGTCTCCTCGAGGTCTTCCAGAGGCCGCTGTATCCCGTCGTAAATCTGGGTCAGCAGACCGGGGCCCAACTTCACGGACAAGGTCTGACCTGTCCTGACCACCGGCTCGCCCGGCCTGACGCCCGAGGTCTCCTCATAGACCTGGATGACCGACTGATCACCGTGCAACTCAATCACTTCTCCCATCAGTCCCTCGTCGCCGACTCGTACCACTTCGTACATTCTCGGCGAGATGCCGACGGCCGTGACGACCGGTCCTGAGATTCTGTAAATCAATCCATTTTCTTCACTCATTTCTTCACTTCCTTATCCTTGTATTCGAGGAATCTACTTCCAAAGGTCGACGCCGAGCGCCGACTTGATGGACTCACGGAGGGTATTGTCCTCCTCTGTCCCTATGCCCAACACTGTGGGCGAAATGCTGTCGGACATTCGCTGTCTGAGCTTGTCCGGCATACGCGTGAGGTCGGCTGAATCGACTACGATGATACCGACCTCCTTCTCATCGAGCAACGAACTGAGAGTGTCGCGCATCTCCTCGTCGCCGTGTGGGTTGTGCAGGCGCATTATGCCCGCTAGTGGAATCCAAGGGTGAATTCGGTAGTGCCCACTATCGCTATCT
>BPDA01000004.1 GCA_019654055.1 Methanobacteriota archaeon | reverse complement strand
CTTATCTCTAAGCTGGCACTCCTTCTCCCGAAGTTACAGAGCGATTTTGCCGAGTTCCTTCGCGGTACTTTGCCCGTCACACCTTAGGCTGCTCACCCAGGGGCACCTGTGTCAGTTCTCGGTACGGTCACCTCTGCGGCTTTTCATGGGACCCTGGCCTCATTCGTCTTCGCTCACGCCTTCTCGATCTTCTCACCGTTACGGTTCTCCAATCGATTATCGAACGCTTCGACATCCCATGACAGGAATGCACGAACTAGCCCGAGCCGTTACCAGATTTGCAGAGGGGCATACGAATATTAACGCATTTCCCTTTCGAACATCTCGGTTAAGGATGTCCTTAGGACCGGCTAACCCTCGGCTGATGAACATTGCCGAGGAACCCTGGCCCCTTCGGTGGTGCGGATTCTCACCGCACTATGCTGCTACTCTTCCCTGGATTCTCATACGTAGACGGTCCACTAGACCTCACGACCTAGCTTCTACCCGACCACGTCGCCGCGCTACCCCATCTCCTTTCGGAGGGTCAGCGTATCGGTATTCAGTTTGAGTCCCGTCCATTTTTCGGGCCCGCAAGCTTGACCAGTGATCTGTTACGAACTCTTTCAAGGATGGCTGCCTCTAAGCCCACCTTCTGGTTGTCTTCGACCACGGACGCCGTTTGTGATTAACACTTAACTGAAATTTTGGGACCTTAACGCTGAGCTGGTTTCTTCACCTTTCGTCACGGTAGCTTACCCACCGTGGCTCACTCCCCGCTTCTACGACGAATGCAACTTTGGAGTTTGACAGCGTACCGAGGGATTGCTCCCCCTAAATACCCAATCAGTGCTCTACATCGCATTCCATCTTCACGGAGGTCTACCTACGAGTAGTCTCGCGCGGAACCTGCTATTGCCCATCTCGATTGGACTTTCACCCCTATACCCAACTCTTCCGAGCGATTTGCACATCAGCAACGGTTCGTCCCTCCACCCAACTTTCGTCGGGCTTCAGACTGGCCAGGCATAGATCGATAGGCTTCAGGTCTCCCACCATTGACTCCGGGCGAGTTCACCCAGTCCCTGACCGCTTACGCGGCTGCGGACCTTTCGGTTTCCCTTCGGCTTCGCAGATCAACTGCTTAACCTCGCCAATGATCAGAACTCCCAGGGGCATTTTTCGAAACGCACGAATAGACGCTGCTCATATCTTCGCTTTCACGCCTATTCAGCTTGTTCCCGACTGGTTTCAGGGTCTTTTCACATCCCGCTAAGGATACTTTTCAGCTTTCGCTCACGCTACTTGTCAACTATCGGTCTCGAGTAGTATTCAGGATTGGAAGTCTCTGCCTCCCATATTCACGCGCGATATCCAACGCACGCTACTCCGGAGCCGCCTCTTGGTCATATGCAGTACGTGTACGGGACTTTCACCCTCTGTGGTGCGCCGTTCCAGGACGACTTCCACTTCCTGCACTTAGACTACAGACGGTCCTCACCCCACATCTCTCCAAGGTTTCCCATGGAGATTCGGTTTGTCCTGTTCCGCTTTCATTCGCCACTACTAACGGAATCTCGTTTGATTTCTTTTCCTCTCCCTACTGAGATGCTTCAGTTCAGGAGGTTCCCTTTCCTCAATGAGGAATGGCACAGAGTGCCAGGAGGTCCAATTCAGCAATTTGCGGATCCAAGAGATTCATGCCTCTCCCCGCAACTTATCGCAGCTTGTCACGACCTTCTTCGGCTCTCGAGCCGAGCCATCCCCCAGTCGGGTTGTAGCATCTTGATTTCTACAATCCCACCTTTGTGAGTCCTCTGGTGTCCAGGCATATCAATTCAGGTCTCTCAGGCCACCTCGTCTCCCCGCGGGGCGGGGCGGCCTCAACCTCTTACCCTGATACCTGAAAGTACCAAGGCGCACTAAATGCAGGTGGGCGACCTGCCTTTGGTATTTGAACTAAGCGGGGTGCACACGCCCCCTAAAGGGGGCGGTGAGAGGCTGATTCGGAGTCAGTCCTCAGACTCTTCTGGCATGTCCTCCAGACCGAATGCCAGCGGAGAATCGGCCAGTTCTTCTGGAATCTCCTCGAGGCCGAATGCTAGGGCCTCGGGAGAATCGCTCGGAGGCGCCTCCCCTATGTCGAATGGAATGTCCGAGGATGGGGCGGAGGGGGCTCCGCCATCCAAGCCGAAGGGTAGGGCTGGTGGTTCCTCGGCTGGCACTCCTCCTGCAGGGGCGTTTTCCCTTTCAGCGGTAGGAGGTTTCTCGTCACTCCCACACGCTGGGCACGAGGAGGTTCCCGATGAGACCAATCCGCAAATCGGACACTCGTACACGCTGCCCGCTGTGGGATTTCACGCTTCACGCTGTCGGAAGAGCTAGATGGGACTCGTCAAAGAGACGAATACAGCGTACCGTGGAAAATTACCATGAAAATCGTTGCAACAATACAGGTAATTATCATCACAGGGAAACCTACACGCATCCATTCCTTAGTGGTGATTGGATTGGGTCCACGCTCACTAATTGAGACAGTCATAACATTGGCACTGGACCCGATTGGAGTCGCATTTCCACCAAAGCCGGCACCCATAGCAAGAGCCCAGAATAATGGTGCAAGATCAATTGGGTTGCCTTCTTCTGCCGATTTCGCGCCGACAAAGACAATTACTGGAATCATAGCCGCAGTGAACGGAATATTATCGATAATCGCACTGGATATAGCAGACACCCAAATGATTGCTACTGCAAGCATCACTGGATCGCTGCCGAATGTATCGAAAATCCATTCTGCAAGCATTTGAAGATATCCCACATTGCCCACTGCACCGACCAGCATGAAGAGGCCGGCGAAGAACAGAAGTGCATGCCATTCCACCTTTTCACTGATTGAGTGAATGAGTCCATGCCGCATTTCGTGGTCTTCGGGGCGGGCGGCGACTAGAGCCACTCCAGCACCTGCAAGGGCCAAAGCATGAATCTCGACATGGAGGTGTAAAAATTCAGTTGCCGAGAACATGACAACTGTGGCACCTAGAATCCATAGTGTTGTCTTCATCAACAATGGATGTTCAATGCAATCCCACTCATCTTCTTCCAAGATTGCTTCAACGTTGGCCGGCTTAGATTCACGCCAATCACGGTAGTAGTATCGGAGATATCCTAACGTGGCAACCCAAGCAAAGAATGTCAAAATACCCAGACGGATCAAGAAACCATTGAATCCGAATAGTGATGCCAATTCATCCATACCACTGGCTTGACTAGCAATCATGATATTAGGCGGATCACCCACCATGGATGCCACCCCTCCGGTATCAGAAAGAATCGCTTCAGCAAGAAGTGGAGGGATTGGGTTGATCTCCAATTTCTGACAAATCCTCAATGTCACCGGAGCGATGATGATGATGGCTGTAACATTGTCAATCACTAACGAGATTAATGTTGTAAATGTCCCCAGATAAACAACCAGCTTCCAAGGGTCTCCACCCGACATTTTTGCTGCTCTAACAGCGACATACTCAAAGAATCCTGAGATTTCTAGTAGCGCGGCGAAAATCATCATCCCCAATAGTAGACCGATGACATCAAAGTGTATCCAACTCAACATTAGAGATTCTAGAGAATGGTGACAAATCTCACCATACGTTGCGGTTGAATCAAAACCCAGATGGTGGAAAATGGAGGATGTATATTCCCCATCGGGGCCGAGGGCCACCGTCTCACACAACTCAAAGACGCCCGTTGATAGGCCAAGGAAGAGCATGCAAACAACACCAAACCAAGCCGCGATGGTACGGTGGAGGTACTCTGACAGAATGAGTACGAAAGATACTACGAATACGGCTAGGACAACCTGTTCCACAGACACCATGGCTCGGCGAGTATTGTCGCCTCTAAATATGTGACCATCGCAACCCTTCCCAAGAGAGGATAGTTTTCTCGAATTATCTTGAGCCGGACCAGAAAACTGCGGTGTTGCCCCTGCTGTGAACCAGCCTTGAACCGGTGGCATCGGCGAGTGCCGTGAATGCCTCCGACCTCTCGTACGATCCGTTCAGCATGCCTCGGTTCGCCTTCGCCTTGACCAGTCTCCTCTTCCCGAGCTGATCGCTCAATTCCGATACCACTGAGTCGGTGATTCCCTCTTTGCCTATCCTGATGGTCACAGCCAGTGACCTGTCCTTGGCCCGGCGTAGAATCGATTCGGGCGCATCGCCACTAATCAGAATCCCTCCCTTTGAAATCGGGTCCCGCACGATCGATTCTTCCGCAGTCTTGGCAGGTGACTACGAGCATGCCATCCGAGATTCTGAATCTCGCGTTCCTGCCGGGAACCAATGCCGCCTCGCAGCCCCTGCAGATCAGCCTGCTGACGTGGGACGTGGGGCGTTCACCGTGCCGCTTACCGATTCTGAGTATGTCCCTAGCGGCGGCGTCCGCGACCTCCTGGTCGCCCCATCGGGACAGGAGGACCGAAGACAGTTCCTCTACAGCCTTGGAAGCCCTGCCCCTCTTCGAGCTCCGATTGCGCGAGCGGTCAGACATCTCGAGACCCCATGCTTGCGATGGCGCTCCCTATGGCGTCCCCCACCTCCCCGATGGTGCGGTCGCCGTCAATCCTAACGAGCACGCCTCTATCCTGATACCAATCTGCGAGAGGGGCGGTCTGCTCGTGATATGCCGAGAGCCTGTTTCTCACGGTCTCCTCGTTGTCGTCTTCCCGCTGAACAACTCTTGAGGCTGCCTCAGTAGGAGGCGGGTTGAATCTGATGTGGTAGATTGTGCCGTCATGCGGGTCCATCCTCCTCCCCACTATCCGTTCGATAATCGCCTCGTCGGGGACCTCGATGGAAATCACCATGGATACGTCCTCAACCTCGCTGAGTGCCTCGGCCTGAGCTATGGTCCTCGGGTAGCCATCCAGCAACAGTCCTGACTCGGCGTCCGGCTCCCTAAGCCTCTGGGAGATTAGTCCGATGATGACCCCATCGGGGACTAGTAGACCTGCATCCATGTAGCCCTTGGCCTCCGAGCCTAGGTCCGAGCCAGATGCCACAGCGGCTCTGAGCATGTCACCCGTGGAAACCTGAGGTTTGCCGGTGAGGGACGAGATGCGCGCGGCCTGGGTGCCCTTTCCTGCGCCCGGAGGGCCGAACAGCACTATGGAGGTCATCAGCCATCGCCGAGGCGGTCCGGGCCATAAGCAAAGCGCATCTAGGGCTTGTTCTGCTCCCACCAGAGGTGGCCGTAGGTGTTCCATTGCTCCATGGTCCACCCCTCTGGGAGACCGCTGAGTGGGAGTGGAGGGGCGCCCTCGGCCGCGGTAGGAGGTTTGAGCATCGGGGCAGACTGCGCTATGGCAGTCTGAATCTCGTCGTCGCTGACCCCTCCAGTCAGGACCTCGCCCGATGCCGAGGTCTCCAAGGCGGCGGCCTTCCTCTCGGATTGAGTCCCTGCAAGGAGGGCCGAACCCTCTGGAATCAGCTCCTCCTCGGGGCTGAGCGATTGCGCGGATGACTTTCGCATCCTGACTCCCGAGACCACCACGAAACCAAGCAGCAGGATGAAGGTCAGGGCTAGGGTCCAATCGGGAAGTCCCAGACTGTCCAGGATTCCTCCCAGACCCCCTCTGCTGGAATCCCTCTCTTTGCTGATTCCAATCTCGATGCTGCCTCCGGTGATGCTTGCGGTAACTCCTCCAGAACCCGTAGAGTTGGCGCTGAATTGGATGTGAGTCAAGCCATTAGAAGCCCCTTCTCCGGGGATGGCCGTAGCCGTCACTGTCAATGATTCGCCCGCAGCCATGGTGACTGAATCGGTCTGGCCGAGTTGAATGTCCCAGCCCTCAGCTCCCTCGGTGGAGACGAACACATCTGCCTGAGTGTTGCCTAGGTTGGTCACCACAATGTCGAAGGTCGTGCCCGAAGAGCCGATGTCCTCGAAGGCGGACGAGTCGCAAGTCAGGCCGAGCCATATCGAAGGCAGTACCTCCACATCCATCTCCACAGTGTACACGCGCACATCACCTCCCGAGGGAGATGTGGACTCGATGATGACCGAGACCTTCTGGCCCACCAAACCAGCAGGGAGGCTACCGGGAAGGTCGACCCCTACGGTGATAGTCGCCTCCTGGTTCATCTCCATGGAGAAGTCCCTGCCAGACAGGAACCCTCCGGACCAGCCCTCCGGCAGCGTGCCCATGGTCAGACTGATCCCAAGCTCGACATTGCCGGTGTTGTGAGCATGTATGTCGGCAGTACCGGGGACTCCGAGCGAAATGGCCATGGTGGCGTTCCAGGTGAGATCTAAGGTGGCGACCTCCTGTACCACTAGGCGCGTGGCATTGGTGACGGTCGGGCCGTCAGCGAGGGTGGTGCGCACCGTGATGGTGTTGGATGCCCCCATTTCGGCAGCAGGCGGTACTATCGTGGCGATGCTCACGCTGGCGGATGAGCCGGCCGGAATGTCGAGGGATATCTCCTCGGTCTGGACCTCCGATCCCACAGTCATCTGGATGGGCCAACTGTTCAGCGACGAGAAGGCCTGAACTACGAACTGCATCGGGACGTTGCCGTCGTTCGAGACGACCAGTTCGGTCGTGATTACGTCGTTGTTCAGGACTGGTCTGGGCTCGGCAATGGCGAGTGGTCCTAGCGCGACTCCCTCGTAATCGAACAACTCGGGTGAGAAGTCTAGTTTCTCGAGAACGGTCAGCAGCGCCTCTTCGGTGGTCTCCAATGTCGGGTCATTGACAGAGGTCGTTACGCACAGGATATCTTGGGTCAGCCCGGCGGAAGGCTGCCCGTCATGGGCATCGGGAACTCTGACCCTTATTGGGAGTGGAAGGAATTGCAGACGGCTGAGTGGCTCGAGTGTGATTTCGGAGGACTGGCTGTTGCCGATGTGTATGGTCCATCGGTCGTCAGTCTCGCAACTGACCGTGTACTGGGTCGGTCCGTTGCCAGTGTTCTTGATGGATAGGGAGAAGACGGCGAAATCGCCGGGCTCTGCGCCCAATCCCTCGGTTCCAGCGACTATGGTGTACAACCCCTCAACCCTCTCGACTATCGCTGTTAGCCTGATGCTGTGTGAGACCGTGGGGGCGTTGGTGTCGAACAGGGTCAGGTCGGAGACGAAGGTCCCAGGTAGGGCGTACACCACATCGGAGGGGCTGGACAGGTCGGTGTCCATGTCCGACATGTTCAGAGTGACGACTAGCCTGTCGCCCTCCTCTCCGTATGGTGCCAGCGTCCAAGGGCCCGACTCGTTGATTAGTTTCCACCATTCGTCCTGAGGGGCGTAGAGGACCCCGTCGTCCCCAAGCAGCTGCACAGGCGAAACGCTCAGACCGACTGAGATCTCGGAGGTGCCCTCGTTACGCATCTCGAGGTCGAAGAGGACCCAACTGGCCGTCCTTGGGTCTAGGGTCCTAGTCATCGCCTGGCTCAGCTCGGCTGGGTTACTCGGGACGGTTCCGTCCTCCATCAAAGGAGTCAGCCTAACTCCGATCTGCGAGACGTTGACATGTAGTAGCATCCTGTTATTATCCGTCCCCGTGGACTCGTCGTTGAGCTCGTCGACCTCCGATTCGGAGTCCAGCCTCAGCTCGAGCACATGGAGCCCAGTGGAGGAGAACGAGTGCGGGAATGACAGTGAGTCGAGCATGCCACCGCCGAGCGAGGAACGCTGGGATGTGTGAATCACCGTACCATCGGTGAGGTCCTCGACCTCGATCGAGTAGATGCCTGTTTCAGCGGCAGCCTGGTTCTTCCAAGCTGCCTCGACCAGTAATGTATCGCCCTGCAACGGGCTCTCTACGGAACTCGAAAGTGAGCCTTCAAACACAGTCAGGTCTGCTTGCTCCAACTCCGTGGCCGCCGCACTAACGACTATCGCGTAGTCCTGTAGGGTGCCTCCTGCGTGGCCTACCTCGACGATCCATGTCCCCGAGGTGCCCGTAGCCAGTCGCACCCTCTCCACGTTATTGAGGCGGTCCTCGCTACCGCCTGAGACGCTGAACCCGCTGGAGAACTGGTTAGCGATGTATACGGTGCCGTCGGGCGAGGTCACCCTAAGGTCGAGGTCGTTCACCAGTCTGGCAGCGCTCTGGTCGGCCACGGCAGAGCCCTCCCTGTCGTTCCAAACCAGCGTGATGTCGATGCTCTGGCTAGCATCGATGTCGAAGGTGTAGATGAAGGAATGGCCTGGAAGCAGCTCGCGCGAGTAGTCATACAGGACGGACAGGTCCTGCCCTCCCGAAGAAGGGTAGAGACTGTTCTGAACGTCTACCTGCCCCCAGCCCTCAGCGGGATTAGGGATGTTGAGAGCGCCGATGTCCTCGGCACCGTTGATCAGGATGGCCCGGATTAGGTCCGAGCGTGGCTCGCTTATCCCCTCTATCTGCCTGAGGTACTGCCGGACCATGGCTGCGGCGCCGGCGACCACCGGCGTGGCCATGGAAGAGCCGTTGAGGGCCATGTACAGAGGGGTGCTACCATCAACGTGGGTCGCGCTAGAGCACGAGGCGCCGCTGGCGAACTGCGCTTCCTCTGCCCTAGCCGAGCATATCATCACTCCCGGGGCGACTAGGTCGGGCTTGATGCGCCCGTCCAAGGTCGTCCCCCTCGACGAGAAGCCTTTGGCACCGAGCCCTCGGGAGTGCTATCCTGTGCCCCAGTGGTGGAGGCTCCGACCGTCAGGACGTTCTTCGCAGTTCCGGGGGGCGTGACACTGTTTCCGCTCGAACCAAGGTCACCGGCAGAGAACAGGACGAGGAAGCGTGGATAGTCCACTAGGAAGGCGTCGGCGGACCTTGAGTCAGAGCTGTATTCGCCGACTAAGTTCTCATTGCCCCAGCTGTTGGTCTGTATACGTGCGCTGTTCTGCCATGAATGAGTGAACATGTCATACAGCGAACCCCACCTGGCCAGTACTCCTGAGCTGTCGGCCTCGAGCTGATAGAAGTGGAAGGTGGCAGCTGGAACCATGCCCAAAGCAGCGGAGTCGCCCGAGCCGTCGCCGAGGAGCGTGGCCGCGACGTGGGTCCCGTGGCCGCTGTTGACGTCGGCGTTCGAGTTGTCAGGGCCGAACTGGTCGTAGATCCCCCTAATCCGATTCGTGAAGTCGCCGTGGTCGCCATCCAGCCCGGTATCGGAGATGGCAAGCACCTCTCCGCTGCCATTCAGTAATCCTCCCGAGTTCGACAGGGCGTCGTTGATGCCGCTGATTGCCCTAGCGTTGGCATTGTGAACGGTCAGTTGGGAAGCCAAACCGATATGGAGGATCCTTCCGTCCATGGCCAAGACCGGTATCCACTTCGCATCAACCGAGCGAGGCTGGCACAGGTAGGCGTCGCACACCTCCCTGAGTCCTGCCCCTCCCGAGACCAGCAGTAGGTCCTTTGAGAGCTCGGTCAGCTCCTCGGTGCTGAGATCGGGAGCGGGGGTCACATCCAGATCCACCAGCATCCCGTGCCTTGCGGAGAGCGGTATCAACCCGGAGGCCACTCGCCATGACACTGGTAGCTCCCCGGCCCACCTGACACTGGGAATACTGTCGATCGCCGCCAGAACGCCGTCGTCGCCCGAGGAATCGACACGGACCACGAGGGCATCGTCGGGGAACACGTCAAGGACCTCAAGCCCCATGCTGGACAGGGAGTCGAAAAGGTCAGTCAAGTCGGCGCTGGAGGATTGTACGAGGAGCATCCCCGTGCGCTCGAGGGCCTTCGGATCGTACAGGTTCTCCGGGCCGAGTGGAATCGGGTCGCGCAACGGGTCGAATGAACCGAATGGTGAGTGCAGGAGGCCCGATGATGCACGCAGCGGATAGTAGGCCTCGAAGGCATCTATTCGCGACCACTCTGACTGGGATGGCACCGAGGAACCTTGTGAATCGCTGCCGGAGGGAGAGTTCGCGGAGGCGCTCGCTAGCGCGCCTGACCACGTGGACAGGACGAGCGCTGCGAGAACCAGCGCTGTCGAGCGAACCCTAGTCATGCTTCAGCCGACCCGAGGGGGCTTTTTGACCGTTCATGCTAGGTGTACAACGAAACTCGCCGACCACGGGGTGCGCTCAGAGTCCGTAGTAGTCCGAAATCGCGCTGTCCGTCTTGGCCACGGATGCTTTCCAGTCTGACTCGACACCCATCAGGGCGCGTATGCAGTCTATGTTCTCTGGTATCACGTCGCTTTCCTGGTGTATAGCCTGGAAGTAGTACAGCCTGTCGCCAACCAACTTCACCCCATCTTCCCAGACGAAGACCTCGTGTAAGTCCCCCCACTTGCGGCCTATGTCACGCGCCATCTCCATGACCTCTGCGGTGGTCGTCAGGCGATCGCTCTCGCCGTGCATCACGATGACCCTAGGTGTCTGCCTCCACAGGTCAAGTATGGACTCGGTGGTCTGGCCATGACCGGTAGGCAGATCCGCTATGATGGCGTGAACGTGCATCAGGGTGGTCGGAACCGCCACAGCTAGGGAGTTGATCTCTATCTCGGGCTTCACAGTCATCACATCTGGGCCATGGTGGCTGGGTACCTTGAGTACCGGTTTGATGGCGTTGATGGGGCCCTTCTTCGAGTCCCCTGGATCGGCTGCCCTGCGAATCATGGTACACTCGACCCTGAGCGAGTCGCCGATCTCGTACAGTGGCACCAGAGTGCGCGAGAGCCCGGTGGTGTTGCAGGAGACCACTCTGGTCCCTCTGGCGTTCAGGTTCTCGGTGTGGTTGGCGCTCGAGGTGTACGAGAGGCCTGTCAACTCATGTTTCTCGCCTCCTTGGAACATGTGCTTGATACCTGCTGCCTCGTACTTGGCCAAGTTGGCTGCACCCATCTTCCCGGGAGCGCAGTCGACCACGACGTCTGCCGATGAAAGTAGGTCGGAAAGTCCCCCTTGGCAATCGTACCCGCCCGACGAGAACGAGGCTATGCGGTCAGGGTCGTCACTGGTGCAGTACAACGGGTAGCCCTTCTTCGCCGCCAGAGAGCAGCCGAAGCTTGGCCCAGTCTTGGTCACTCCAGCGACTTCCATGTCGTCCTGAGCGTCTACGGCATCGGCGACTCTCTTGCCGATAGTCCCGAAGCCGTTGATGGCGACCCTAATCACGCTTGACCCCACATACCCCTCAGGGTGTTTCGTCGCCCTTGCCAGCCCTCTATCAACATACCCTTCGTCCCGAACCACGGGTTTTGCCCCATTAGCAGCGGCTCGGGTACACTCTGCCCGTCAGAATGAAGACCGATGGGGCCATGTCCGCACAGGGAGTGTCATGCGCGAGGTCACGGCGAAGAGTGTCAAACTGGGCCGCGACCTCGATGGAATGCTCTCCGAGGCCTTGGAGAGGGACCTGTTGGTCAGGATTGGATGGGGTCGCGGGGGGGACGAGAAACCCAAGAAGGGTGAGATCGGGGCGATTTCCCACCTTCCCGCCAAGTCCAGAGTGCTTCTACTGGGAGATCTCGGCGAGTGCGCGGGCGCGATGAACAGCGGTGGGAACTTCACGCTCCAAGGCTCGAGCACTTCTATGCTCGGGGCTTTCCAAAGAGATGGTCGCATCGTGGTGGAGAAGGACGTCGGCGACCGACTTGGGAGCCGGATGACCGGCGGCACCATCACAGTGCAGGGCTCGGCTGGCGACGATGTCGGGGCCTGTATGTCGGGCGGAACGGTGATTGTCCGGGGGCACGTCGGCAAGAGGGCAGGGGCTGGAATGAGTGATGGCACGATAGTCGTGCTCGGTTCAGTCGGATCGGAGCCCGGAGTGGGGATGACCGGGGGGCGCGTGGTAATAGCCGGCAGCTGCCCTCCGCCCGGAGAGGGTGCTACCATGCGGGGTGTCGAGGCAGCCGAGATGGTCCAGTTGGCAGAGTACCTAGAGCCGTTAGGCCTGACTCTTGAGGAGGACGCCTTGGTTTTGGTTCCCTCCGAGTCATCCGCTGGAATCGCCGAGATGCCAGACTCCTCTGTAGCTGAAGGATTCGAGAGCATAGCACTAGTCCCTTCGAGTTCTGAAAGGCTGGCCGAGCACACCCCCCTTGACCCATTCACCCTTCTGATGCCGTTAGGCATTGAGGAAGGTGGTGTCCTGTTTCCCGTCCCCTGGCTGGTGGAGTCCGACTCGGCCAGCGGTTGGGCCGGGGCGGCCTCGCAGTCTCAGCCGGCATTGGTCAGAGAATCTCCTCGCGAGCATGACCTAGTTCTGGTGGGCGAAGGTAACCTCATCGATTGCGCTAAGTGGCTGGGGAGTTGCGCGGGAGTGGTTCTCGATCTCACGGATTTACCTCAGTTGAACGATGCCGAGATTGAGGCGATTCTGGTGTCCATCACATGCAAGATGAAGGATGACTCGCTAATCCTACTGCGCGATTGCGTCGATCGGGCCGATCATCTGTTCAGGCTGGTTGTAGACCTAGACTTGGACGGGGCCGTCATAGATGCGGCGTCGCCCGGCGGGAGCCGCGCTGCATCGGCCCTCCCTAGAATAGGGCTCGCCGCCCGAGCGATGAACCTGGCCGAGCAGGGGCGCCATCTACTCATAGAGATGGACGAGGCGCCTAGTGCAGAGGACATGCTAATCGCGGTCGCGGCTGGGTGTCCGATACTGGTGGCACCCCCTCCTGCAGACGGCCTCGAAGAGACGCTGGTATGGCTGGACTCGACGGTCCGTGGTTGGATGCTCGAGTTGGGCATAGACGGACTGGAGCAACTCAGTAGGAGGAACCTCAGGGCCCTTGATTACGACACGGCTTCGATAAGCGGGCTGAGGCTGGTGGGCTTCGACCGTCCGCTGCCCATGTGGCTAGGCAACTGAGGTGAGAAATGCCGACTCTCAATCTCCAGCACTCACTCCTGCGGCACATACAGGGAATCAATGGGACAGAGCACTCTGCGGACAGGTGGCCCAACTGGCTGCCGAGCATGGGTTGCCCTGTCGAGGGCAACGATGATGATGTCATTGAAGTGGAGGTCTTCCCGGATCGCCCGGACCTGCTCAGCCACGAATCACTGGCTCGCGCCGTCAGGAGCTTCTCAGGAAGTGCAATGGAGAGCCCTTCGATTGAGGTCGGCGACAGCGCGACTGAGATGGCCGTAGACCCATCTCTGGAGCAGGTCAGGCCAGTAATAATGGCAGCTATAGTAAGGGGCGTCGACACCGGGAGCACCGACTCCGAGAAGGATGATTTCATCCAGTCCTTGATGGATCACCAAGAGAAGCTCCACCTCACCTTAGGACGCAAACGCAGGTTCGCTTCGATTGGTGTGCACGATCTCTCGACCATCTCCGCGCCGTTCAAGGTCGTCACCGTCCCCGAATCGCATTCCTTCGTGCCGCTGATGATGACCGAGGAGATGACCATCCGCGAGATCCTCGAAGAGCACCCCAAAGGAATCGAGTACGCTCACCTGATGGATGGCCTACAGTCGTTCCCGGTGATACTCGACTCCAACGACGACATCCTGTCTTTCCCGCCGATTATCAACGGCGACCACACCACCATTACCGAGACCACGACCGACTTCTTCATCGACGTGACCGGATGGGATCAGCGGGCCTGCGAGGCATGCCTGATGCTGGTCTGCCTGTCCCTGCACGAAAGAGGTGGGTCCATCGAGAGCGTCAGGGTCGCTGGATGGGATGGTGAGACCAGCGTCACCCCGCGTGGGGATGCGGTTAGGCATCGGGTCCCGGACCGCCTGATAGGCAAGGTGCTGGGCCTCGACCTAGGCTCCGACGAAATTGCCGGGGCCCTAGTCAAGATGGGTGGACGGTTAATCGAGTCGAGGACCGTCACCGACGGTGTGAACAAGGCCGAGAGGTGGGCCGACTGCGCGGTGGGCGAACGCGAGCACATGGTGGAGATGCCGCGTTGGCGAAGTGACATCATGCACCCGGTAGACATAGTCGAGGACATAGCGATAGGATACGGATATGAGAACATGCCAGAGAAGCTGTCGGAGACTCACATGGATGCGATTCCGCTGCAGTCATCACACCTCGAACGTAGGGTAAGGGCGAGCCTGAGGTCGCTGGGCATACAGGAGACTCTCGGACTCACACTGTCGAACGAGAGGGACCAATTCGAGCGAGTCAGGTGGCCCGAGAGAGGTAGTAAGTCCGTGATTTCGAACCCCATCACCGTAGAGCACACAATACTGCGCCAGTACGTCCTGCCCTCACTGCTCGGACTGCTTGCGGCAAATAGGCATCACGAGTTGCCACAGAGGGTGTACGAGTTAGGCGAGGTGGTCAGGGACTCTGGCAACTCCAAGAGAGTTGCCTGGGCATGTGCCGAGGTCGGAGGGGGATTCACCGCGTCCAAGGGGGTCGCACAGGCCCTTCTGAGGGACCTGGGTGCCGAGATGAGTGAGGTCACCTTCGAACCAACCGAGGATCCTCATGGGCCTTGGATAGCTGGACGGGGTGCGAGGGCGATGGCCTCGGGTACAGAGATCGGGCAGTTTGGGGAGATAGACCCAGCCGTCAGCCACGAGTTCGGGCTGAGGTCTCCGATACATGCTGGGGAGTTCGACATCGAAGCCGTCGGCAGATTGAGTACGAGAGCCGTTCTCTAGTACTCACTTCTTCTTGGTGTCGCTCCCGAGCAGCGCCATCGCATCCTTGAATGAAGCGTCCTCTAGGTGGCTCCTGTCGGCCACCTTCGCCTTGGACGGCTCGTCCTTCTTCCTCTCGTACTCGACAATCCTGCGCTTCTCGGGCTGCTTGACCTGACGCGGTTCGGCCGGCTTCTTCCCGAACGGCCATATCCCCGCCATGTACATGCAACAACGCCCCAGACCATCAATACTTCGCAGGATTAGATATCACGAGGGGGTAGGAATCATAGCATGACGGAATTGGCACCGAGGCATGGGGCGTGGTTCTCTGGCAGTTGCCATGACTCTGGTCATGATTCTGCACCTGAGTTCTCCGGCGCTGTTGGGAATGGAGGGCGGCGACCGTGGCACAGAGGCTAGGGACAGCTCCTTGGACATCCTCATGCTCGGCAATTCGTACACCTCGACCAACTCGCTGGCGGTCAGGCTGGACAGCATCCTGACGGACTCGGGAGAGGATGCGGTGGTCACGTCGCTGACCAGTGGCGGACTGAAGCTGAGCGAGCACGCCGAGAGGGCTGACACCCCTGGGCATTCGTGGAACGCCAGCCTGCAGCAACAGCACGACTTTGTCATCCTACAGGACCAATCCCAAGTACCGGGCCTGTCGACTGAAACTGAATACTGGCAGGAAAGTCTAGAGGGGCTCGAATACCTAAACCAGCGAATAGAGTCCCAAGGCGGCGATACCATACTGTTCATGACCTGGGGTCGCAAGGAGGGAGATTGGCTGCATCCCGACTTCAGCAGCATGCAAGACAGTGTCTCTAGGGGCTACGAGATGTACAACGAGAACATCTCGACCTCCGACCGCCCCACCTACATCGCTCCGGTGGGCCTGGCCTTCAAGCACATCCATGACGCGGTCGAGGCCTCGGGCGTCAACGCGACGGATGACAGCACCGCGTTCTCCACCCTGTACGGCAGCGACGGCTCTCACCCGTCAATAGATGGGACCTACCTAGCTGCTTGCGTGTTCCACTCGACGATAACAGGCGAGTCCTCGGTAGGCAGCGCCGCACCCAGTCAGATAGCACCGTGGCGCGCATTGGAACTGCAGCAGGCCGCGGCTGCCACGGTGTTCAACGAGACCCCTGACTACACCTACCCTTGGCAGGTTGAAGGGTCGAGCGTGAGATTTGGCCCCGAGTCCGGATCGGTGTTCGAGATTGACCCGGGTGCCAGCATTGGCCTCAACTTCAACTTCACCAACCACGCCGAGGTGGACGACACCGCCATGGTGGCCATCACCGGGGCGCAGGGCTGGGAAATCGGGTGGCAGAAACCCGGTAGTCCACAGGCGGGCCACTTGTTCGAGGCGCCCTCAGACGTGACCCAGTGGGTTCAGTTCTCAATCACGGCCCCATCGGTCTCGGACGGTTACCCTCTAGCCGGCTCGCTCCACCAATTCAGCATGCAGCTCACAAGCGGGTCGGACGGTTCCAGAGACTGGTACAACTTCTCTCTAAGGTACGGCTTCCACCACGGTGCATCTATCGAGGAAGGGGGCGGCAACGCCTCGCTCTCTCCCGGCGAGGTGATCGACCTTTCCGTCACGGTGAGGAATCTAGGTAACTCGGTTCGGGACTTAATCGTCGGAATCGCTGAGACCGATGGGGATGGTACTTTGGTCGGGGAGCCAGGGATGTCGCTGTCCAGCGAAGGCTGGGCCGCGATCGTGCTCAGCAGGGTTGAACTGGACGCCATGGCGCCGAACGAGTCGGGCCAGACTCACATCCAAGTCCAGGCCCCCGACAGGTACCCAGGGGCCCTGTCCTTCGAGGTTCTCGTCTGGAGCAGCGCGTCCCCTGAGGAGGTGTCCACGGTTTCGCAGACGGTCAGCATCACCCCGCGGACCGGCGGGCTGCTATCTCTAGATTCGAACGGATGCGAGGGAGACACCCAGCCCGGAGATTCCTGCCACGTCTCGTTCAGAGTAGAGAACACCGGCGACGTCACTTCCTCATTCCTGTTGACCGCAGCGGCAGCGGAGGGAGTGGGATGGCTGACAGTCGAGGCCAGCATGGACGTGATTACTCTGGGGCCGGGACAGTCGATGAGCGGCATAGAGGTCTCCTGTACCGTCTCGGAAGACACGTCCGCGGACCTGATTGCGTTGGTCGACACCCGAATCTGGCTTGGGGATTGGTCGCCCGACGCAGTGCAGTTCGAGGTCATGGTCGACGAGAGGTACGAATGGTTCCTCGAGAGGGTCTCCTCGGACCTCTCTGGCGACAACAACCTGACATCCAGGTGGACGCTGACCAACGCTGGGAACGAGCCCGACGGTCTAGTGGTCAACCTCGACGTCAACATGGTCACAGATTTCGGCCTGCAGCCCCCCCGGGAGCCCTCATCGGCGCCGCGATCGGCAATCCCCGGTCTTTCGAGGTCAGGGACGTCGAACCGGGTGACTCCGTGGTATTCAGCGCATGGATGGATGTCCCGCCGGAGGCCCCTGTAGAGACCACTGCAATCCTGACCGTTGAGGTCCGGTCTATCCGGGACCCGAGCATTGTGTTCACAGCTCAGGACACCGCCGCTGTGCCTGCGGCCTCGATGCCCACTGCCGAACAAGGTGGGGGGGCGGGTTTGCAGAGCACCATCGACTGGCTTGAGACATGGCACGAACGTATCCTAATCGTCATCGTCGTAATCGCAGGCAGCATAGGGGTGGTCGTGGCGATGAGAGTAAGGAAGCAGCGTGAGCTTGCACTAATGGTGCCGGAGCAGCCCGGCGAGGAGAGTGCTGAGGGATGGATGGCGAGGTTCGAGGAGGGCGGAGGACAGACGCCAGAACTCGCCGTGAGTCCTAGGATAGGGGCGCGGGACTTCGCTGCCGAGTTCATCGAGAAGTCCGGTGGACTGTCCGAGAAGCCGCGCGCGGGACCCAGCGAGGAGGTGGTGAAGATCGCCAGCGACGTGATTGACGAGCACCAAGCCGAGCAGGACATAGAGTCGGCAACCGAAATCGCAGACAGGATTTCAGAGGGAGAGATGCCACACCCGAGCAACGCCATGTTAGACTCAGCCGAGCAGGAGACTCGTAGGGTCGTGCCGAGGAAGAGTAGAGATGATGATAGCCCGGACGACTACGACCTAGAGATATGAGTGCGTTGAAGATTGGGGTCGACGAAGCCGGTAGGGGGCCAGTGATAGGGCCGTTAGTGGTCTGCGCTCTGTGTGTACCCGAGGTTGACCAGAGTGTGTTGCGCGAACTCGGTGCGAAGGACTCCAAGGAACTGTCTCCGGAACGACGACGACGCATCTCAGAGAGTATCTACTCGCTGGCAGAAACCAAAGGGTGGGGAATCGGAATCGTGAGCTGCGACCCCGAGAGGATAGATGCTAACAGCCTGTCCTCCGACCTGAACCGCCTCGAGGTGGAGCTCTTCGCCGAGGCCATCGAGGTCGCTGCGGAAGATTCCGCCGGAGGCACCGTCATGGCGGATGCCTGCGATGTCGATGAGAAGCGTTTCACAACCCGTCTGACCTCCCGTCTAGGGAGCCAGTGGTCGGAGTGGGAGGTGGTGTCCGAGCACGGCATGGACTCTCGGGATGTGGTGGCGGGAGCTGCCAGCGTTCTCGCCAAGGTGGAGCGCGACGCCTCCATCGCGGCCTTAGAGGGTCGTCTGGGAATCAGGATCGGGTCCGGATACCCATCCGATCCCCTGACTAGACAAGCCGTCAGAGAACTGGTCTCCGGGGAGCTGCCGAACGGATGCCTCAGGTGGAGCTGGTCCACCGTGTCGGACATTTGGGAGGAGGTTCACGGTGGGCCCGTTCCGGTCCGGGACGGCGGTGGCTCTGCAGCCCGCCAATCATCGCTCGACCAGTGGTGAGCACGCGAAGCGTGAAATGCTGCTTTTGGGCGGTATCTCCCGATATCATGGCTGATTCCGGCGATTGGGACCCAGATATCGTCGCTGCCGTCCGCAAGTACGCACTGCAGAACGCGGTCGAGTACTCTGGACAGGGGCAGGCGGGCAGCGTGCTCGGCAGGCTGCTCTCCGAGCGCGAGGACCTCCGCAGCATGGCCAAGCGACTCAGAGGTCTGGTTGAGGAGGAGGTGGTCGCTGCCAACTCGCTGGCCAAGGCCGAGGGGGTCGAGCACGTCAGAGAGGTGCTACAGAGGACTGCTCCCGAGGTACTAGAACGCGAGAAGCGCCGCAAGGCAGAAGGTCTCAGGGAGCTGTCTGGGGACACCTCCGATGTCGTCCTGAGGTTCGCCCCCAATCCGAACGGGCCCCTGACGCTGGGGCATTCGAGAGGTGTCGTGATTAACTCGGAGCTCGCCAGGATGCATGGGGCAGAGTGGTGCTGCGGTTCGACGACACGGACACGCGGGTAAAGCCCGCCCTCCCGGATGCTTACGGTTGGATAGAGGATGAGTACGAGTGGCTGGCCGGCAGGCCCGCGGACGTGGTCGTCAGGGCGAGCGAGAGGATGCCGGTCTACTTGGAGTACGCAGAGCAGATGATTGTAGGTGGATTCGGCTACGTATGCAGATGTAGCGCCGACGATTTCCGTGGCTTCAGGGAGAGTAAGCAGGACTGCCCTTGCAGGGGCAAAACCGCCGCTGAGAGCCTGTCGGACTGGGAGTCAATGAATGCCGGCAAGATGAGCGAGGGCGAGGCGGTGGTCAGGGTGATGACCGATATGACGTTGCCCAACCCTGCCCTTAGAGACTGGCCTGCATTGAGAATCCAGCACGCCCCCCACCCCCTCGTAGGGAGCAGGTACAAGGTGTGGCCGCTTCTGGACTTCCAGAGCGCGATAGAGGACCACGAACAGGGAGTCACTCACATCGTGCGTGGCAAGGACCTCATGGACAGTACACGCAAGCAGACGTTGCTGTACGAGCACTTCGGTTGGGAGTACCCCGAGACGCTGTACTGGGGCAGGGTCAAGATTCACGAGTACGGCGGCTTCTCAACCTCGCAGATGCGCGCCTCGATGGAGTCCGGAGAATACGACGGCTGGGACGATCCGAGGCTGCCCACCCTCAAAGCGCTCAGGCGACGCGGCTTCTGCTCGCAGGCGCTGCGGGACTTCTGGATAGACCTAGGTCTGACGCAGAAGGACATCTCGATATCGATGCAGACGATAGAGGCGTTCAACTCGAGCCTCATCGATTCGTCCTCGGAGAGGCGCAGCTTCGTGGCTTCTCCAGTGACCTTGCGGCTCGGCGAAGAAGTGGGTGCGAAGGTCCTAGCCCCCAAGCACCCCGACGGGGCCATCCCGGGGTCGCGGGAATGGGTGTTGTCAGACTCGATTGCCATCCAGACCTCGGACCTGTCACCGGGCAAGGTGCGGTTGAAGGAGTTCGCAGATGTTGAGATCTCCGGGGATGAGGTGACCGTGGAGTCTCTCGAGAGGTCGGATCAGAGGGCCATCATACACTGGGTCCCGACGTCCATGGCTCGCGAGGCCGTGGTGCTGAGAAGCGACGGAGACGACCTAGTCACGCACGAGGGGCTCCTCGAGGACTTCGAGTTGGAGGTCGGAGAGGTCTACCAACTGGAGAGAGTAGGGTTCGCTAGGCTGGAGTCCCTGTCAGAGGGCGGCCCAGCCACATTAATTTGGCTGCACGGCTAGTTTTCGGCGCCAAAGGCGCCGCATGCGCAACCACGCGCAAGGCGGCCCCCGAGGCGGCGCATTCAAGGGATGCTAGCCGGCCACGGGGTACGATGCCTTCTGAGCAACGCCCCAGCGCGCTGGCTCTCGTGACGCTGCTTCTCGCGATGAGCATGTCCCCGTTTGCAGTGGTTGCTCAGGACGATGTGACCTGCTGCAACTCGACTGATTTCGACCTCTATCTGATGGGAGAGGCCGATGATGGTACCCTTACCCCATTCGACGAGGATCTCGAGAGCGATGAGGACGACTCGCAATCCACACTGGTCACTCCTTCGATCCTCAGCGAGATCAAGATTGGAACTTGGGGAGTCGTATGGGGAACCGAGGGGGGCTACGAGAACTCTACCTGGGAGTTCAGCATCCCATACGAGGTCGAAGGTGCCGTCGGAGTCACGATCAACTCCACGCTCGAAATCAGAATCGGGGGCTCGTACTACGACGGAGACGGTGGAATCGACCCTTACCTGCCCGGGTTTCGGGAGTGTTGCAGATCAACGTCGACGTCGGTTCGGGCAACGTCAATGACGGCGACCTCATAGAACTCACCCTCACCGTTCGCAGCCTGCTCTTCTCGCAACCGGGAGACGATGCGGGAATCAGGTTCCTGTGGGGGTCAGAGGCAAACGATGCCCGCATCTCTGTGCGCTTCCCCCTAGTGGACATCGAGATGAAGGACGCCAGCGTGCTTGGTAGGCTGGTCTACTTCCCGATAGTCCTCAGGTCGGGCTTCGACGACAGGATGTGGACAGGTTCCACCGGAGGTATCTCGGTGCAGAGCGCAGAGGTCAGTCAAATGCCCATTGCCACAACCGTCGAGGGTGGTGTCGAGGTGACCTTCGTATGGGAGGCCCCTGATGACTCGGTGGGCGGCAGCATACGCGTCGACTTCCAGCTGAAGCCTCAGAACGCCTACAGATCGACACGACTAGGACTCACGAGATAGTCTTCGGTGAGGACACGGGTGACTCCGGGTGGTACCCTGCGAACGAACCGTTGAGGACCGGGGCTCGACGTTGGACCTAGAAATCGATGCGAAGTGGAACGGATACGTTGTGGATAGGGAGGCGATGATCAAGTTCGACGGCTCAATGTCCCAGTGGATGCGCTGGGGACTGGACAACATAGGCAACCAGAGCCTGAGTTCCAACAGTTGGTGGCAAAATCTGAACTCCTACTCCGATTCCGTGCCCTCAGCCGACAAGCACAACGGCAGGGTGGACGACTCCGAGCTGCTGGCGCTGCAGGGGCACCTGACGGGATCTGCCACGAACCTGCGCTCGTTCATGTCCAACGGACTGTCGTTGGAGATAGAGGCAATCCTGGGCGTCAACCCGATTGAACTCGGCCCAACGGAGATAACAATCGACATGGGGGGGACTAGGGCCTTCAGCGCCGATGCCGTCACCATCTTCATCGACACATCGTACAACTATGACTCAATGGAAGCGGAGAGGCAGGTCCTCGTGGAGACCTTTGTGCGCTCGTCCACGGAGGAGTACTGGACTGAGATTGAGCTCACAGCCGAGATCAGGTCCACGCTGCTGGAGGACCTAGGGGCGGTTGCAGCCGATGACATCGAGTACAAGCACAGGCGATGGGTGGTTCTCGAGGTACTCACCGTTGACGAGCCGGAACTCGATCCTGAACTCGACTTTAGGGTGGAGTACCAGCCGTCCGGCTTCGCATTGTACAGTGTGCTATACGGTGCAATGATGTCAGTGCTGTTCCTCTCGGTGGGAATCGGATTGGCGATGGCGCTGACCAAGCGCAGGTCCAGCGTCCCTGCGCTAGTGACCGTGGTCGCGCTTGGATGTCTCGCACTGGTGATCTACGTACTTGGTATGCCGATGCCCATTGTCTTCGGAGTCTCAATCTCATCTATTCTCCTAGCCCTCCCCGTGGCCTCGTATCACCGAAGACAGAAATGACCAGAAAATCAGCAGGCGCGGCACGGGGCCGTACATCGACTGTCCGGCGTGTTCCACCAGGGTTCCCGTGAGTCCGAGTGCGCCCCCTCAGGGTGGAGTGCCCCAGTGCAACAGCATGCTCAGAATCGAGGAATGACGCCACGCCTGAGAAACGAGTCCACCACCCTTCCCGCGGCGATTACTGCGGACTCCTCCTTCCACAGGAGGCGGCGAGGAATTGCCTGCGAGGTCGGTGGACCACCCCGGACCCAACACGCAGTGCCAGCCAATCTCCTCGAGCCTAGCGGTGGAGGGGGTGGAACGGGACAACGCTGGACGCATCAGGTGTGAGAGAGCCCGTGCCCTCCCCTCCAGATCCAGGTGGGCCAGCGCGATGTCACTGCGTCCAGGCCCCCGGGTCAATCCAGTTGCTTGACGAGACGTTTGGCTCGGGAACCTCGGGCAGCGGGACCACCCTAATCGAGCCGTCCTCTGCCAGTGCATCTCGCAGGGCGGTGAAAACCGGGTCGTAGGTCGTGTCAAGGGCGGAATGCAGCCAGTTCCCCGATATCGCCCAAGGCCTGAGTCGGCGAACCCTGGTCCCATCAGGGGAGATCTCCTGCGCCAAGGCATGGGACTGCGCGACAGCAGTCAGAGGACCCTTGCGTGAGTCACCCTGATGCCCGGTGAGGCCCTCGACCACGGTGCCTGCCAGAGACAGTTGCGTGGGGTCTGATGACAGTCTCGGGCCGCTCTCATCCGCCGGTCCGAGGACGTGTACCCACGAGCCGTCAGAGGGGGACTGTAGCCTGAATCGGCGGCGGTAGGGCAGCCCGGCGTCGCCCAAAGGGCCCGCCTCTATCGGCGCGATGGCTAGGGCACCCTGGAGAGAAGGGGCTGCCAGAAGCAGTATTGGGCTGCTAGAACTGCGGAGTTGGTCGGCCGCCTGCGACAGGACACTCGACACCGCAGCGAGTGGTTCGGTCCCCAGCAGCGAGCGCATGCCCCCCCTGTGGAGTCGGGGTTCAAATCCCCTGCGCTCGTCACTCGACCATCAGTCGCAGTTGATCCTGCTTGTACACCCAGTCCTCGTCTATCCTTCCGGTGCCTTTGTAGTAGCTGGCTAGGCGTCGAATCTTCGATTCGCACAGCTCCAACTGACGGCGATTGTGTAGGTCCTTCTTGTTGGCAGACAGGTGGTCAATTAGACTGAGTGCGCGGCGCATGAGATTCATCAGGTCCTCAGGGTATGTGCTGGTGATACCTTTCCTTGATAGGGTCTGGGAGATTCTCTCGCCGGTGACGAGTCTGGCATCGGGCACGGCGTGCTGGTCGCGCAATATGGTGCCTATCATCGCAGTGGAGTTCCCCTCCTGAGCCAGCCTCACGATCAACTCCTCGACCTCATTCTTGTCGGATTCCGACCATGCGGGCGCCTCGCTCACTCCTGGCTTGCTGGAGCCGCTGCGACCCTTACCTCCGCTGTGCATGCGTGACATGTGCAAATCCTCAGGCGTCCGGGGGACCTGCTCCCCCTCTTTAATCGCTGCGTAGACACTCGGAGGGTGGATTACAGCCTGTGCTGGGAGCGGGCCAGCCTACCAGGGCCGTCAGGCCACTCCCAACCCGCGGCTTCGGCACGTGCGGAGCCAACAAGTCGGCCTTCCTGCATCACGAGAATCTCGTCGCCAGCCCTAATGCCTGCCTCTGCGGATTCGACATTGGTAGAGAACAAATCTCCTCTCCACTCCAATCCCGGCTTCAGAGTGACTCTTGGTGCCGCATCGCAAGCGTCGAGCAGTGGTAGGGATGCCTTGGAGAAGGCGAATCTGCCGCTTCTCGGATTCCATTGGGCGGTCTGCTCGCCATCCTTCGTAATGGTGAAGATTGGTGGTCGCCCCTGCACCTTGGACCCATCCAGCCAAGTATCGGTACCATGCTGGAAGCGTGATAGCGCGCGCATCTGAGCCAACCTGTGGGCGGGCCTCCTCAGGTTCTCAAGACTGAATTCTGAGCTTGCTCGCTCTACTTCCTCCTGCAATCTCGATAGCGCTTCTGTCGAACCTGCTGAATCACCTTGACGGGTGTCCACCGTCTCTGCTCCGTCGAACTCGATGTCGACACCTGAGTGATTGATTACCCTAGAGTATCCGACTCTAGAGGCGAAGCGGGTTGTCATATCGTGGATCACTGCTAGTTCGTCGGCATCCCATTCGCCGGTCACCGGGATGTCGTAGTTTGCCGCAGGCCAAATCTCCTCCAGCTCCCTCGGAACGAGCCCAAGAGGAGCGGTGACTATCACCTGATGCACAGCATCGGAGCCTATTGCTCTCAAGAATCTCCTGTGACTCTGTGAAGTGCGGTACGGCTTCACCGCCGAGCACGGTAGCAAAAGCAGCACCTTTCTCTGGTGCTCTGGTGGCTGGTGCTGGTCTGCTACTCTACTACGCCAGTCGTGAATAAGGGCGTCATTTCGGCTCGAGTAGGTGTGGCATCTCAGTCTGTGCTCATGCCCGACCACTCTAGCTAGGCCGGAACGAGCACCTTCGTACCCCCTCATCAAGGAGTCATGTCGGCGAAGATGCTCCACCGAGCGTGGACTGGAAGCACTCTGACGCTCGGCCAGCTCACGCACCGAGCCGTTCCGAATCGCAGTTCTTGTGGCTGCGATAGCGCGCGTCCATGCAGCGCACTGAGCGTCCATGTCGGCGTTTTCGCCGAGCGTTTTCTCAGGTAGCCTCGGCCCGTCTTCGGTGAGAATCACACCTAGCGACGCGGCTCGTCTCGAGCGCGTCGTGTCGAACAGATCGACTCCCATCCATGAAAGGAGCGCACAGTTGTCAGGGCCTGCTATTCCAGGAGTCCATATGAGGGACGTTGGGAAGCGTACCCTGAGGGCATCAAGCGCCTCAACCAGCATTCCGGGGCGCTCGGCTAGTTGCGCTGCGTCGACTAGGGCTATGACTGAAGGCTCCAGTTCGAGGTCGTTGAGGCTCTGGTCGTGGTGCATGGACTGCCATGAGACGGGCAGCAGCTGGGAGCCGTGACCGGCCTCCCCCGAATCCGCTTCGGCGAGGCTCGGAGGAAGCGTCAGACCCTCCAATGCATCCCATGTGTCGGTAGAGTCGAACGGATAGCACATCTCCGCCCTCGTAGACATAGAGATGGTCGCTGGCACGTCGCCTTGACTCCTCGAGCACGAGAATGGCGCCAGAGAGGGGTCGATTTCGGGGTCATGCGGACCCAGAACTAGACCCGGTGCCCACCCAACAGGCTGGTTCCTGTCACCTAGCGGCATCAGCCTTGCGAAACGCTGCCTTGCGGCCACACCACGAGCCAGCGGGCGTTCTGTCATACGCCGTCGCACTGACGCGGTTCGCTTGAAGGATTCTAAGGTGCAGCCGGGTCGGCCTCACATGCAAGGCGTGCGCGCAGGGCTGTTGGCTGCGATGATAGCACTGGCTGTGTTCAGCGCTTCAGTCAGTGCCGAGGAGGACCCTAAGGTAGTGCTCAGCGACGAGGCACTCAGTACCAGCGGACCGGTGTGGATTGGCGTTTCGTGCTTGAAGGTCGGTTGTCAGGGGATGGAGCTCGTCGTCTGGGCTGACGGAGTAGAGGAGAGTCATGAGGACCCTCATCTCGTGGAATGGTCAGGATGGGTCGAAGGTGACGTGTCATGGCAACTCCTCGTCGATTCGGGAACCGAGTCTGGTGATTTGAGGACTGAAGTGATACTTAGCAGGATGGATGAATGGACGGAGTACGAGGATCTGCCGAACATAGTCCCACCTCCTGGAAGTCAGGGCGAGTACCCTCAAATCAACACGACTTCGCCCTGCCAGTTGCACAGCTGTGCTGTAATCGACCTCCTTTCCGAGGGCGTGCTCTACGTCGGAGCACTGGAGAATCAGAGTGACAAGGATGCCATAATGGTGGTCGGAGACTCCGGAGATGTGATGCTGCTAAACAGTCTGAGGGGACCCAGTGAGATTGGTATCGAGATCTGGTACAGAAACGAGGAGTCGAAGTCGCTTGTGGATACCATCGAGAGAACAGAGATGGGGCACTACTTCGAATACCCGGCCCAAGGAGAGTTGTGGATTCGCCTCGTTCACTCAACGGAGGAGGATTACTCCCCCTATGAGTTCGAGATTGTTCGTTACGACGATGACACGGAGGCGCCTGATGTGGGTGAATTGAGTAATCCATGGAGCCACGGGGAGGCTCTGCCTTTCTACGGTGAATCTTCCCTTCTCTACCACGGGCACCTCGCCGCTTCAGATTCGCAAGGGGACTCCTTGCTCATTGCTTCGGGAGCCAAGATGATGCTGGAACCGTTCTGTTCATTCACAGACATCGTCAGTGTTGAGATCGTGCTTCACCAGATGGATGGCTCGAGCCTTCCCGTCGGAAGTGGCTGCGCAGAAGAGTTTGAGACCACGGAACAAACCGTCTCGGTCGAGTTCGGATTGACCACGCAGGGCAGAACCGCAGCATGGTCTATCATGCTGAGATCGCTAGAACCGGGTGACGGCTCCCTTATCGGGGATGCTCCGGATACAGTATGGGAGCTTGGAGGGCCTGATTTCAGATGGCAAGTCCTAGACCTTGGAGCAGCCACAATCGAGGGTAGTCTCGATGCTTCCGACACCACCGATGTGTTCGCCTTCTCAGTGACTGAGGAGAACGGGTCTTACGTCCGCGTCCAAAAGATAGGCGACTCTCCCGTAACATTCACGCTGATGACACTGAATCAGGAGACGGGAGAAGTGGTGAATTCCACCGACGGCTCGATGATGATTGTCCCACTTGGAGTACATGCACTGAGGATCGATTGGGGGCAGGCCATGGGTATGGAGGAATATGAGTTCTCACTGCCCTACAACGGGCCCTATGAACCAGTAGAAAACGAATTTGTGGATATGTCCCACGAGGCCAGAGGATTCTACATGTTCGCCGGCTTCATGCTGTTGACTCCCTTGCTAATGGTTCTGTGGTGGAACAGAGCCGCCATCTTCAGTGGGGCACCTCTGGCCAGCGATATCGAGGAGCATGAGCGTCGAAGACTGCGTCGACTGCGCGAGAGACTCGCCGAGGCGGTGTCTGCCGAAGTCGTGGACGAGGGGGAAATCGAGTACTCACTTTAAGCAGCTCGGTGACAGCCCCTGGAGGGCGGTGACTCAGGACTGGGGTGAGCCCCTGTTGCGCCACATGACGAAGGCAGGTGGAGATTTGCGTGTGGAGGATCGCCGCAGAGGGGGCATCGCTGCTCCTAGGGATAAGGGTCCAGGAGGAGCCGTGGGAGATGGCAGCCATGAGGGTGCATGCGCCCGAGGGTGCGAAGGTCGGAATCTCCTCGGTTTCACCCAGCCGGCTGTTCCAGGACGACGAGATATTCCTGGACAACCTCTCCGCTGGTAGCAGAGTGTTTCTCAGCCTGACGCTTGAGGGCAACCCGACGAGTCTCGGATTCCAGCTTTCAGGACTTGTGGGCGGCGAGCCCCTAGCCGCTACGCCAAACCGGGCTCTGGACTGGGGCGAGTCCGAATAGTCAGGGCCTTCGCCTATTGTCGGCCTCGAACCTTATCGAGTCGAGCAGGGATTCCATGTCGGTGCCAATGTCGTCCCTCATCTCCTCAAGCGACTTCTTCAGTGAGCGGGGCACCTTGCGAGGCATGTCCAACTTCAGCAGCACAGTGACCGAGCCCCTGCCCCGACGCCCCCTTCCGCCTGGAAGGCCACGACCGGGGATCGTGATGGTCTCACCCGGATTAGAGCCTGCGGGGACCTTTATCGAAAGCTCAGATCCATCGATGTGAGGAATCTCGATTCGAGTCCCGAGGACCAAGTCGACGAACCCTAGGGGAAGCGCCATCAGCAAATCGGGGCCGTCCCTCTCAAACCAAGGGTGCTCCTGTACGCCTATCTGGATGTACAGGTCTCCGCTCTCGCCCCTGTTGCCTCTGCTTGCCTCGCCATGACCTCTCATCCTGAGTCTGGCCCCGGTAGTGACGCCTGGGGGGACTGCAAACCCTTGATCTGCTTCGACTGCTTGGCCCGACCTTGGCCGTCACATGACAGGCAGGGGTCGCTGACTATCCTGCCCTCTCCTCGACAAGAGGAGCAGTCAGTGACGACCTGCTTGGTGAAGAATCCGGCCTTCTCTATCCTCTGGATTCTGCCCCGGCCGTCGCAGGCCGGGCACTCCCTGACTCCTTCCGAGCTCTCCGACCCAGAGCCGTTGCACTGCTCGCAAGCTCTCAGGACGTCTATCTCAATCTCGTCCTCATGCCCGTCCATTGCAGCTTGGAAAGGCACTTCGTGATCCATCAGCAGATCTCTGCCCCTGTTCCTGCGAGTTGTCCTGCCTCCGCTGAAGATTTGGCTGAAGATACTCTCGAAGCCGCCGCCGAAAAGATCGTCTATGCTGATGTTAACTCCTTGGAATCCACTTGGTCCAAACGGCGAGCCGCCTGGCTGTTCGTGACCAAAAGTGTCGTACTTCCTACGCTCCTCGCGGTCAGAAAGGACGGCATAGGCCTCCTGAACCTCCTTGAACCTCCTCTCGGACTCAGGGTCGTCAGGGGGTTTTTGTCAGGGTGGTGCTCACGGGCCAGTGACCTGAAGGAGCGCTTGATCTCCGAATCAGTCGCATCCCTAGCCACGCCTAGGACTTCGTAGTAGTCCCTCTTGCCTACCATGGAGTTCGCCTACCCGGGGCTCTGGACCGACTGTTTTCAACCCCACCCTCAAGTCAGGAACTCGCCGCACGAAGTACAGTAGGGGGTTCCAGAGTTGTTCAGGGCCCCGCAGGCCCCGCAGGAGACGACCGAACGAGTCAATGACGATGGAGCTGGGGTCGACCATTGATCCTCGGACGAGTCTTTCTTCTGTGACTTCTTGCTGGCATTCGAGGCTTTGCGCTCCATCCTACGCTCTACAGAGGCGTCGAGCCTCCTGTTGATTGTCTCGGAGATTCTCGAAAGTATACCCTGGCGCTTCGGCTCGGCCACCGCCTCCTCATCGACCATGGTGCTGATTCCGGTGGCGGGCTGAGGCGTCTCGCCGAACTCTCCTATGTCCTCCTCAGAGCGTTCGGTGTTCAGGGAGCCGACGGTCCCAGATTTCAGCGCTTGCGCCTTCAGTGCACTGCGCCCGGTCTGGGGAGAATTGGCTCTGGCCTCCATGCGCTTGATGGCGGCGTCGCCCTTGTCCCATAGGCCACGGTCCTCGCGTGAGTAAGTCCTAGAGAGTTTTCGTATCGCCCTCGACCTGTGGAACTCGTGATCCTCAATCTTGCGATACCGCATGAACATCACCACGCCCACCAAGAGGGCCGCGCCGTGTATCGAATACCTGAGGGTGTCATCCTGCGAGATGACCTCCTCGAGAGCTTCCGAGCCGTAGCGCAGAGCGACGACGCAGAGAGTGGGTGCCAGCAACAATGCGGCTCCGAGCACGGGTGAGCGTTGAGCCATGCCCCGGGCCCATTCTCGCATCGTTTGAATGATTCGCGTTCCCGGGAGTCTCCTGATGCAGAGAACTCATGGGCATGAGCACCCTCGAACGGTCGTGACACCGCTAATCAGCGTCTCGACGGTGGTCCAGCCGCACGAGGACCCTTCCAGAGTTGTCGAAGCAGTCAAGGCGATGTTTTCAGATTGGATTCCCGATGTGGTCCCTTCCAACACCGACTTCCCGAATGATAGGTCAGCGGTGATGATGACTGGTTCGTCGGAGTCTCTGGACACCCTTCTGGAGGCGACGAAGAACCAGAGGATTCTGGACACCGCTCTGGATGCGATGACGATGGAACTCGACGGGGGGTCGACTGGGTTTTCCCTGTCTCGTCAGGCCGCACTGGCCGGCAAGGCGTCGTTTGTTATCTCCGAGAGGGCGATGGGGGGAGAGATTAGAGTCGGACTGACCGGAGATGACCTCGCGGGCTGGCTGGAACAGCGGACATCGCACGCGGGTCGTGATTCCGTGCCACGTAGCGTGGGGGACGGATTGGCCATGACTGACGAGGGCGAGCCTGTGGAGTGGTTCAATCGCGAGGGCAATCGGACGATTGGTGAAGGCTAGGCACGCGGGATGCCCTCGCGCCGCCACCTCTCGACTATCGGCAGGTCGGCAGGTAGCCACTTGACTTCCAGCAGCTCCTCCACAGACAGCCATCTGGCCTCATCGTGCTCAATCAGCCTTATCGAGTCCGGGTCCACCACCCCGCAATCCCAGAGTTGCAGTTTAACGGACCTGTCTGGGTACTCGTAGCGAGTCTGCTCGATTCTACGTGTAGGTTTCGTGGAGACTCCGATTTCCTCGACCAGTTCCCTGATTAGGGCAGATTCAGGCCCTTCGTGGGCTTCGATCTTGCCGCCTGGAAACTCCCACCAACCGGCCCATGCATCGCCCTCAGGCCTCCTGCAAGCTAGGATTCGTCCCTCACTATCGAACAGCAGTCCGCCGACGACCTCGTAGGTCGGTCTCGAGACTAGGCAGGCAGCGATGCGCCTGACTGCATCGACTTGGGTGTCTAGAGCGACATGTGCCTCGGGAGGCAGATGCACGAACAGCGTCGGAATGGGATCATTTCCAGAATCCCGAATCGCAAGCAGCGTGTGATAGAAGGTCTCGTTGCAAACGTAGCCGCCCGCGTCCTCGCTCCAGCCGACGTTGTCGTCGTGCTCGAACTCCTCGTCCATGACGTGGATAGATGCGGTGGTGAGCAACGTACGGGGGCCATCTCCGACTATCTCTCCCGAGTCAAGGAACCTCCCGGAGTTGTCCGGCTCCCTCATTGAGAAGTCGTTGCGGGCCTGCCTCTCGAGGCATATCGAATCCCTCCTCGCTGCTAGGCCCAAATGGAGGATACCGTCAACCTGAATGCCCTCGCGAATCTGCTCAGCGACCGCGCGCGAACCGGCCTCGTCCACGCTGAGCAACCATGTCACGACATCGATGCCCGGCAGCCCCGCGTCCTCCAACCTAGCGAGCACCTTCTCGGAGATGTTGCTCTCGAAGTCGGAGAATGCCGGGAATCCCGTGACCAGTAGGCGTGGTTCACTCACGCGTCGCTGTCGACGTCTTCGCTGTTCGCCTTTTCGCCATACGCGTCGGCGTCAGATTCATGCATCGGGAACGTAGGCGGACCCTCGATGGCAGATGAGTACGTGGTCAGCGTCGCCTCGGACGAGGAGCCTGGTGAGGCTAGCGCCCTCGGCGTCATCGGGGTGATTTGGCACGAGTTGAGCGGGGGAATCGGGCCATGGGGGGCCCTGCGTCCCCTAGTGGCCCTCGCCCTGTCGCTCGTCCCCTTCCTCTACCTCGGGCAGCACTTCAACCGCCAGCACCGCAAGGCGCTCGGTTGCTTCGTGATTCAGCTCCCGCTAATCTTCTCAGTCGTCCTCTGGCCGGTTCTCTTCGTCTGGTCAATCGTTGATGCATGGTGGGTCTCGAGCGGGATTGTCGCCAAGGCCGAGAGCGGTTGATTAGAAGCCCTCAGGCAGTTCCAAGGGGCTGAACAGCTGCCCCGGTCCGCTGGCGCCTACCAGCTGGGTCCGAGCCAGAGCCTCCCACTCTCTGAGCAGCGTCAGGGCCGGGACGAATGGGAGATGGCTCTCGTTCAGAATGGTCCGGATCAGGGTATCGAGGATGTCCATCCTGTCCTCGTCCAAGCTTCCCAGTAGCTTGTCCAGCGGGAACGAGTCGATGCTCGGCGCATCGGCATCGGACTCTATCTGCCACGGCTCGGTCAGCCTCTGCGGTAAGGCCTCATTGTTGCTGGCGGCGGCGTTCTGCAGCGAATCGAGCAGGATTCGGATGTACTTAGAAAGTACCAGTGCCACCTCGATTACAGGCATGCTGAGCTGATTGGTGAGGCTGACCATGTTCTCCTGCAGAAACAGCAGCCTCTCCTCGACGGGTGCCTCGGGTGAAGGGGTCCTCGCATCCTCGTCCATGCCGGAGCGTGAGTGGTTCCACTCAAGAAATCAACTAGTGGTCCGGTCGTCGTACCTGATGGGGGAGCCACTGTTGCCCCTGACTCCATCCAGCATGTCGTCCTCGATCTCGAAGAAGTCGTTCAGCCAGTCGCCGTCGGTGTCCCAGTTAGCCGGGTCGGTGCCGTCGGCAATCTGGTCGCCGTCGATGTCAATCAGCCACCATCCGTAGACGTACTCGCCCAATCCAGTGTTGGGCAGGTGGTACTGGTCCCCTGCGAACCTCTGGTACTCGTCGGCCCAAGCTCCGTTAACCAGCACCTCGTCGTCGCTGGTGTCTATGTCCTCGTAATCGACGTCGTTGTCGTTGATAATCAGCGCATACAGCATGTCGGCGTTGTTGACCCGGTACATCCGGAAGTAGTTCGAGCTCAGGGCAGCGCTGCCCGAGCAGGTTCCTAGCAGGGATTCGCGCAGCTGCCACCACTCCTGTACTATGTTACCCGAGCAGTCGTACAGCCCAGCCTGCCTGACCAGCGATGGTGAGGCCAGAGAGGCGTTGACGAGCCCGTAGTACTCCTGGAAGTTGTTGTATGGGACATAGAGGCAACTGCCGCTCGAGCAGTCCCAGCTGCCGTCGTTGTCTGCGTCCTGGCCCGCGTCCGAGGGATCGGTTGCATCGTGGGTAAACCAAGTCCATGACATCTCGGGCCTCGCGATGCTCGACCCGGTTATGTTGACCGGTTTCCAGTTGGTCGCGGTAATCTGCTGCCAGACCACGGATATTTTGAGGTAGGAAGACCAGTTGTCGTTGCCCTCGTTCCAGCCTCGATAGTACTCGTAGAAGTCGGGCATCATGTCGCCGTCGGTGTCGTTGTCAAGTGGGTTGGTGCCGTACTTGAAGACCTCCCTGCCATCCGACAGGTTGGTGTCTTGCACGTAGTCGATTACAACCCCGTTCTGCATGATTGGCTTCATCACCATAGAGTCGTCATCCGAGTCAGTGTCCAACGGGTGGGTGCCGTTCAGATATTCCATCAAGTTGCTGAAGTACAGCCCTAGGAACCCCTGTTCGAGTTGCTGCTCAGGGGGCGCGGGGGTGAACTGCCTCCCCTCCCAAGTTCCCTGCGGGGCCGGGATGTCTTCCCACGATCTGTCGTACCAGCCATCCGCGTCGGGGTCGTAGTCGATGTCCAAGGGATTGATTGGATTCATCGACCACCTGTAGGCATTCACCGGCAGGAACTCGCCGTAGATGGAGTAGCAGAACTCCCAGCCGTCGGGCATCCCGTCCCTGTCCGAGTCGTCGTCGGTCGGGTCGCTGACCCCGGCGATGCTGTAGT
The DNA here is from genome assembly GCA_019654055.1 of Methanobacteriota archaeon. Taxonomy (GTDB): domain Archaea; phylum Thermoplasmatota; class Poseidoniia; order Poseidoniales; family Thalassarchaeaceae; genus Thalassarchaeum. The sequence goes on along the minus strand of BPDA01000004.1, from coordinate 32,279 downwards.
TGAATGTGTCCGGATCAATCTCGTTGATCAATCCGGCGCGCTCGGCAGAGACCAGGCTCTTGGTCGAGAACATGACGTAGAGTTGGGCGAATGCTGCCTCGTACGTCAAGCCATTCTCCTCGATTTGCGCAGTCACCGCATCTGCACCGTAGGACACCAGCCCGGTCCCATTCGGTATTGTATCGACGGCTGAGCGCTTGCCGTACACTCTAGCATCGTACTCAGCGAGGTTGTCGAAGGACTCCGAGTCCGAGATGTGCCCGTCACCGTTGCAATCGAACGAGTCTTCGTCCGAGTCGACGTGGATGTCACTGTCGGTCAGGAGGTTCATCTCCCACTTGTTGTCCTCGAGGTTCCACTCCGTGAACCAGTACTCGTAGCCGTCGCTCATTCCATCTCGGTCGGTGTCCTCGGCGTTGGGGTCAGAGGCACCCAGCAGGGCCGAGACCACCGGCTGTGCGGTCGAGCCATCCTGCCAAGACTCAAACTGGGCTATCGCCAGCTCGGCCCTGCCCTCCTTGTTGAACAGTATCCTGTACACACGGTTGACCGCCTCGTCGGGGTCCAGTTGCTCTGCCTCCTCCCACATCCTCGGGGCGTCGGGGGGCGAGAGGCCGCCGTTGGCGGGGTTGTTCAGTGTCAAGTTCAGCTCAACTAGGTCGGTGATGCCGTCCCTGTCTGAGTCGTAGTTGCCGTCACCAGCGACCAGCGGGTTCAGCGTCCATACCTCGTCGGTTGAGTTCCAGCGAGTGAATATCAGCTCGATTCCGTCGAGCAGTCCGTCGTCGTCGGTGTCCGGATCGTTCGGGTCTGCAGTCATACCGCTCTTGTTTATCTGCTCCTCTGTGAGGAAGGTCCCGAATGAGGCTGCTGACTCGGCCGACAGCCATGGCGAGGCCAGCAGCTCGCCGCCCACACTGAGGAGGTAAAACTGGGGCACGGTGATCAATTCGTCGGTTTCGCTGAGGTTGCTGTCGATTACGTTGTATTCCTCCCAGTTGTTCATCCCGTCACCGTCGGGGTCGCCCGTCCTGTCTCTCTCGTCGACCGGGTTGAGTGTCCACTGTCCGTCGAACAGGCTCCATCTGGCGTGGTAGAACTCCCATCCGTCAGGCATACCGTCCCTGTCTGAGTCGGACGAGAGGGGATTGGCCGAGCCGACGTCCCGAGGAGTGGTGCCATTCACTAGGCTGCTGTATGCGGGGCTGGTGAAGTGCCCGAACGAGTCGTCGGCGAAGTTCATCCAGGTCTCGTTCCACAGCAGGGTGGTGAAATTCTCGGGATACTCCATGCCGGAGGCTGACTGGTCGCCGTACAGTATCTCGGACTTGAGGTGGTACTCGAGCCAGTTGACCAGGCTCTCCTCTGGATCGAGGACGCCGTCGTGGTTGATGTCGTAACCGTCCCCATCGGGATTGTTCAGATGGTCGGAGCCGTTCAGCGGGTTGATTCCGGCGTTGTCCTTCTTCCAAGAGCAGGCGTAGCGGGCCTCCCACCCATCGGGCAGGGTGTCCCCGTCCGAGTCGATGTCGTTGGGATCAGTCGCGGTCCAGTTAGCCGCGGCCTCGGAGGTCTCTCCATGAGACGCTAGGCCCTCACGGAGCACATTCTCCAGCAGGTTACCCCACATGTACTCGCACAGATTGCTCAGGCCATCGCCGTCAGCGTCCCCGTCCTTGTCCGAGGGGTCGCGCGGGTCGAGTGTCCAGAGGTTGCCTCCATTGTAGACGTCGCCGACCCACCTGCGATGCTTCATCTCCCAGCCGTCGGGCATACCGTCGCCGTCCGTATCTGGGTTGGTGGGGTCAGTAGGGCCGTCAGTGCCTCCTCCGGCACCCGACCCTAGCCATCCTTCGAGGTGGACCTGCTCGGCGAGCTCGCCCGTCTCCTCGTCGCACAGGTACTCGTCGTTGAGGTAGTGGCAGTCGAAGTTGGTCGACTCTGCGAACCACCCCCAGTACTCCTCGCCGTCGGTCAGGCCGTCGCCGTCGGTGTCAATGTCACGTGGGTCGGTGCCGTTGAATCCGCCCTCCGTGACTGATACGAATCTGTACTCGTCGAGGTTCGTCCAGTCGCGGTCGAACTCGAAGCCGTCCGAAGTGGAAAAGTGGACTCCATCGGCATCGGCGTCCCTGTACCTGTCATACGGATCGGTGGGGTCGAGGCCGTAGATGAACTCCCACCCGTCTGGCATCCCGTCTAAGTCCGAGTCCTTCGAGGTGGGATCTATTGGCATGATGTTCATGTATCGACCCGGTGAGATACCCGCGAAAATCCACAGGCTGCTGCCATACTCGAGAGTAGTAAGGGACGTCACCAGACCGGGTATTCTCGTCTGATTGAGGTATAGTCCGAGGATTCCAGAGTGGTCGCCCTCGAGGCACCACGTACCATCTCGTGAACCAATCAGTACCTTGTTATCGTCCATCGGCAGTATGGAGCGGACGTCATTGGCCCCCTCGGCCCACCTCTCGAGGTTGTACATCCTGTCCGAGTCGAACGCTGTTCGAGGCATCTGCACTAGGAGTTGGAGGTTCAGCAGGTGCAGACCTCCAGCGGTCCCGACCCATACTCCGGTGACCTCCTCGACCCCACCCAATGCGTCGAGGGGGCCGGCGACGACCAATGCGTTGACTACCGCTGACTTGGTCACGTTCAGTAGATCTGCCCTCTGCACGAAGTCCTCGGCGTTCTCTCGGTCAAATACCCACCAGGGGTCTCCAATCGAGGTGGAGCCGTCGGTGGTGTTCCAGGCAATCATCCCGGCATTGGTGCCAATCAGCAGTAGCGGACCCCTGCCGAACATAGGTACATGCACGGCGCTGAGCACATCGGCCTCGGAGTCAACCAGCATGTCCGTCATCGCTCCACTGAGCACCGCCTCGCCGACGCTGGCCTCGGCACCGTCGCCCTGAACTGCTATCGTTGCCGTCCAAGCAGAGCGATTGCCGAACAGAATGAGGTCCAAATCACCGCTTCCGGTATCGAGCGGGTAGATTGATTCGACCGGGCCCAAATCCGACTCGGACATCGAATCCATCTGAGGCAATCCGTTCTCGAGAGAGATAGTGTGTAGCCCTCTGTTGGAGCCGATGATGAGGAAGTCTGAGTCATTCGGCGACCATCTGACCATGGTGTGTATTTCCATCCCAGAGGGAAGCTCGTGGAGGGAAGCAGTGCCTCCGAACGGGTCTATCACCGAGATGCCATACCTAGACCCGACCAGCAGCCTGTCCCTAGCAGAGTCAGCCAGAACCGTGTGCACGGCGCCATCGACCAGCCCGGGACTCGTGCTCTGGTCGAATGAAGAGGTCTCGGACTCGCCGTCTGAGAACGAGGCCCCCCTCAGTCCTGGAGTGACCCATGCACCGTCGTCATGGTGAATCATGTACTCCTCGTAATTGCTGAACGCCTCGCCCCAGTGAGCTGTCGAAGTGGAGATGTCGGGGATGATGAAACCGTCCCTGTCCAAGTCCCATCCGTCCATGTCGGTGTCCATTATGGCGTCGCTGGAGTTGCGTGGGTCCAGACCGTAGTGGACCTCCCATCCGTCAGGGATTCCGTCCCCAGGGACAGCTAGGCCCACCGCTATCACCTCCGACCAGGTGTAATAGTCGGAGTCCGGTTCGGTAGGATCGCTGCCGAGCCAGCCGCTGTCTCCGGTGGCTCTGGCGACCTCGGTCTGGCAGGAGTCATCAGAGAGCCCGGGAATCTCGCCAGCACACCACAGGCCGTCACGCTCGGTGAGCCAGTCGTCGGGGGTGCCATACAGGTACTCCTCCGAGTTGGTGTAGCGCTCGCCGATGTCAATATCGCCGTCTCTATCGACGTCGAAGCCGTCGCCGCAGCCGAAGCTGAAGTCATCGCACTTGTCAATGTCCTCGATGGAGTCGGAGGGGTCGAGCGGGTCGAACCAGAGGCACTGCCATGAGTTGGTTGCGTTCTGGTAGCCAAGCCCGCCCTCGGTGCACATGTAGATCTCGTACCCGTCGGGAAGGCCGTCCCCATCTGTATCGGCGACCCTTGGATCGAGGTACTCCCTCAATCCGGATTCGGTGAACTGGGGCGGCTTGCCGGTGAGAGAGAGCCGGTCGAAGCAGGTGTCGAGGGTGTAAGGCCAGCAGAACTCGAGCAGCGCGCTGGCCCCGTCGTTGTCGTGATCAGACATGTTGTCGGTGGCGTTCATGGGGTTCAGTCCGTTGACCGAGACCACTCCCGTACTGCTCTCGACGAACCTGACGTTACCGAAAATCGACTCGTGGAGGTCTGGAATGCGGTCGCCATCCTCATCGGTGACGGGAGGGCCCCCTCTGTCGGCCGTTATCGGATCAGTCGAGGAGACCGAAGACTGGGGGCGGGTCTGCGAGATGAAAGCGAGACTGCTCAGAAGCAGTATCGTAATCAGTAACGCTGTCTGCTTGCGGCGCATGGTGTTACCTCTGTATGCTGTTTTCAGCGCCGTTGGCTGACTTATGATGATGGTGGAGCGTCGTTCGGACGCGTCCGGGAGTGTCGAGGGCGACGGCGTAGCCGTCGTCAGCGTCAAATCGCCCTGACCTAGCGAGTCCGATGGATTCCTTCAAGGGGGGTGCTCGGCCGAACTGCCCCGATTGCGATGGGCATGAGGATTACGCATCTCGGTTCGGGCAGCAGGGGGAACTCGACGCTCCTGTGCTCCGGAGGGACCCGGGTCATAGTGGATTGCGGGTTCTCGCTTCGTCAGATGGAGAGTAGGTTGCACCTAGTGGGCGTCGAGCCGCAATCAATTGACGCGATTCTCGTGACCCATCACCACTCCGACCACTCTAGGACTGCCAAGCGCGCATCGGAGAAGTGGGAGGCGACCCTGCACGCCAATCTCGAGACTGCAACCAAAATGGGTTGGCAGCCGATGTCCGAGTGCAGGACCTTTGGCGGCCTAGACAGGATTGGCATCTCGGATGACCTCAGCCTCCTGCCCATACCGGTACCGCACGATGATGCTGACAACGTCGCAGTCATCGCCACCAACGGCGATGGTCGCAGGGCTGCCATCGTAACTGACCTTGGGGAATCCACCGTGGAGCTGAACAAGCACCTGATTGGGTGCAGCCATATCTCAATCGAGGCCAACTACGACAGCAAGCGACTAATGGCAGGACCGTACCCTGAATCGCTCAAGAGGAGAATCTCAGGCAGAGGAGGGCACCTGTCGAACTCCCAGACCGCACTGATTCTAGCCGAGGCACTCACAGACGAGTTGGAGAGCATCGTGCTATGCCACCTCTCTGAGAAGAACAATGCTCCCCATCTCGCTGAGAGCGAGGTCCTGTTGCAGATCGGCGAGGAATACTCGGGCAGCATCTCAATTTCAAAGCAGGATGGTCCGGAGTTCAGCAACTGGCTGGGCCAAGGTGAGCCCGAGAGGGTCGGCAGCCTGACCTAGTTGCCCATCACTGCCCTGTGAACCGAAGTCTGGACCTCTCTCATCCTATCGACGGCGCCAAGCTCCCTGAACACGGTCAGCGAGCGTTGCAGGTACTCCACCTTCTGCGAGCGGTCGCTCTCCACCTCTCCCAGACGTGCTAGAAGCTCGCCCTGCAGCATCCTGAAGTCGTTGGCCTCGGCCAGCAGGAGCGCGTCCATGTAGTGCTCCGCTGCCTCCTCTCTGCGCCCAGCGTCGCTCAGGACCTGTCCGAGCAGCATCGCGACCTCGACGGCACTGCCGGGGTCGGCCTGGTCTGACAGAATCTCCAATGCTTCCGAGTAGTACTGCATGGCCAGTTCGTTCTCCTTGGCGCGCGCGTAGTATCTCCCGAGCACCGCCCTCGCCCGAGCGTGAACTATGTCCGTCTGCTCTTCGGACTCCTCGAACGCCTTCATCGCGTGGTCCCCGGCCCGATCCATCTCGCCCATCTCCAAGAAGGCCGAGGCAAGGCGAATCCTGGCGTCACACAGTTCCGGGTCGCTCTCGGCATCAAGCAGGCCCTCCACATTCCCGTACACCTCCAAGGCGCGTCGGTTGTCACCCCTTCGCCTGTAGATGTATCCCATGTTGTTGTAGGACCGGGCCGCACCGGCGGCGTCCCTCATGGAAATCTGAATCTCCAGTGACTTGCGGTGCATCTCGAGCGCGTCGTCCATCGCACCGCGCTTGACCGCGATGTCGGCCCTCGCGGACAACAGCCTCGCCAGCTCGTGACCCATCTTGTGCTTGCGAGCCAACGGGATGGCGGCCTCGTACTCGTTCTCGGCCTCGTCCCAGCGGCCCTGAATCGACAGAATGTCCCCCCGCAGCTCCCTGATGACGCACCAGCTCTCGGGGTCGAAGCTCTGACCGTCGAGGGCCCTGAGTATTCCGAGCAACTCGGTGTGACCTGCGTTGACTAGTCCGTGGCCCTCTGAGGAGAGGACCTCTGCGAGACCCTCGATGTCGCCAGACTCGTTGAGATGGTGTATGTACTCAATGCGCTCTGCTGCGGCCCCATGACGAGTGCGGTACCACGCCTTGGCATTCGAGTGCAGCTCTTGGCGCAGTGACTCGTCCATGGAGCGAGTCAGGAACTCACGGACTAGGTCGTGGACGTCGTAGTTCTCGCTGTCGGCCTGTCGAGCGAGGCCTTTCTCGACCAATCCATCGAGAAGGTCGGTCTCGGCCTCGATGTCGCTGATGGCCTCCAGCGGCATCGGCTCCCTGAACACGGCGATAGCACCTAGGAGGCGCTTCTCAGGTCCGGACAGGCGACTGAAAATCTCCTGCTCCACGAACGCCTCCAAAGTGGCGTGGAAGGTATCGCCGACGCTTCCCCTGTTAATCAGCTCCAACACCAGCGGGTGCCCCCTCGAGAGGGTGTAGATATGCAAGAACTGGGTCATCTCCAGATTTGGCATAGCAGTTAGGATCTGACGGCTCGAATCTTGGTCGAGCCCCTCTAGGGGCATCACTAGGGTGACTATCCTGCCTGAGGAGTCCTCCTCCGGGACCACCATCCTGAAAGAGCGGGAGAACATGACGATGCCGACGCTGTCAAGCTCTGAAATCTTCAGAGTCAGGGCCCTCAGAGCCGAGATTAGGGCCTCGTCTCCTACCTTGTGCAGGTCATCGACGACAATCAACGCAGGGGAGTCCTGCAACCCCTCGACAATCAGATTGACGGTCATCGAAGCCTGCGGAACGGGGGTTACCGCTAGATAGTCCGAAAGGTCGTTATGACCCAACGCGGAGAGCCATTCCGAAGTGGCCTCGAAGAACGCACGCGAGCCTTCCCAGTCCTGACACCTGTGGTACAGCAGGTTCCTCCTATGGGTGAATCTCTCCAGCAGCTTGCCGGCCAGCGCCGTCTTCCCTATGCCGGCTATGCCCGGTACCAGTATCGAGCTGGAATGATCCTCCAGCAGCGCGACCATGCTGTCTATCTCGGCTTCTCTACCGAAGAATCTCCTTATCCTCGGGAGGTCATTCAGTGAGGTGACTAGTTGCTTCTCGATGTGCTTTGAGAGGTCTCTCTCGATCAGCTCGGCAGACAGGGTAGAGAGGTCGACGGTTCCAGTGTCATCGATGTACCTCAGAAAATCAACATGGCGCAGGGGCAGGTCGGTTGACTGCAGCGCCTGAGCCAGCTCTAGGGTCTCGGAGCGGCCGTCGGGGTGGACCAGGCGGACCGGTTGGGTGCTGACCTTAGTCCAGATGTCGTCAGCGATCTTGGCGCCGTCCTCGGTCAGGAAGTACGCCTTCCTCTTACGTGACACCCCTGTGACATGGGCCTGCCTCTCTATCAGGTGCCCCTGCTCCCTCATCCCGGCAATCGCCCTTGGCACATTCGAGCGGGCGATGGCGACTGCGTTGGCGATGCCCATCTGTGAGAGAGCGAATGGGACCTCGACCTTGTCGGCGTGGTCGACATAGTCTCTCAGATGCAGCAGTATGCGCTCCTGAACCCCCGGACGGGGGACTGTCATGGTGGTCACACCCTGTGAGCGCGATGGTCCACTCAAGAATGTTAGCGAGCGGCGAGTGACGTTGATTCAAGCGTCAGAGTGCTCGGGGTCAGGGACCCATTCCTGATTATCGGGGTCCCACAACCACCCAGGATGGTCGTCGTGCCTCTGCAGTCGAGACTTCGGTTCCGGCTCGTCGTCCTGCGCGATCCCGGCCTCCTTGGCCCAAGCGTAGTCGTCTTCATCCTCCTCCGAGCTCTCCTGCTTGGCCTCGGAGGTGCCGTCCAACTGCTCGTCCTCCTCCTCCTCGAACTCGACGAAGAAGTATACCAGTGCGCCAATGACGGCTATGGCAACCAATAGTATGACGATAATCGAGCCAAATCCCATGCCATCTCCAGCGGAGTCGGACACGGTGATGCTGGCGCTCTCGAAATCGTTTCCGCCGTACTTGAATACGGGAGTTGCCGTCCCATCTACCCTTGAGGCGGGTACTCCCAGCGACCACGTAGAGTCCTCACCGACTACGGTGTTATTCACGGTGTTGCCGGCGATGGTGACGCTGACGGTCTTACCGGGCAGGCCGACCCCGGTGAAGATGGCCCGGCCGTCCTCTGGGATGGTGGTCTGCTCGGGCGGGGTAATAACGAACTGGATGCCGACAACGGTGAAGGTAACCGGATTGGAATTTATCTTGGAGCCGTAGGTGTCGGTCGCGACGAAGACGACGTTCTCGAGAGTCCAAGTCGCCATGTCGGTGTCGTAGAAGAACATCGACACTGGGTTGTAGGTGGCCACGCCGCTCATCGCGACATTGATCACTATGCCAAAGTGGTCGTCCCCTGTGGTCGACTCGTCGTCGTAAACAGACAGGATAAGTTCCTGGCCGGGGTCAATGTCGTCGAAGTAATCGAGCAGGTCTATTTCTCCCCTCGTACAACGGTCCTGAGACTGCGACTCGGTCTCGCAGAAGAGGGTGATTTCACCGAACCATCCCGTCGAGTCGAAGGTAGGCTGGCTGTTGCCCGCGTCAGGGGGGTTGTCAGCGACGATGACGACTTCCACCCATTCACTGTAGTCATAACCGTCGTAAGAGCGGAAGCGTACGAGGTACTGCATGTCGTGCATGAGGTTGGTCGAGTCCCACTCCATGGACCAAGCCCCGTTAGGTGCGAAGTCGGTAATCGAGTCTGACAGCACCAGCAGGTAGTTGTTGGCGACGTCCTTGATCTCGAAGTCCACTCTCGATACCGAGCCGTCGTTGTCCCGGGCTACCCCCTCGAACACGGTCTCTTCCGAGACCGGCAGCCTCTGGCCATCGTACGGGGCGATGACGCTGATGAACGGGGCGCTGTTCGAGTTGTCTATGGTTAGGGTAAGCTCCACGGGCTCGCACTCGTCGACGAAGCCCTCGCAGAAGTCGGAGTCCGAGGCCCACACGGTGAACGTGTAGGTCGAAGTCACCTTCGGCAGGCCGCTGAAGTCCCAGGTCCACGACCAGTCAGGCCCGCCCTCTGCAGGGGTGGTCACGTCGAAGTTGGGACCTTCGATGTGGAAGTAAATGTCCTGGATGTCGGAGCTGCACTGTATCGGACAGCCGTAGTGGTCGAAGGCCGTTCCCTCGAAGGTAACGGTTCCCTCAGAGTGGGTCGAAAACGAGCTCGGGGAGGTCACCGAGATCGTCGGGGCCTGCACGTTGAGCTTGACCGTGCGGTAGATGATGGGGCTGTAGTCGATGCCGTCGAACGCCCTGAACTCGAACACGTAGTCGCCCTCCTCCCTGTTGCTCATGTCGATCTCGTAGTACCAAGAGCTGAACGGCCGGTTGGCCTTGGTGACCTGTCCCTCGGCCATGCCGCTGGTGTCCACTGCGAGTCCCGCGGAGCTCCATTCGCTGGTGAAGGGGTCCCTGATCTGGACCTCGTGGACATATCCTCCTTGGTCCCACTGGGCCAACTCGTCCGTGGCGTAGATGCCTGCCAACTGCCCGTCGTGAGCGCTTCCCGATAGGTTGACTACTCTGCGGTATGAGTGACCGTCAGACTGCGTGATGTAAACGGTAGGGGCCTGATTGACGAGGTTGACAGTGTCCTGCAGTGTGGTGTCAGACAAGGTGAAGTCGCTGCGGGCGTACCCCGAGCCGAACTTGTACGCGGTGTAGTAGTAGCGTGAAAGTTCCCTAGTGCCTGCAAGGTGATCGCAGTCCTCGTCATCGGAGTCGACGGTCAGGTCGCCGTCGTTGTCGATGCCGTCGAAGCAGGAGTCCTCGTACTCGTCATCAGCGAAGCCGTCGGGGTTGTCCCCTCCGCCCAGCCCCCTTATGTCGAGATGGAAATCAGAGGGCAGTGCGAACCACGGCGTATAGCCGTCGTTGTCCGTATACAGCGAGTACAGATCGTTTCCTAGAGCGTCCTCAATCAGGACATTTGTGTCCTGGACTCGCTCGCCCTCAACCAGCGTCTGGAAGCGTACCATCTCGGCTCTGCGCACCTGAACCGCATATGGGGTCGGTTGGGTCTCGATGTGTATCTTGGTGCGATCGAGGTTGGACAGGTTGGCGAAGGTGAAGGTGGTGGAGTTGTTGTCCATGTTGACTGCCAAGGGGAATCCCCGAGGGGTGAAGTCGTCGCAATTAGGGCACTCCTTGACGAAGGTCGGCACAATCGAGGTCTGGAACTGGTTGGCCGGCCATGCCTCTTGGCTGGACCAGACGAGCTGAACCGGGTACTCCCCTGGCGGGGGGCTCGGGATATACTCCGACTGTACGGTGATCGCGCTGTTCGACACGTTGTACGTCATGCCCACACCAGACCAGGTGTTCTGCGAGAAGAAGCCGAGTGTTCCGTACTGTTGGGAGCCGGCGAAGCCGTCGTCGTAGTTGGTCACTATGGCCCCCGTGCCCGGGATGTTGAAGGTGTTCCTCTGTATGTCCAGCAGGGCGCCGACTGCCCGTATTCCGTCAGCGTCGGAGGTAGCTGGAACGTTGATCGTGTTGTCGTACATCGAGACGCCGGCTCTGTATGCGTGCACCACGGGACAGGTGAAGTCGCCGCCCCAGTCGTCGTACTTGGTCTCCGAGCAGACTCCCGAGCCATCGCTGGAGATGGTGTTGTTAGCGAGGTATATCCTAGAGGCCGAGGGTGCAGGAGCGCTGCTGCCGTACTCGCCCGCCCTCACCGGCTCTCTGGCGATACCATGGATGGTGTTGTTCTCCGCGACGACATCGAACGAGCCGAGCAGCCAGAGCCCATTCCAGCCCCCGACCGGCCCGATGTCGTTGTTGTATATCGTGACCTCACTTGACTCGATGGCTATTCCAGACGACTCAGCGGCGCCCTCCATGTCGTTGGCGACGATATTCGCCAAACCGCCCTGAAAGACGGTAATCGGGGCGCCATCCCCGGTCTCTATCTCATTGGCGATTACCTCGATGGAGTAGTCGACGTTGGAGACCGATTTCCTGCTGTTGATGTCGATGCCGTTGCAGTTCACGGTGAAGACTGAGTTGGAGATGATGCCTGCGGAATGTCGCATGCTGATGCCGTAGTCGCCAGACAAACTGGCGTCGTCAACCTCGATGAATGTGTCCTCGGCCCACACTGCAGGGCGGCTAGGGGCCTGTCGGCTGCAACCTACGTTGGTGCCGATGAACTCAGGAGAATCAAGAATCAGGGGCGTCACCGGCGTTCCAGAGCCGTAAATCTGAATCGCCGAGCCGCGCACGTTGCTCTCATCGTCGGTGCCAACAGTGAACTCCCCTCCCATGAGATGGGGCTGAGCGAGGTTGGTGGTCAGTAGGCTGGTGGTGTTGATGTCAGTGAATTCGATTTCCGTCAGGACCGGGGCCGCGCCGTCGATGACCATGGCTCCGTACCTCCACTGATACACGGTCGGGATGTAGTAGGGAATCCCCCAGGCGCCGTCGATGGTGATGTGCCTCAAGCCGGTCTGGGATAGGTCGATTGAGTTGCGAATCAGAACTCCTTCGTAGCACGATGGGTCCCTGACCCAAATCTGCTGGTTACCGTAGCTCATCCCGTAGCACTCGCCGGTGGCGCTGCCGTTGGCTGGGTCGGTCCAGCGCATGGTAATCTTCGAAGCCGAGTTGGAGTTGGTGCTGGCGCCGCAGCTGGATACCCCGGCGCACAGGTTGCCTCGAACGTCCAGATGGGTGCCATTGGGGAATATGACCAGGGTGCCGGGTTGGATGATGAGTTTGGCCCCGGACGCAATCACGACATCGCCCGAGAGGGTGTGCGTGCCCGACCAGGTCTCGGTGCCAGAGATGGTCCCGGAGGTGGTCTCGTTGTTGGCGGAGACAGGGGCAGCAGGACCGACAAGGGCGACGAAAAGGCTCGTCAGCATCAGCATGACGAGAAGGTGACTGCGCATGCGTCTGGCGTTAGCCATGCGTCACGGGGAATCGGGAACGGATTTAATCATAGGGTAGCGTCGAGCCGTAGGCTCGATTGGCGGTTCGGGGCTAATTCCCGTCATTCAGGCCAGATTCAACTCGAATGCGATGTCGGAAGCCCACTGAACTGCATCAAGCATTCCGTACCCACCTCGGGTATCGTGCGGACTGCCATCGATGCCGGTCTTGTCACAAGAACTCGCTAGGGCCCTCTTGACGATTCCCATGCCCTCGGAATCGATGACCCCGTCATCGCCTGCCAGTGCGGCGCCATGCAGCTCGAGAATCAGCGCTAGTGCGCCGGTGACCAAGACTGTCGAGTCACTGGTTCCGGTGGAATACGCGTAAGGCGGCTCGATTAGCGTCGTGGTCGTCGAGAACAGAAGCACACCAGGAGCGGTGACCTCGGGTTTTTGATCGGGGTAGCTCCTGTTTCCATCGCCATAGGGATTGTCCAAGGAGCCGTCTGCGGAGTTTGACCACACGCTGCCGCTGCGTGTGGATGCCCCCACTGCTATCACTCCGGGGAGGTTGGCAGGGACCGAGACGTCAGAGATGTCGGGGTCGTCCCCGGTGTTGCCGGCCGCGGCGACCACGAAGATGCCAGCGTCTAGGGCCTCCTGCACGGCTAGTGTGGTCTCGGACTGAATCCCCATGCCGTCGCCAGGCTCGCTGCCGAGGCTGAGGCTGACTATGTCTGCCTTCTGAGTTATCCTGCACCACCGGATGGCCTGAGCGACCATATCCTCCTGCCCAGATGTGCCCGATGGACCGAGGGCCAGAGCGACCGAGAGGTCGACTCCGGGGGCTGCTCCGCGGAGCTTGCCATCAGCAACTAGGAGTCCGGCCATCATGGTCCCGTGCGAATCCTCGCCCACGTCCCTGACGAGGTCGTGCTCGTCCTCGTAGAAGTCCCTGAACCCCGTCAGGGTCAGATTGGAGAAGTCCGGGTGCGAGGCGTCGATGCCAGTGTCAACCATGCAAACGTGAATCCCCGAGCCGTCCAGCCCCGAGTCCTGCAGCTCCCGAATCCCGGTCGACTCGTAGGCCCATTCCGTCTCAGGCAGCACGGGAGCTAGGTAGGCGTTGATGTGGGGCCAGACCAGCAGCATGAATGCCGCTCCGAATGCGAATGTGATTGCCCCCCATGGCCACAGAATCTCCCTCAAGGGGAAGGCGGGAGATCGCAACTCCCTCGCCTCCTCGTCCGAGACGCCGTAGGCTTCTCCCGGGTAGCCCGGAGCATCGGGGTCGATGGTGGTCATCATCCTAGGCTCTTCGGGCTCGGGCAGCAGCTCGAGGTTGTCCATAGTTCCCATGCTCTACCCTCACCGTGCCGCGCGCCGGAGAGTCATAGCCCTATAGGTCAGGCAGAGTCATCAGAACGGTGCTGACGACCTTCGCCTGCCGCCGCCCCTAGTCAGAAGCAGGAGCGCTCCCAAACGAGCAACGCCCCCAGGAGCCATCCAATCCAGTCTGTGGTTTCCTCGATTGCCGGGGAGCGGATCTTGACCTTTGGGAAAGGGGTCATAATCCTCCACCGAGTCGAATCCCGAGTTGTTGAGTTCGAGTTGGATGTAGTGGGTTTTGGGGTCGGTGCTCGTGAGGTCCAGCGCAATATCGAACACGACCTCGGAGCCCGCCGGCACGTCTCTAGGGGTCGGTGCCTGTGACTCCTGTCGGGGGTCGTTGCAGTTCAGGTCCGTGCACAGGGTCCCGTTGAGCTTTAACCATCTGCGCGTCGATTAGCCCGTCGTTCCTGACGACCACCGAGTAGAGCTCGACTTTGCCAGAGACCGGGTCCCCCCCCCTGTAGAGCTGGTGGGGACTCGATGCTCAATTCGGGCATGGATGTCTTGACATGAATCTCGATGTTTGGGATAGGTGTTGTTGGCCTTGTCTCTTGGGCACATAGATTTGAAATCCTCCTCACTCGCGTTGGCCGGGGGCTGAAACATGAGGGTATGAGTAGTTCAATAAGGCGCCAGGGGTGTGCGCAGTTTACCCCTCCTGACCCATCCATCAGGAAGCTTTAGAGTCATCGAACTTTGAATTCGAACGGTTTATCGCCATTACCGGTTGGAGAATCATTATTCCGATGCTTTATCGATTTTACCTGGCTGAATCCCATACGCCTCATCAATTTCCTCCCAGAGGTTTGAAATTGTGAATCTGAGGGATTCTGACCGTCAAGGTGTGAACGTACATGTACCCATCCTGAGGGGGAAAAGTAAGAGGGCACGGAATGGCCTTCCTTTGAAGGAGTGGGCAACTGACTGATTCGCAGGGGTGACCCTGACATTGAGGTTGCTGAAATTCATGGTGTTGTTTCCCGACCCATGTCAAAGTAAGCGGTGGAATTCCACTCACCGGAACCGTTGTGAAAATCCACCAGCCAATCACTTGCATCGGTGCCGGCAGTCCCTCCGATGATGCTGAATGCATCGAACGGCTCATGACCCAAATATTCGATGCCGAGAATGAATTCCACAGGTTCGAATCCTCCTTCTGAGTCCAAGAGTACCCTGACATCGTCGACACTCCCATTGAACTCCGGGTCGGATCCAGGGAAATGTTGAGAGTAATTGCCGATAGCTCATGATTGGCAACTCTCACGTGAGGGCAGGATGGCAGGAGGTGCCTCTTGACCGGGGAGACCGTGATGCCCTGACCTCCGGTGTACGTCATCGTCAGGTTCCTCTGAATGACCTCGAACTCGCTGGATGTGTCTATCATGCCTGCGATGAGAAGTATCTGGAGGGATCCGTCCTCGCTGATTGGGGCTACCCATCTCATGCCCATGCCGACATTGAGAATCAGCTCTGGCTCATCAACGATATCTGCTCCCTCGACATCCGTATCTGCCAGAGTGCGGGAGTTCCCATCGTAGTCCAGCCACTCCGTGTCGAGGTGTATCCAACCTCCGATTGTGAGTTCGAGGTCCAGCGAACCGCCTGTTGCGACATCGGCCTCGAGCAGGGCCATCGCCACTAGCCCATCCTCCTCGTGAGCCACTCGGAGGAATCCAATCGCCTGGCTCAACTTGGGCTGTCCAGTTACCCATCCAGACTCCGTCCACGAGGACCTTGTCGGGGACTACCGGGTCGCGGACCATTCCCTCCACGGGAATCAGCTCCATAACCGTCCCATCGGAAATAGTCGCGAATTGCTCGTCATCGATGTATGAGATGTGTCCACTCACATCGACTGATCCAGCCGTCAGCTCGATGTCGACGGTATTCGGCGAAGTGCTTACCGAGACTGAGCGGTTCTCAGATGAATAACCCTCGATACCTGTCTGGACGTGCCAGTAGGTCCCCGATGGCACGTAGACTGCCCAATCTCCCGATTGGTCGGTGAGAAGGGAAATGTTGGTGTCGTTAGAGGATATGTTCACGGTGACGTTGGCCACACCCTCACCGACATCGGAGGCGTTGTCGTCGTCGAAATCCCAGTAGATGTTGCCTCCGAATTCGACCATCCTAGATGCTGTGAGATTCAATGCTGTGTTCCCTCCAGCGGAAACCTCGAACAATGTCTCGTTGCTAGAATCCACTATCCAGCGAACCCTGTCCTCAGTCATATTCAACTCCAGATTCCAGTTCCCTGGAGCCACGTCCGCACTGACTCCTCCTGAAGAGTCGGTGGAATCCAAGTGAATCATTCCCAGGCCATCTTCCGAGACGAGTTCCAGCGAGATTCCCTCGAGGACATCTCCCGAGTAATCCTCATACAAGACTATGTCGAAGCTCGCCACTTCTCCAGTCGACATGGAGATGTCATCCGATGCCGTGTCTGACGAGACCGATGACGAGTTCACGCAGTATCTCGCGTACGCCGGGGGAGGTCTCGAAAGCGTCGATTGTGACAATCCACTCGCCTTCGGGTACGTGCGCTGTCCACCTGCCCTCGGGGTCGGTGAAGTGCGATATCATCCAACCGCTCTCGGCGTTGGTGATTCTGACCAGTTGATCGGCAAGCAGGCCACCGCTCTCGTTAGTGAAGGTGATGTTCATCCTCCATTCGGGGTCGAAACCTATCGACCTGTCACCGGATTTCCGTTGAGGCCGACGTCGAACTGCGTGGTGCCCGACATAATCCTAGTTCCGAACGGGTCCCCTGCAATGGGATCGGAGGTCTCCACATCGATTCTGTAGGAACCCGGCTCGAGGACGATTTCGGCCACGCCATCGGACATCCATTCGCTGCCGTTGGCTAGAACCTCGTACACGACCTGTGAGCTGTCAAGGTAGTCGATTACCCTGAACGGATAGGTGACGTATGTGCCGTTTGGAGGCGTTGTGTCACCACTGTGGTCGAGGAAGAGCTCGATTGTCAGGGTGCTGTTTAGCGGGTGGATGACCAACTCGATGGAGTCGTTCTTGCCGTCGACCTCGAGGTCCGTTGCCACCGGATTCAGCCAGTCCGCATCGGAGGTCGAAGGTCCAATTGCCGCCGGCAACACCATGTTGAAAATCCCGTCCGGGGCCACCTGCCCGTGCCACCTTACTTCGTTTCCTGGTTGTCCGCTGTGACGGTGACCGGCTCCCAACCGCCGTAGGTGGAGCGGTACGGGTTAGCTTCCCTGTTGATGCTTACCAGACCTTGGACCGAGTACCCTGGCATGGCGATCATGCTGAGGTGCTCCACCAGCTCTGAGTCTACCAACAGCCCGTCTGAAGTAACGGTGAACCGGGTCCCGTTGACTAGGTTGAGCGTGACTCCGGGCAATTGCACGGTAGCGTCGACAACAGCTCCTTCGGCAGGACCACGCTGAAGCCACCGGAGCCGTTGGTGCTAGCGACGGTGCTGAAGTTGCCCCAGTGGAACTCGAACCTGTATGTAGTCGAGAATTTTGCCCTCGTCGGGCTCGGGGAACTCGGCGGAGATGTTCTCCTCGTAGTACACCGATCCCACTACCAGCCGGCTGACCCGGAACTCGTAGTCGGCATCCATGTCACCCTCGCCGACCTCTATTTGCTCCCAGAGTTGGAGCTCCTCGGTGAGGGTGTAGTTCAGGATCCATGTTCCGTGCACCAGCTCGACCATGTATTCTCCGGAGTTGTTGTCGAAGATAGCCGACACCGGCTGCCCAGTGCCGTTCTTCAGCCGCAGCGTCACATTCAGGTCAGGTACGTTCTGGCCGTCCTCCAGCAACCTGAATGTCAGGTCGGAGGTATCGGGAACGGGGGCAGGGAAGGTGACGGATGAGTCCTCTCCCTCCTCAAAGAAGTACTCGGCGGAGACCTCGGCGAAGCCGTCGCCGTCGAGGTCGACCTGAGCTGTGTAGTTGCCAGGGATGATTGGACCGAACTCGAAGTCTCCGTTCTCATCGGGAGTAATCGTGCAGGGCGCTGTTCCCGACTCAGCGCAGTCTGCCACTGCGTCCGCAGGCTCGGACGCGTTGTCGAGTAGCATGACAGCACCCTCTAGGGGCTCTCCGGTTGCATCGACAAGGGTGCCGCTGATGGAGCCGCCCGCAATGTCAATGGTCCTGACCTCGGGGGTGCCAACGATTGGTATTGTGAAGCCTTCGTCGAGTCCTATGCGCGTGCCGTCCTCGAAAATCACCGTGACGTCGTAGTCACCGGGAACCGCGTCCACTATGTGGAACGTCCCGGGATGCACCATAGGGCCACCGAATATGCCCTCGCCAGAGGCTGAGGAGAAGGTGCCGTTGATGGTGCCATACGAGTCGAGGTCTTCAGATGCGTCGACGGTGAACTCGCCCGAGCCCACCAAGGTAGCGTGACTCAGGCGGCTCACGTAGGTGCTGGAGCCATTCGAGGTGAAGCGCCCGGTCGCGTTGACCGTTCCTTCGAGCAGGTAGTCGTCGTCCTCCAGCAGGCATAGAGACTCGTTCTCGGGCATCGTCGAGTTGATGTCGCATGCCGGGACCTCCACGTCATCGTTGACCGTCCAGCTAGCGTGCCACGGCCGTGAACTGACCGTCTCCGGTCAGGCTGTGGTTGTGGAAGACAGTCTGAGTATGATTGCCCGTGAAGTCGGTGACGGTGACTATGCCTTGGGAGACAACCGTGCCCTCGCCTGTGAAGGTGACCTCACCGATGCCGGCAAACGCCAGATCGTGACCCTCCACCACGCCGCTGGAGGTCTCCACGGTGTATGGTGCGAGTTGTACCCTGTCCCACGTCGGGGACAGTTTCGATGCTGACGTTGGTGAGAGGGGTTCCGTCGAAGAACTCGGCACCCGACCACACCAGCTTGCCCGTGGCATGGGAAGGGGAGACGGAGACGTTTGCGTAGACCGTCTCCAAGCCGTTGCTGTGGCCGGCCGAACCGGATACGTTGACGATTGACTCTGAAAGCCAAGTGGAGCCCGAGACGTTGGCTAGGATGCCGGTAATCGGGTTAACGTTCCTAGTGGTATGGGTGAGCTGGAATATGTCATTCAGGGTCTGGCTCACGTCCGACATCATGATTGTCGATCTGGCGGCTTCGAGGTCGGGCTCACCGATGAAAGCCGAGACTCTGATCTTGCCTGCAGGGGCGGTGAATGAGAAGCGCCCGTTCTCGTCTGCGTCGGCGTATCCTATCGGAATCCAGTAGGTACGGTCGTCGCCATCGACGACGTGTCCGTTCTCATCTGCGACCTCCTCGCCGCTGAAAGCGTCGCGCTCGAACATCACGCGGGCGTTAGGGATGGTCCCGAAGCCCTCCAGCTCGACTGTGCCCTCGATGGTGGCTCCGCTGTAGTACTTCATCACCTTGACCTGCGTGTTGGCTGAGCCGATGGTGGGGTTGGAGCAGTCCTCGTCAGCATTCGAGCCGTTGTCGAGCAGCTCGCAGCGCTCGTTGTCGTACCAGTTCGACACGGCGAAGTGGTTCATCATGGCCCCCGGTAGCGGATACGCGTTCTCGAGGTAGGAGCCCGGAGTTCCGGTGGTATAGAAGTGGGGGGCCGGTTGGGCAGCGTCGCCCGGCAGGCCCAAGGAGGATGTGGAGTACCCGACGTAGAACCTCGCCACCATCGTCTCAAAGAAGGCAGGCTGCTGCTGGTAGTCGATGTCGACCATCCTGATGATTTCGTTGGATTCGGATGCGCCCGAGTTCTGCCTGATTATGTCGTTAAGGTACTCCTGCTCGTACTCGGCAGCGGTCCGTGGAATGATTGGTCCGTCGCCCCTCTGGGTCTCGAAACACCGCGGTGATGTAGTCATCCATGTCAAGGCCCGACAGGCCGGTGGGAGCGTGGAAGATGCCCGTGGTCTGGCCGCGGTGGTACTGGTAGTCCGCGTAGTAAGCACCACCGAGCGGGTACAGCCTATTGTCGATGGCGAAGTACCTGATGTCGTTATTCCGTGTCACCATCTCGCCGAGATCGCCCTCGTAGTTCTGGACGTCGTACTCCAAGCCGGTGATTCCGTGGTAGATGTCCACCAATTCGCCCATGTCGAAGGCTTTTGTCAGGAAAGCCCTGCTGAGCGCCAATCTCGCGTTGGTGCGGTGCAGACTGGTCGATACGTCGTTGAAGTCCTCGATCAGGTCGCTGGTGTACCTGTAGTCGTCGATTAGGTAGTGAGTGGTATCGATATCGAACATAGCGTTGTTCAGTCTGGTTGCGTTATACAGCTCCATAGCCTCCGTCTCGTTGGTGGTGGAATTACCCATCTGGATACCGCCAATCATGACAATCCAGACCTCTTCATCATCGGGTATTCCATCTGGTCCGAGGAAGTGTCCCCTGAGAAGTTCCGTCTTGTCATCGGTTGCGAGCACCGCCATGGATCGGTCGAGGACGAATCCTTGGTCACCCACTCCGAGCGACAGGATCTCATCGTACTCGCTGAGTTGGCTCTCCGACATATGCTCGGAGATCGCCGAGCGGAATGCCTCGGTGAAACCGCCTCCGCCGTTGTACCGCCGGTCACCCTGGGCGAGAGTAGTGATGAACAGTGAGAGTGTGTCCTCCTGACTGTTGGACAGGAGCATCCCTCCGCTGTTGGGTATACCAGACTGGAAGTTGTCGGCCACGGTAGGGTGCTGGCCTTGGGCCAGCGCCTGGAAGCCATAGTCCCACCACGACACGAATGCGGGCCGCTCGCTGAAGCTCATCTCAGAATCCTGCTCGGAGAGCCAATCATAGGCTAGGTTCCAGGCCCCGCTGTTGAATCCGGGACCGAAGGTGCCCATGTACCACATCTCGGAATCCGGGTTATAGGACTCGCTCTTGAGCACGGATAGGCCGAGTAGTTCTGCCCTCAGGAAGTCCGGTGCGATGTCGTGTATGGTCTGGTCGACGTCCTTCGCAGACGGTTCACCCCGAGGTATTCCCGAGTCTATGCCGTAGGTGGCATGCTGAGATGCGACGAGCATCACGACCAGTAGCAAGGCCGGCACCGCTGAGTTCTTCTTGGTGGCAGGCCACAGCGAACTCCATCGCGAGCGCGGAGTGCCGATACCGGAACGTCGCCATTCCTTGGCGAAAGAAGAGAAGTTGGCCCCCTTCCACATCATGGCGATTCCCAGGCCGCCGACCACCGCCATGGCTGGGGTGGCGTTGAAGATGAATCTGCCAGCGGACCATGCCATGTACGTGGCTACAATGACCCAAATACCGAGGAGCAGGTGGCTCTGGCGCTCCTTCCTAGCACCTCGCCAGATTAGCACTAGAGCGCATCCCACAGCAATCATTGCGACAATCGGCCCATAGGAGGCGAAGAGAACTCCTCTGCTCGGAGCCTGCGCCTCACCGATGGTCCCGAAAATCTTGTTCTTCGAGAAGTAGAAGCCCCCGGTGAACAGGATGTCCCAGCCGTTGTAAATCTCCAGCTCCTGCAGCACGTACAGTATGGCCAGTATGCCGCCGATGAGCACGGTGCCACTGCCTAGGACCAGCAGCCACGGCTTGTCGCGGTACGCAGACGCTACCCAACCTAGGGCGATGGTGAAGCCAATGATGTAGAACATCGGCTGGAACCCGCTGGGATCGAACACGAGATTCAATCCGGGCCAGTTGTAGAACGGTAACGGTATCAAAAATGCCGTGAGCAGCATCTGTAGAGCAGCAGAAGTAAGTGGCAGGCTGTCCCTCTTTCGGAACATGTTCATCACTATCTGACCTGCAAACGCGAGGAACAGTATGCCCGGACCGTACACGAATCCCTTCCACCCCAGCGCCACAGTGGCGAACGAGATGCCGGACAGGGTTGCATAGGCCATCGTCCGAGGGTTCGTGCGCCAAGACTCCCTTATTCCGGCAACCAAGTAAAGTGGGTTGGAAGACGGGGTAGCGAACATTCTCTCGGTCCCCAGACCCTCTATGGCCCTGACCCAGTAGTAGAATGCCATCGACAGGAACAGTAGTGCGAAGGCGTCGTGGTCAGCCAAACCGAAAGTAGAGTGTGATATGTGCCCCGGCATCAGGGCGATCAGCCACGCGGTCAGAATCCCCGCGGAGTTGCTGTGAACCCTCCTCGCCATCTCTGAGAGAGGAAGTACGAGGAGGGCCCCGAAGATAGCTGGGAACGCAGCTACGCTCCACCAGACCGCCTCCTCGGCGGGCATCTCAAGAAGCCATGAGAGGCCAAGGCCACCGAGTGCGAGGGACCATGAGAACAGCGGTGGGCGCGGATTGATTGCGCCCATCGGATAGGCTCGGTCGTGGTCGAAGATGAAGTGGCTGCGCTCAGCGATGATGTAGTCCACTACGCGCTTCATGTACCAAGGGTCGGAGCCCCCTGTCATGTCCCAGAGTCCCGTTGCGGTGGCGTTCATCGCGGGCAGCACGTTCCAGCCGGTGCGCACTGCGAGGGCCACGAAAACCGCCAGAGCCAGTATAATCCCGTACGAGTGCTGTCCCCACCAGACGCGTGCTGCGCTAGGCTCGTGACGAGGAGATACGTCGCCGAATCTCCCACGGGTTGCCAGCATGATTCCGATAACGTTGAGCCAGAACCCGATGAAGAACCATGAGAACGTGCTCATCGCGTCGTCACCGCTGAGGATGTCAGGGAACTCGTTTCCAATCTCCTGCAGGTGCCCGAATGTGTAGAGTGTCCAGTTGATTGTCACCAGAGTGCCGATGACCCTCCACCTCTCGGCGTGACAGAATGCTACGAACAGAATCACCGCCGTCGTGAACAGCGCCCAGACAGAGCCGAGGTACTGGTGCTCGAAGAAGGTCTGGAGATCAGCGATCTGCCCGAGCCAGACGAGTGGGACGGACTGAATCACGAGTACTGTCCCGAGAGTCGCCATCATAGGTCTGCTCAGATGGTTCGAGAGGTCTGCGAACCATGATCCGCTACCCGGGGAATCCATTCGAGAGGTCCTCATAATCAGGGCCAATGCCACACCTGCAACAATCGAAACCGCCCAGAAGGCAAAGAACACCGAAGCGGCCGCAGCCCTCTCGGCATCCACCAGATCAGGTGCGCTCCCAGTCCATGTCGAGGAATCCATCACCGTATTGGCGGCGTGAGATATGGCTAGGTGGAAGCCAATAACCAGCGCCAGTAGCATGGTCGACTCCTCTCTCTTGTCGGAGTTAACCAGCAAGTAGGTCGAGATGCCGACGAAGGCGAATGTGAAAGCGCCTAGGTTCCCGATGCTCTCGAACAAGTTGTATGCAATAGAGATGAAGGCTGCCGACGCGACGAATGCCATCGTGATTGCAGCGCGATGAATGGGCTTGCTTCCGATGGACACCACAGCACCGGTTCTGCCCAGAGCGGCCGCTAGAGTGGCCACCGCGGGCAGAATCAGGACTTGCGCGTATCCATCATTTTCCATTGCTCCGTTCGCAGCGTAGTCGGCCCCGAAGAAGAGAGCCAGTAGTGCTACCAGCACCGCCGGGACCGTGGCGAGGCCCGAAATTGGGAACCCGCTTTCTGCTGCACCATTTGTGTCATTCATCATCAATCACCGTATTCAGCCTGAAGGCTCAGCGTCGCGCCGATTTGACGGGTCGTTATAACCATTCGTAGAATGGTTGCAATTGTTGGCAGGGGTGAAACCGCTCAAACCCGCTGTAGAGCGCGATACGCAATGTCCGAGCGGTAGTGTGAACCCTCGAGGTCTATGCAGCCGATGACCTCGTATGCCGCGGCGACCGCCTCGCCGATTTCCGGCGCTATGCCGGTTGCCGACAGGACCCTTCCTCCCGAAGACACGAGATTGCCCGCGTCGTCGAAACTCGCCCCGGCATAATGCACGAAGGCCCTAATCTCGCCCTCCTCCATCTCGATCTCGCTTCCGGATATGACTCGTCCGGTTGCAGAGGGGGCAGGGTAGCCCTCCGAGGCCAGCACCACCGTGGCTGCGTAATACGAGTGGAACTCGACCTCGATGTCGCTGACCCTACCCTCTGCGCAGGCCAGTAGGAGCTCGGCCAGATCGCTGGAGATTAACGGGATTGTGACTTGGGTCTCGGGATCCCCGAAGCGCACGTTGAACTCGATGACCCCGGGTGTGCCCTGAGAGTCTATCATCAGACCGACGTAGAGGCAGCCCCGATACGGCACCTCCTGGTTCCTGAGATGATGGTGCATCGGCTCGACGATCTCGTCGATTACCCTCTGGAGGACTGCCGGGGTCGCCACGGGGGCTGGTGCGTACGCCCCCATCCCTCCGGTGTTGGGCCCGGTGTCCCCCTCTCCGACCCGCTTGTGGTCTTGGCTGGCAGGCAGGCAAACGTAGCCGGTCTCGTCCATAACGACCAGGACTGATGCCTCCTCCCCGGAGAGGTGCTCCTCGAGCAGGACGAAGCCGTCTTGGCCGAGTCCTGCAACTAGGGCGTCATGGGCCTCGTTCCTGTCGGAGGTAACTGTGACGCCCTTGCCGGCAGCCAGCACGTCACGCTTGACTACCCAAGGCGGCTCGAAGGAATCGAGGGCGGTCTCGATGGACGAGGCGTCCTCGACCACGACGCAGCCCCCTGTTGGCACCCCCAGACGACTGCATGACCCTCTTGGCATGGAGCTTCGAGCCCTCCAATCTCGCGCCGTCGGAATGTGGCCCGAAACAAGCCACACCTGCCGCTCTGAGCGAGTCGGCCAGACCATTCACCAACGGTGCCTCCGGGCCTACCACTACTAAGTCAGCCCCGAGTTCGTCAGCCAAAGTGATCAACCCCTCGACGTCGCTGGCTGGCACTGGGTGGTTAGTACCGACCAAGGACGTCCCAGCATTCCCCGGGGCGGCGTGAATGGAATCCACCGATGCGCTATCATCGAGACCTATGCATATCGCGTGCTCCCTGCCACCCCCTCCGATGACAAGTACGGTCAGTCCGGGCATGGGCCTGCGTGGGCAGACGAGGCGTTAATTGATTCCGGGGGCGCCGCTGTCCTAGAACGGCACGGACTTCAGTCCGAGCCTGTAGCCGAGCAGATTGAACGATCGGTGGATGATTGGAGTAAGAATCAGCAGGGCTACTATCTCCCCTCGGAGTTGCTCATGAGTGAATATCTGTCCGTCGAACAGGGCGAAGGCCGCGATGAAAATGGCTATCGCGAACGGGACGGTGTCGAGCAGGGGGGCCTCCGAGCTCTCGTCGCCCTCTCGCTTGAGCCCCCGGCGGCGCTTGACGAACGACCCTGCTGTGTCCCCTAACATGCAAGCGATACCCAACGTGAATCCCATTACGAAGGCCGCGCCCCACTCCCCTCCGACCCAGAACCAGTCGTCGTGACTCGTCAGCATGGCTGGGTCGACGAAGGGGCGCGCATCGGGCAGTACCCTGTCGGACCACAGGTGGTGCGCCAGCATGGTCAGCAGACCGCTAAAGATACCTCCTCCCAGCAGGCCATTCCACGTCTTGCCGTCACCTAGAATTCGGAACCCGTCCCTCCAATTCCTGCCTCCGTCGATGATTGAGCTGCTGAAGCCCAACTTATCTGGGATCCACTTGCCGAACAACATCGCGCCCGTATTGGCCAAGTAGAACGGTCCGTACATCATCAGCACGGAGAGTATGTTCAGCACGAAGGCCGAGGGGTCGGGTGCGGGAAAGAGCGGTGACACGTCCACGGGTCTGCCAAACGTAGACAGCGAATGAACCCTATCCGAAGAGAGTCGGGCAAAACTATTCATGACCGACGCCGGTATTGGGTAGCCATGAGACGAATCGCGATGCTGCAGATGCTGCTGATTACCACCGCAGTCCTGGCATCCGCAGTGCCGTCTGCCTCGGCCGACTCGGCAGAGACGGTGATTAGCGACAACGTGACTTGGACGGGCGAGCAGTCAATCGATGGAACCGTGAGGGTAGTGAGCGGTGGCCATCTGACCATAGACGGTACCGAGGTCCGGATGCACATGGGGTCGAGGATTGTCGTGGAGGCGGGTGGGAACCTGTCTCTGCAGCAGGCGATCCTAGTAGGCGAGCAAACTCCTACAGCGATTGCCAGCATGGGTTACTGGGATGATGCCAACATGTCGAAGTTCAAGGTCCCCGGCGAGGGGATTTCCGGGTCATTCAGCGTGAAGATGCAAGCGCTGGAGGGGCACAGTTACTACGGTGGTGCCGCACATGTCAATGGCGAGTCGGTCACCATCAACGGCACGGCCCACACATTCTCGTTCACTGAAGGCACCGGTGACGTTTGGATAGGCCTCACCGGCTACTCTTCAAGCGCCGTTACCGTGGCATCAATCACCATCGAGCCTGCAGCCGGCAGCAGCTCGACCATTCTCGGTAATGATCTCGAATCGGTCAACATGATGGCCGCGGGAACACAGGGATTCGGCGTCGAGGTGCTCGGTGAGATGGTCGCAGCGAACTCGGTCGTCTCAGGTGGTCAGATCTTCGTCAACGGCTCCATTAGCGCTGATGACTCCGAGTTCGACAGGGTGGGGCCTGTGATTATCGGGAACTCTGGAGGGGTCGAGCTGCTGGGCGGGTCCTCATTCTACGGCAGCCTCGATGATCACGACGTGCGCGGCGGACCCGAGTCGGAGATCTACTGGGGTGAGGGCGTCAGTGGCTCGGGAGGCCTAATCGACCGTTGGGAGCGCAGGGTCTCGGGCCAGACCATACAGGTCGATGCCGACTACGTGGTACTGAGAGTGACTGGGATTGGCCCGCAGGAGCTGTCTCAGGAGACCTTCAGCCTAGGTGGCTTCGCGTCAGTCGACTCGGGCAGGGAGCGGGTGGTCGAGATAGGATACTCCGACGGAACCGTGTGGACCGAGTCGGCGGTCATCGAGGTGGTGACGTACGTGACGGGTTGGAATCCGGAGTCATCTGGCATAGGCAACTATGGCGGCGGCCCGGTGGCATTGGGCTGGGCACAGAACACCATTCTCGACTCAGGCACTCCGTTCGTGGAGTGGGAGTCGCTCGACATATCCGAAGGGGCTGCGACCAAATCCATCGGTCAATCCATGCCGATACAGGCCAGACTGGCGAACAGGGGGACTGCTGCTGCCCTGCTTTACTTCACCTGCGACGTGGTCGGAACCGGGATGGAGGCAAACATCGGAGGTTATCAAGAGATCAGGATAGACGCTGGAGAGTCGGTAGAAGCCTCGTTCGGCTGGCGCAGCAGCGATGTCGGTGAG
The DNA here is from genome assembly GCA_019654055.1 of Methanobacteriota archaeon. Lineage (GTDB taxonomy): Archaea > Thermoplasmatota > Poseidoniia > Poseidoniales > Thalassarchaeaceae > Thalassarchaeum. The sequence continues at coordinate 5,422 of BPDA01000004.1, read as the reverse complement.
GCTACGCTCTCATGCCGTATTCTGACGCCGACCCAGTTAGTGGATGACGGCGCCTTCGGGGGCGGTAGCATGATTACGGGGCTGGCGACTTGGACGGAGCCGGTCGAGGACGACTCGCTGCCGATACTACCCCTGCTTGCTGCCATAGTGGTCGGAGCGGTGATCGCAGGGATGGCTATGCTGAGGCGAGGAGACTCTGACGCGATAGTCGAGACGGACGAAGATGACTCCGACTACTCTAGGGAAGAGTACTAGTTTTCACAACTCGGTACCGAGGTCCATGCCTCGTTCGTGGGGTTCTCTGATTGCTCCCCCGGTTCGGACTCGCCGCCCTCCTCAGTGTACTCGTAGTACGATGTGTGAGATACGGTCGAGCCGTCGGACCAAGGGGACGTTTGCGAGACCTCGACCGTGAAGTGGTAACAGCCGAAGTCGCTGACCGCCCAATCCTCGATTGGGACGTACTTGGTGTTCAGCTCGAAAGAGTCCACAGATCCGGGCAACGGCAACTCTGACCCATCCTCCCCCACCATGGCACTGCCTCCTCCATACTCTCCATTGCCGGAGTCCCATTCGGCGAGTCCATTGACAACGGTGACCACGGGATAGGAGATGACGGCGGTGTTATCGTAGTGTAGTGTGGCTTGCAAGGTGTAGTCTGCGTGAGGCAATGCCCCGGGAGGGTTGTCCCCAAGGGCATCCAACCCGGACCAAGACCTGAGGGCGACTCCAATCACACAGGATTCCTTTGAGTCGTCACAGTCGTTGCCCGTCCCCATGGCTCCAGAGGCATCGCCCTTCACGTCCTCAACTGTTCTCTGCAGATGGCGGGACTGGAGTTGCATGGAGTCCGAAGAGCTGCCGACATCGACAGTCACTACGTACTCGGAGTCATCGGCTGCATTGCCTTGGTACCAATCTCCGACTGAGATATCGATCTCCCCATACTTGCCGAACCCATCCTCCCTGTCGATGGAGAATTGAATGGATTGGGAGTATACCTCGGATCCGTCGTAGGTGATTGACACATCTGCCGAATCCACCGAGGACCCGAGTATGGCCCCGGATTCCCTGATGGTCAGGGTGATGGTCGAGGAGTCGTCGGACAGTTCCGATTCAGTGACGGTGATCTCTCCGGACGAGAGGCTCATCACGAGATAGGGAGATGCTGCGAGCAAGAGGTAGGCTACGGCTATCGCAGCAGTCTGCTTCCTGCCCAATGCATTCCAGACCAGATAGAAAGATCCTGCGAAGAGAAGTAGAGGGATAGCCCCGAGAAAGGCGAAATCACTCTGGATGCCTGGGCTAGAGAAGAGCCATGAAAGAACCAAGGCAATCACTGCCAAAGCAGCGCCCTGCCTGACCGAACCGGACATCATGCCCGTGCCCCGGGGTTCGGCCACATCAGCTGCGATGACTGTATCGCCTCCATCGGAGGACTGTTGTTCCATGGCCTTCTGCAGCAGACCGCCGTCACTCATCCTAGACCCTCGCAACCGGTACGCACGTCACGCGTGTGGGTTATCAACCCGTTGACGGCAAGTCGCACCTAGAGCGATGACGGTTCAGAAAAGTCTCGCATCGAGAACCTTGGGGCCGTCCGAATCATCGTCCTCGTCGTCACGGTACCTTCCAGCCAGAGCCGCAGCGGCCAGCGTCGTGATCATCATGGTCCCCATGAGCTCGAAGCCGGGGAGGTACACTCCTCTGATGTATATCGTCATGGTCTGCACCTGATAATTCGGAATCCCTTCAGTCCTCACAGAGTATTCGGAAGTCGCCTTGAACTGTAATGAGAAGTACTTGTCAGTCCAGCCCTGATTCTTTGGAGTCCTCATCTGGACCCTAATCTTCTCGGCGGGGGCCATCGATTCTATCTCCACCGAGACCAGAGGGATGCTGAGTTGGAAGCCCTCGTCATTCAGCTCGTCGTAGTTCTCGACCCCGACGTTGAACCTGTCCATCGCATTGCCGTCGTTGTAGACATCGAAGGTCAGCATGTAGTCCACCTTGGGCCTGAGCTGCAGGAAAGCGACCTCGGAGGCAACTCGGAGTCGGCTGAACTGCCTGATTACTGCCAGCACCTTATACGTGGTCGGAGTCCCTACCCAGGTGATTCCGTCAGCCTGCACGACCTCGGCCGTGATTGAGATTATCTGCGACCCCTGGGGCATCCTGAGCTCGGCACGGGCGACCACCTGGAACGAGACGTCCGACTGGGCTCCGACGGTCATCGAGGCGGGGCCAGCCGCTGCTAGTGAGCCAGACTGGATCTGCACGTTTACCTTCTCCTGATGGATGGTCGGGTTCTCGAGAGTGCAATCGATGATGGTGACTCTAGTGGCCCCTGGATAGACGTCTATGGGCTGCGGCTGCTGGCAACTCAAGGTGATGTCCGGAACAGGCCCTTGGGCCTGAACCGCAGCGGCTCCGGCCCAGGTGCTTAGGAAATACACAGCCAGAATCATCAGGGCGGGTCTCACGGAACGGGCCTTCGTCATTGTCATCTAGGCCCCCTCGGACCGTATTTGAGGCTTCGCACCAACTGGACCGTGAAACGGTCATTGGGGCGATGTGTCTTCTGAGTGGTGGACCCGACCGGATTTGAACCGATGACCACTCGGTTATGAGCCGAGCGCTCTAACCAACTGAGCTACGGGTCCCTGCACCTCTCGCGGCGCTTTGCGAAATGAACCTTGTCTTCGTTCCGCCACAGGAGAATCGGCAGCGATGGCTCTCAACCTTGAAGCGCGAGGCCCGCCCGTGGGGACTCATGGCGAAGCTATGGGTGATGTTCTTCACGTCGCTTCTGCTTGTCTCGGCGATGAACTTCTACGCCGTGATAAGGGAACCGGACATGATAGAGATAGACGAGATACGGAACTACCCCCGTGAGACTGTGAAGATTGAGGGCGTGCTGACAAGTTACGTTCGTGACCCTTACGGCGAGGGTGCTGACAGGATAGACCTACAGGTCCAGGAGATTGATGGGCATTCGGTTGCGAAGGTCCGCTGGAATGTGGACTGGACCAACGAGGTGCCACCAATCGGCACAGTGGTCACGGTCGAGGGAGAGGTCTCAGAGTGGAATGGTAGGATATGGTTGCAGTCGAACGGCTACGGCGCCATCGTCGCGAAGGAACAGACAATAGAATTCACCGAGACCAAACTGGTCGAGGTCGGTCGGAACCCCCCGTCCTTCGCCAATCAATCCCTCACCATCGACGGCTGGCTCAGCGAGTCGCTCGCCCCGGATGTGACCTACCACTCGCTGTATCTGATGGACAATCAGGTCTACGGAGGCGCCGACCACCTGCTGTACATGCAGGTCGAAGGCAGGGTGATGGAATGGGTGGAGGCAGGAAGCCACGTGGTCGTCAACGGCTGGCTGCAGTTCGACGAGCGTTCCTACCGGTGGAGACTGCTGGTGCAAGCCACCGAGGTTGAGGTCTTGTCGCAGGGGGAGACGCTGTACCTGGATTGGGAGGCCGAGCCCTACACCCTGACCTATGAGGTGGGCAAGTTGGTCGTCATAGATGGCACCATAGGGAGTGATGGCGAGGAGTGGTGGATCGAGGGGGATGCCCCGACCGACCGGCTCTGCATGCTCCCGTCCTCCGAAGACTTGGCTGACGACATAGTGGGTCAGTCGGGGGACTGGGGGGGCAGGCTGGCATGGTCCACTGACGAGGCCGAGGTATGTCTCGACCGAGGATACGTCGAGGCCCTACAGCACCCCGCAGGCCAGTTCGGCGACGATCTCATGACGATGAAGGAGGTGGTCGAGGACCCGTTCGCCCACGTGGGCAACAGCTACCAGTTCGAGGGCTGGATCACCGATCCAATCTCGCCGGACTATGACAAGGGATATGTCGGTGACGGGCCAGGCTACTACGACAGGGACACCAAACTCAGGATAGAGTTCGTCGGCGAGCACGCGGAGTGGATTGAGGCCGATCAGGCGATTCGGTTCAATGCCACGGTGCTGTGGTCGGAGTCTGAGGGCAGGATCGTCCTAGAGGCGCGGTCATGGCTGCTCGGGGAGGCGCCGGCACCGTCGGTGCTCAACTGGGGCGATGGCTACAACTCGTGGAGGTGGGACATCGGCAAGTTGGTGCAAATCACTGGCGAGGCGGTGATGGATGAGGACGGTAACCAGTGGATCTCACGCTCCGGCTCAGATGAGAGGGTCTGCCTGCTGGGCGACGGTACCGAGGCTAGCCAGCAGGAGCAAATCGGCGAGCCCATCGAATGGACCGGTCGTCTGACTATGACCGAGGACTCGATAGGTAACTCGGCGCAATTCTGCATCGACATACGCTGAGGTGATTCAATGGACCCCTGGGTGCTGGACTTCGGTTGGCTGATTGGCTCCTACCTGTTCGGCATCATGCTGGGCTGCCTGACCGGTCTGATTCCCGGGTTCCATGTCAACAACGTGGCCTTAATCGCATTGAGTCTCTCTCCTGTTGCAGTCGCCATAGGGATTCCTCTGGATGCGGTGGCAGGAATCATCGTGGCCTGCGGCACTGTGCACACATTCCTGAACTACATCCCGAGCGCCCTCGTGGGAGCTCCTGACGACAACATGGCGCTCGCCCTGCTGCCTGGGCACGCATGCTAATCTCAGGGCAGGCCGCACAGGGGGTCGCATACTCGGCTCGCGGCTCGCAGATGGGCATGCTGATGTCCATTCCCCTGCTAATCGTTGCGAGGTTGCTGTTCGGAGAGGATCCTGGACTAGGCCTGTATGAGTCCAGCCGCGATGTCCTCCCCTGGCTGCTACTAATTATCTCGATATTCCTAATCATGACCGAAACGACCAGATTGGCGTGGCCGGAGTGGAGCCAGCGTCTGACCAGCAGGCTCGTCTTACCTCTGCCGCGCAAGATCGAGTTCAACATACCAATTGGGAAGTTCAACATCCACCGCAGATGGGAGAACCTAGACCTGAGACTGGGCAGCAGCTCGAGGACCGCAGGGATGCTCGCTGCGACTTTCTTCTTCCTGCTCACAGGATTCTACGGCTGGGCTGTGTTTGAGCTGCCCGGTCGCTCGCCAATTGGGATGCCATCAGCCACCCTGCTATTCCCAGGCCTAGCCGGTCTGTTCGGGATAGCCAACCTAATCGACATCTACGTCACGACCTCGGAGATCCCTCCTCAGGAGGCCAACTGGGAGATGCCTCCGATGAAGCCGCTCGCAATCCCGACTTTCCTGTCCGCAATCGTCTCCTCGGTGATGGCCATCCTACCCGGGATGACTGCCGCTCAGGCGACTGTGGTAGTCATGAGTATGCGCAACCTCTGGGGTAGGCTGACAGACCCCGACTACATCCCTGCAGACTTCGAGCACGGCATCCAGCCGGGCTTCACGCCGAAGGCATCGCCGCTGGATGTGGATGACCTCGACGAACTCTCGG